>JAAXJC010000062.1 GCA_012270045.1 Luminiphilus sp.
TCACCAAAAAGCCCCGCAAATGCGGGGCTCTTGATGATGGTGCCCAGGGACGGAAGGATTCGAGCAGCGCTGCCTTCGCTGCTCTCACCCCGCTGGGGCGCCGCCGCTGCGCTCTGGCGTCCAAAATGCTCCTGGGGTCGCATTTTGTCGAACCGCATTCGACGGCTCTCATCCAATCCCTTTACCCCATCACCAAAAAGCCCCGCAAATGCGGGGCTCTTGATGATGGTGCCCAGGGACGGAAGGATTCGAGCAGCGCTGCCTTCGCTGCTCTCACCCCGCTGGGGCGCCGCCGCTGCGCTCTGGCGTCCAAAATGCTCCTGGGGTCGCATTTTGTCGAACCGCATTCGACGGCTCTCATCCAATCCCTTTACCCCATCACCAAAAAGCCCCGCAAATGCGGGGCTCTTGATGATGGTGCCCAGGGACGGAATCGAACCGCCGACACGGGGATTTTCAATCCCCTGCTCTACCGACTGAGCTACCTGGGCAAGAAGAAACTGTGGGTACCTCGGAGGCCGCGTATTAAACCCGTGGCGGCGGTGAAGGTCAAGGTGGGGTCAGGTGGTGGCCTCCGAGCCGGTGGGCAGCGCCCCCTCGCCCGCTTCCTCATAGCGGTGATCCGAGGCCATGACCGCATAAATGGCGGGCAGCAGCACCAGCGTAAAGAAGGTGCCAATGAGCATGCCCATAACCAATATGAAGCCGATGCTGTTGCGCGCCTCGGCGCCGGCGCCGGTGACCAGCACCAGGGGCAGATGGCCCAGGACGGTGGCGCCAGTGGTCATAAGTACCGGGCGCAGCCGGCTGATTGATGCGGCACGGATGGCTGCCAGTTTCTCCAGCCCCTCCCGTTGCGCCTGATTGGCGAACTCTACGATCAGAATGGCGTTTTTGGATACCAGCCCCGCCAGCGTGATCAGACCCACCTGTGAATAGATGTTGACGGTGGTCAGGTTGATAAAGGTAATCACCAGCGCCGCAAACAGGGCCAGTGGAATGGAACCCAGCAGAATAATCAGGGGATCCCGGAAGCTGTTGAACTGGATGGCCAGCACAAAGAACACCAGTGCCATGGCGACACCCAGAACTCCCAGCAGGGTGTTGCCCTCGCTGCGAATCTCCCGTGATTCGCCGGTGTAGTCCAGCACATAGCCGTCGGGAAGAATTTCAGCCGCCGCCTGCTCAATGAAGGCCAGGCCCTGCTCCTTGGTGGTGCCCGGGATCACCCCACCGAATATCTTGAAGGCATTCTTCTGCTGAAAACGGGTCAGGGCCCGGGGCGCGGTGATGCGATCCAGGGTCGCGATGGCCCCCAGCGGAATGAGTTCCCCGGCTGGGGTGCGAATGGGTAGGTCGAGTACCGCATCGGGGGAGTCCCGCTCACCCCGGGCTACCTTCGGAATCACCCGGTAGGCGCGGCCGCCATTGTCATAGCGGGTGATGTAGCCCTCGGAGTTCAGCAGTCCCACCTGGTTGGCCACGTCGGTCACCGACATATCGAGGTCCGCAAGGCGCTGGCGGTCGAAACTGATACGGGCCTGGACCAGGTCCACCCGCAGGTCGGTATCAGCAAACAGGAACAGCCCGGACTCCTGTGCCGCCTGTAACAGTGCCTGGGCGTGGGGCAGCATGGTCTGTGCATCATCGGAACTGGCGATGGCGACCTCGACATCGAATTGTCCCGCCGCGGGCAGGTCAGAACTGGACACCGGGAAGGCATTCAGGGATGGGATTTCCTGCAGGGACCCGTACATGTCAAAGAGCATGTCCTGCAAGGAATTTTCCCGCGTCCCAGGGGGTGTGAAATCCTGGCCGCCATAGCTGCCCGAGGGCTGGATGACATGCCAGAAATCGGTCGCCCCTTCGAACTTGGCCATACGGGTTACGACCGCATCCATGCCCCGGTAGGTGTCCTCGATGGCCGACTCCGGCGCCGCGTCTGCAATGACATTGATCCCGCTTTGGTCCTCGATGGGCGCCAGTTCTTTCAGGGAAAAAAGATACAGGGGTGCGGTCAGCATGCTGAAAAACAGTCCCGCGAAAATCAGCTGCCAGCGGTAGCGTATCGATGCATCCACAATGTTGCCGTAGGCCCGGGCGGTGCGATCGAAACGGTCATTTACCCAACGGGTGGCAGCGGTCTCCTGACCACTGGAAGGGCACACCCAGGCGCTCATGATGGGCGACAGGGTCATGGCCACCAGACCCGAGATCAGCACCGCCACCGCCAGGGTAAATGCGAATTCCCGGAACAGAAATCCGGTCAGCCCGCCCAGCAGGCCAATGGGCGCATAGACCACCGCGAGGGTCAGGGTCATGGCGATGATCGGCGCCAACAGGCGCCTCGACGAGCGCAGGGCGGCCTGCTGCCGGCTCATGCCCTTGCGCAGGTTTCGGGCGACATTTTCAACCACCACAATGGCGTCATCCACCACCAGCCCCACCGACAGCACGATGGCCAGAATGGTCAGCAGGTTGAGCGAAAACCCCATCAGTGACATGGCGGTCATGGCGCCCAGTATGGATATGGGTATGGTCAGCAACGGCACCAGCGCGGTGCGCGCCGATCCCATCAGGGCAATGACCACGAAGCCCACCAGGATGATGGTTTCGCCCAGGGTGATGAAGATTTCCTTCAGCGCCTCGCGCATGTAACTGGTCACATCGTAGGCAATGAAGAATTCCAGGTCCTCCCGTAGGAAGGCATTGATGTTGGCAACTTCCTCATAAAGTGCATCCGCCACATCGATCTCGTTGGCGCCCGGGGTTGGGTAAATCCCGACAAACACCACATCACGCAGTGAAAAGCGGGACAGTTCCACCAGTTCCTCGGAGCCCTCCTCAACCATCGCCACGTCGCTAAGGCGAATATCACTGGCCATGTCCGAACGCAGCATGATGTTGGCAAAGGTTTCCGGGCTGCGTGCCTCGGTATTACTGACCAGGTCTATGCGCTGCACATTGTTCTGGCTCTGGCCCAGGGTGCTGATGACATTGTTTTCCCGCAGTGCCTGCTGGATTTCACTGGCGCTGATACCCAGCGCCGCCATGCGAGCCGTATCCAGCCAGATGCGCATGGCGGGTCGAGAACCCCAGCTCACGGCATTTTGTACGTCGGCCACCGAACTGAGTCGGGGCAGAATGTCCCGCTGTACCAGGTCGGCCATGTCGGCGAAGGACTCACCCTTGGGTACCGAGAGGGCCAGGTAAAAGCTGGCGTAGGGGCTGTCTGCTCGCATCACTTCAATGGACGGATCTTCGGCGCCATCGGGTAATTCGTAGCGGATCTGGCTGAGGCGCGTGTTCAGCTCTGCCAGCGCGTCGGTGCTGTCCTCGTTCAGTTTCAGCCAGACCCTGACCAGGCTGCGACCGGCGGTGGTGCTGGATTCGACGTAATTGACCCCAGGCACGCTCGCGGCCACCCGCTCTATGGGTTCCGCAATAAAGCCGCGCACGGTCTCCGCGCTGGCTCCCGGGTAGACCGTGACGATTTCCAGGGAGGAGCTCTGTATCACCGGAAACTGGATTACCGGTAAATTGATTGCCGACTGCACGCCAACCAGTAGCAGGGCCAGTGACAGCACGATCGACACCCTGGGGCGCCTGACAAAGATGTCGGTCCAGCGCGCCCTGTCTTCCGGGTGGACAGTCACCGACCGACGACCTCGGTCACCGCCTTGGCGAGGCTGCCATCGCTGAGCTTGAAGGCGCCCTGGACGGCGATGGTTTCGCCGATGACGAGATCGCCCCTGGCCATGATGGTTCCTGCGGCCTCGCCCACTACCTCGATACGCCGCTGCTCTGCCCGCAGGGGCACATAGGCGCCGGGTTCAGCATCGTTGAGAACGTAAACGTGGGGTCCCTGTACATCCCATCGGACCGCGGGGGCAGGCAGGGTGAACACGATTTCCGGTCGGCGTGTGCGCACCTCCACCAGCACCAGTTCACCGTGGCGCAACTGGGGATTTTCAATTTCGGCGCGGACATCAAAAGCACGCAGCCCGCTGGCCAGAGCATCGGCCACGGCGTTAATCCGGGCTTCGCCAATAAACTCCCTGTCCAGGGACAGCAACCTGACGGCATCTCCCGGTGCCACCCGGGCCACGCCCTGGGGAATTTTGAAGTCGATCCAGCGCAGGGGACCCATGCCGCTGAGGGTGGTGAGCCGGTCCCCGGATTGCATTAAATCCCCTACCGACTGGGTGTAAATGCCCAGGCGACCGGTGAACGGCGCCCTGAGGGTGAGCCGGCTCAACTGGGCGTCGGCGGCCGCGATCTGGGCCACCAGACTCTGATAGCGCGCTTCCAGGGTGTCCAACTGGTCCTGGGACGCCATGGCATCTTTCATAAGTTCCCGGGTCCGCTTCAGCTGCAGATCAACCAGGTTGAGGTCCGCCTCGAAGGCATCTCGTTGGGCCTGGAGGTCATCGTCGAACAGCCGCAGGATGACATCACCCTCGGCCACAACGGCACCTGCGGCAACCGGCAGCTCCACCACCCGTCCGGTCGCTTCCGCAGCCAGCTCCACAAACTGGGGCGTCCTGACGGTGCCGGTCAGCCTGCGTATTGCGGTCCATTCGTCCTGTTCCGCAGTGGCGGTTGTCACCACCGAGAAAGGTGGGGGAAAGCTGGCGGCCATGGCCTGGGCCTCGGCAATCTGCAGATATTTAAAACCCGCAAGACCGCCGGTCACTGCCAGGCAGACAACCACTGTGACTAGCCAGGAAAATATGCGCATGGTGATATCCGATGGTCAACTGATGGCAAGGTGGAACACGCTCCCGGTTGGCCAGACTGGGTTATTCAAGCATCCGACTGGGGGACAAAGCCCTCAGCCCGGTCATGGCCCTGTCCCGACAGGAACTTGTCCATCTGCTCCTGCAGGTACTTACGTGCTTCCGGATCCATCAGACTCAGCTGCTTCTCGTTGATCAGCATGGTCTGCTCTGCTTGCCATGCCTGCCACGCCTTCTTTGACACCTGTTCAAAGAGTTCCTGGCCCTTGGGTCCGGGTAGGGGCGGCCGGTCCAGACCCTCCAGCTCCTCCTGGTAATATTTGCAGAATACGGTTCTAGCCAATGGACGCCTCCCCTAAAAAACCTGGTCTTGCCCTCAGCGCGTTTGCGCCAGGGCAGCGAGCAACCGGGCGACCGGTGCCGGCAAGCCCAGCGGGATCTCCCCGCCAGGTGTGACCCAGCGCACAGAGTCTACCTCAGCAATGCGCTCGGGTGTTTGTTCTATCGAAATCATGACGGGCAAGATGGTCAGGCGGTAATGGCTGAAGCTGTGCTGTATGGGGTCCAGCCGGGTTCGCTGTCCGGTCTCGCTCTCGAATACCTGCGCGAGTGCCGCCGGCGGTTGCTCCGGGTCGGTTGCCTCAGGAAAGCACCATAGGCCGCCCCAGATTCCAGCGCCCGGCCGTTTATGCAGTAGCACGGCGCCATCCGGCCGCCGGAAAACCAAGAAATGGGTCTCCCGCTCGGGTAGCGTCCGTGGCGGCTTGCGTCCCGGGAACAGGTGTTGCTCAGAGCGCTTCCGCGCCAGGCAGGTTCCGCTTACCGGGCAGTGCTCGCAGCGCGGGTTCTGGCGCGTACACAGGGTTGCCCCCAAGTCCATCATGCCCTGGTTGTAGTCAGCCACCCGTTGCTCGGGCGTATACAGTTCGGCAAGGCGCCAGAGTTCGGCCAGTGTTTTCGCCGAGCCCGGCCAGCCCGCGACCGCGTCATGGCGGGCAAGAACCCGTTTTACATTGCCATCCAGAATGGCTGCGCGCACATCCATGGCAAGGCTGGCAATGGCGCCAGCGGTAGAACGGCCGATACCGGGCAGCTGCTCCAGAGTCTCCACATCGGCCGGGAAGACACCGCCATGATCAGCAACGATACAGCGGGCTGCCCGATGCAGGTTGCGGGCACGGGCGTAATAACCCAGCCCGGTCCACAAATGGAGCACCTCGTCCTCGGACGCCGCTGCGAGCTGCTCAACGGTCGGATACTGTGCAACAAAACGCAGGAAATACGGGATCACCGTCTGCACCTGGGTCTGCTGCAGCATGATTTCCGACAGCCACACCCGGTAGGGCGTCTTGTCTTGCTGCCAGGGCAGGTCGTGCCGACCGTGCTGTTCAAACCAGGCCAGGAGACGCGGTGCAAAAGGCGCTGTTGTGCTACTGCTGTTGTTCACTGGTTGGGCAATCCGCCACATGAATAGCGGATACTTCTCCGATACAATGCGCCTTCAGTGTAGCGCGCTGTCACAGCGACTGCCTGCCAGTAACAACCACTCCTCGGAGCACAGGACATGGCGACCGCCACAGCACCCCGTAAGGCCAGTGTGGAACGCAACACACTCGAGACCCAAATCAGCGTTGAGCTGAGTCTTGACGGCACCGGGCAGGCCGAATTCGATACCGGTGTGCCCTTTCTGGAGCACATGCTCGATCAGATAGCGCGTCACGGTATGGTCGACCTCAAGGTTCTGGCCAAGGGCGATCTGCATATCGATGGTCACCACACGGTGGAGGATATCGGCATTACCCTGGGCCAGGCTTTCCACGCCGTGGCCGGGGACAAAAAGGGCCTGACTCGTTATGGCCATGCCTACGTGCCCCTTGATGAAGCCCTGTCCCGGGTTGTGGTGGATTTTTCGGGTCGTCCCGGGTTGGTCTGGCATGTACCTTTCACCCGGGCCATGATCGGTTCCTTCGACGTGGACCTGTTCGTGGAATTCTTCCAGGGTTTTGTCAATCACGCTCAGGTGACCCTGCACGTGGACAATTTACGGGGTGACAATGCCCACCACCAGGCGGAGACGGTGTTCAAGGCCTTTGGCCGCGCCCTGCGCATGGCCCTGACCCCCGACCCGGCGATGGCGGGCTTGATGCCCTCGACCAAAGGTTCGCTGTGAATCCGTGACCGGTTACGTCGCTGTTATCGACTATGGTATGGGTAACCTGCACTCCGTTGCTTCAGCTCTGGAGCATGCCGGGGCGCCCAGGGTAGAGGTTAGCCATGACCCTCAGGTGATCGCGGCTGCGGATCGCGTGGTCTTCCCCGGGGTGGGAGCCATCCGCGACTGTATGGCTGAAATTCGCCGCCTGGGCTGTGACCGCCTGCTGCAGTCGGTGCTGGATTCGAAACGCCAGCCGGTGCTGGCTATCTGCGTGGGTATGCAGGCGTTAATGGAGCATTCCGAAGAAAATGACGGTGTGGCCACCCTTGGTTTCATCCCGGGGCGGGTAAACTTTTTCGGTACCGGCCTGACCAGCGCCGATGGTGAGCGACTGAAAGTGCCCCACATGGGTTGGAATCAGGTCAGGCAAACCCGGCAACACCCCATGTGGCGGGGGATAGCCGATGGCAGTCGTTTTTATTTTGTGCACAGCTATTGGGTACAGTTACAGGACCCCGCCATAATGGCAGGCAGCTTTGAGTACGGGGTGCAAGGTTGTGCTGCCCTGGCCTGCGACAATCTTTTTGCGGTGCAGTTTCACCCGGAAAAAAGTCACGAACCCGGCCTGCAACTGCTGACCAACTTTCTTGAATGGGACGGATCATGCTCGTAATCCCGGCGATAGACCTCAAAGATGGACAGTGCGTCCGCCTGCGCAAGGGCCTGATGGAGGACAGTACGGTGTTTTCCGATGACCCCGCGGGCATGGCGCAGAGGTGGTGCCGCGAAGGCGCGAAACGCCTGCACCTCGTTGACCTGAACGGCGCCTTCGAGGGCGCGCCCGTAAATGACAGTGCGGTGACCGATATTGTGGCCGCCACAGGTAAGCTGCCGGTACAGATTGGCGGCGGAATTCGTGATCTGGGCACCATTGAGCGCTACCTCAACCTGGGCGTGGAGTCGGTGATCATCGGCACCGCCGCGGTAAAAGACCCGGCTTTGGTCAGGGTTGCCTGCCGGGAGTACCCGGGAAGAATTATGGTGGGTATTGACGCCCGCAACGGTTGGGTGGCCACCGATGGCTGGGCGGAAGTTTCCGGGGTACAGGCCACCGAGTTGGCGGGCCGTTTTGAGCAGGCGGGGGTCAGCGCCATCATCTACACCGACATCGACCGGGACGGGATGATGCAGGGTGTCAATGTCGAGGCTACGCTGGAAATGGCCAGGGCGAGTTCAATACCGATTATCGCCTCCGGAGGAATTTCCCACCTGGACGACATCCGCATGCTGGCCCGGCATACCCGTGAGGGCATCACGGGCGCCATCACCGGGCGGGCCATTTATGAGGGAACGCTGGATCTCAAGGAGGCCCAGGCTGCGGCTGACAGCCTGACGAGCTTCGACTAGTGGCACTGGCACGGCGCATTATTCCCTGCCTTGATGTTGACGACGGCAGGGTGGTCAAGGGCGTTAATTTCGTCGGTATCCGGGATGCCGGCGACCCGGTGGAGATTGCCCGGCGCTACAACGAGCAGGGTGCCGACGAGATCACCTTCCTGGATATCACTGCCAGTCACGAGGGCCGTGATACCACCATCAAGACCGTAGAGCGTATTGCACGGGAGGTGTTCATACCCCTCACCGTGGGTGGCGGTGTGCGCTCTGTGGCGGACATCCGCAGTCTGCTCAACGCCGGTGCAGACAAGGTCAGTATCAATACTGCGGCAATCAAAGACCCGGAGCTGGTGCGCTCGGCGGCCCAGCGATTTGGCGCCCAGTGCATAGTGGTCGCCATGGATGTCAAACGCGTCAGCTCAGCGGATGAGGATCCACGCTACGAGCTGTTTACCCACGGCGGTCGTCACCCTACCGGGTTGGAGGCAGTCGCCTGGGCAAAGCAAATGGCCGAGTTCGGCGCCGGAGAAATTTTGCTGACCAGTATGGACCGGGATGGCACCCGGGATGGCTTTGAACTGACCATTACCCGTCAGATCAGTGATGCCGTGGATATCCCCCTGATTGCGTCCGGGGGTGTGGGCACTCTTGAGCACCTTGCAGCGGGCATCCTGGAGGGCGGGGCCGATGCGGTGCTGGCCGCCAGCATTTTCCATTTTGGTGAGTACACCATTCCCGAGGCCAAGAGCTACCTCGCCGGTCAGGGAGTTGAGGTCCGGCTCTGAGACGTCTGGCACTGGGCGATCTGGGACGCGCTGACCACGGTTACCGAGGGCGGCAATTTCGGCAGGGCATCGTTGAGCACAGCTATGGTGGCGGCGTGGGGATGACCAATGGCGATGGCGTAACCCTCTGACAGTGCGAGGTCGACGGCCTCGTTGAACTGCAGCGCTATTGCCGCCGCTGTCGGCTGGTTGTCCAGGAACACCGATCTTGAGGCAATGGCAACCCCCCAGGCGCTGGCTGCTTCCACAGCGACGGTATCCCGGGTCGTGCGTGAGTCAATGAAGTACATGTCCAGAGCCGCCAGCTCAGCCATCAGTGCATCCATGGCATCATGATCAGCCGTCAGGGCACTGCCCATGTGGTTGTTCATGCCCGCCGCCCCGGGGACCGATGTTACCGCCTGGCGGACGCGCTCACCGATGTGTTCCCTGGACAGGTGTTGCTCGAGCACGACTGGATCCGAGACCTCCCTGTTGTTCGAGGACATGGGCATGTGCACCATGATCTCCTTGCCGTGACGATTGCCCAGGGCCGCCACTGTTTCTGCATGGGGAGTGCCCGGGATAATGGCCAGTGTCAGCGGCGCCGGGATGGCGGCCATCTCTGATGCCCGCTCAAGGTTGTAGCCCAGGTCGTCAATAATCACCGCCAAATGGCCCTGGCTGTGGGCTGGGCAGCCCGTGGCCATCGCCCAGGGTGCCATCATCAGGGCCAAGGACAGCAACAGGCTGCGCGACACCGTCACGATCACTCGGAAGCCACGGACTCCGGGGTTTGCTCGGACGCTGGCGACACTCCCAGGTCCCTGGGTGCCAGCAGGTTGACGCCACGCAGCAGCGTGAGCGCCTCATACAGTTGGTTGTCATTTTCCCGCAGGTTGGCCAGGGATTCGCTCTCGTAGCCGCGATCCTGGGGGTTGGCTTCCGAGGTGCCATCAAGGCTGCCCTCAAGGTCAGATTCCTTGATCTGGCGACCCTCCATACTGGTCACCGTGGCCCGTTCAACCACGATATCCGGAACAATGCCCTCGGCCTGGATGGAGCGCCCCTCGGGGGTAAAGTAACGCGCTGTAGTGAGTTTCACTGCCCGGGTATCTGAAACCGGCAGCACCGTCTGCACTGAGCCCTTGCCAAAACTGCGGGTGCCCATGACGACGGCGCGGCCCCGGTCCTGCAGCGCGCCTGCTACGATTTCCGAGGCACTGGCCGAGCCGCCGTTGATGAGTACGACAATTGGTGCGCCCTCCAGCCTGTCCCCGGTGGTTGCCTCATAGCGTTCCTGGGCACTGGGATGGCGGCCCTCCGTGTAAACCACCAGGCCGCCGTCGATAAACAGGTCGGATACCGCAACGCTGGCACCCAGTACGCCGCCGGGGTTATTGCGCAGGTCAATCACCAGGCCCTCCAGCTCGGACTCCGCCATCAGCTTATCCAGGGCAGCGGCGGCTTCATCGCCGGTGGGTCGGCCGAACTGGGCGATGCGCAGATAGCCATAGCCGGGTGCCAGAAACCGCGAGCGGACGCTCGCCACCTTGATGGCATCCCGTACCACGGTGACCTCAAAGGGTTCCGATTCACCCGGCCTGCCAATTTCCAGATCGATGGGCGAACCCACGGGACCCCGCATAATTTTGACCGCCTCGTCGATGGTCATGCCTTTTACCGACTGGCCATCAAGTTTCAGGATCACGTCCCCGGCCTGCAGGCCGGCCTCCACCGCCGGTGACCCGTCGATGGGCGCTATGATCTCGATGTAACTGCCCCGGCGCCCGATTTCGATGCCCAGTCCGGAGAACTCGCCCTCGGTAGTGGTTTGCAGGTCGCTGTAGGCCTCCCTGGTCAGGTAGGCAGAGTGGGGATCCAGGCCCTCAAGCATGCCCCGCACGGCGTACTCGAACAGGGTGCTGTCAGCCACCTCTTCCACATAACCGGCGCGGATTTGCTGGAACACATCGGCAAAGGTTTGAAGTTCCTGTAGCGACAGGGCACCGCCGTCCGTTTCAGCGGGGGTATCGGGGTCGTTATCGGGTACAGCTTCTTCCTGGGCCTGAACGCTGGCGATCAGCAGTGCCCAGAGGACCGTGCCGTATGCGATGAACTGGAACCGCTTCATAGGGGCTTTCCTGTGTGACATCGGGCCATGGTACCCGATTGCGTTGTCCTGCCGGGCTGCTGTTTCAGGGACGGACCCAGCTACCCGGGTCTACGGGGTCGCCACCACGGCGGATTTCAAAATACAGGCCGGACTGGCTGGCGCCGCCACTGGCGCCCACGGTGGCAATGACTTCCC
Source organism: Luminiphilus sp. (assembly GCA_012270045.1). Classification (GTDB taxonomy): domain Bacteria; phylum Pseudomonadota; class Gammaproteobacteria; order Pseudomonadales; family Halieaceae; genus Luminiphilus. The sequence goes on from JAAXJC010000062.1 coordinate 11,365, forward strand.
CGGGAGCCACCCAGTCTCCTACCTCCCGCCGCAGGCTGCGGTTTTGGCCATAGAGGCTGAGATAGCCCTCACCGTGATCAAGGATCAGCAGCAGCCCCTGGCCCCTCAGCCAGTCGGCATAGACAACCCGTCCATAGTGAACAGCCTTTACCGGGCTGCCCTCGGGTGCCGGGATCAACCAGCCGCGCCAACGCAAGTCACCGGTATTTCTGGAGGCACCAAAGCGATTTCTCGGCTTTCCCCTCGCCGGAAACACCATTTCTCCCCGGGCCTGGGGAAAGGGCTTGTAAGACAGGGGGGTATCCATCTCCGCGAGACTGCGTTGCAACTCGTCCAGCAATTCCCCAAGGCGCCTGCGGTCGGCTTCGAGTTTGGCCACCCGGGCGTTGTCCGTGTCCAGGGACTGCTCGATGGCGGCGAGGGCGAGCTGGCGGTCCTCCTGCAGGGCCACGGCCTGGCGCCGCTCATGTTCAAGAGCTTCGCTCTGCCTGGCGAGCTCAGCCTGTGAGGCCCTGAGGGCGGTGGTGTTGGCCTGGACGCGTGCCAGTAACTCCCCGAAGCGGGCGATGGCTTCGTTGCGCTGGTTTAACAGGAGATCAAAATAGGCCAGGTTGAGCGCGATCTCATTGGGGCTCTGGTCGCCAAAGATGATGCGCAAACCACCGCCCTCCTGCACCGACCAAAGAGCTCGAAACTCCCGGGTCATGTTGTCCTGTTCGCCGCGCAGCTCCTGTTCCAGCCTAATACGCTCGGCATCCAGCGCCTCGAGGCGGGGCAACTCCTCTGCAATGGCCTGCTCAATGGCCAACAGCCGGCCATCGAGGGCGCTGATGGCTTTTTCAGCCGATGACAGGCGCGCCTGCAGGGCGTCTTTCTCGCCTTCCTTGAGCGCAATTCCCCTCTGGATTTCAGCAATCTGGGCTTTCAGTTCCGCAATGCGCTGCTGGGCTTCCTGTTCCTTGGAGGTTTCACTCCAGCCGGACAGCGCACTGCCGACCAGGGCGATACCCAGTGCGCCGATAAGCCAGCTGCGCGGCCTGCGAGGCATCCCTCAGTGCTGGCTCTCTAACAGGGAGCTGCCGGTCATGGCGGCGGGTTGGTCAATGCCCATCATGGCCAGCAAGGTGGGTGCGACATCGGCCAGGATGCCGCCCTGGGGTCGCAGGGAACGCGCCCGGTCGCCTATGTAAACCAGGGGCACGTGTTCGGTTGTATGCTGGGTATGACGCTGTCCACTGTCATAGTCCATCATCTGCTCGCAGTTGCCATGGTCGGCGGTAATCAGGGCCTCCCCTCCGGCCGCGAGCAGGGCCTGCTCGATTCGTCCCAGGCACTCATCAAGGGTCTCCACGGCGGAGACGGCGGCCTCGAACACTCCGGTATGCCCCACCATGTCGCCGTTGGCGAAGTTGACCACGATACAGTCGAAAGCCCGCTGTTCAATCGCCTGCACCAGTTCGTCGGTGACCTGGCGGGCACTCATTTCCGGTTGCAGGTCGTAGGTGGCCACATCCGGGGAGGGGATCAGTCGCCGCTCTTCCCCGGAAAATACTTCCTCTCTGCCGCCGCTGAAAAAAAACGTCACGTGGGCGTATTTTTCAGTTTCTGCGATGCGTAGCTGGGTCATTCCCTCCTGGGCCAGCACTTCCCCAAAGCTGTCACTGATCAACTCCGGCGGAAACGCAACCGGGCAGTGGAGCTGACTGCCGTAGTCGCTGGTGCAGACCAGGCTGAGCTCCGGTTTTTGCCCGCGATCAAAGTCGTCGAAGTCGTCACTTGTCAACGCTTCGGTCAACTGACGGGCTCGGTCGGCCCTGAAGTTCATGAACAGGACCGCATCTCCGTCGGCTATGGCAGCCGGTGCGCCCACCTGGGTGGGCTCTACAAACTCATCGTTTTCGCCCCTGTCATAAGCTGCCTGCAAGCCGTCCTCGGCGGTGCTGGCGGTAAAAGGGGATGTGCCGGTCAGTAACAACCGATAACTTTTTTCGATGCGGTCCCAACGGCGGTCCCTGTCCATGGCCCAGTAGCGTCCGTGCAGGGTAGCCAGCCTACCGGTGCCCAGCTCCCGGAACAGTTCATCCGCCCCGCGCAGGGATTCCAGGGCACTTCTGGGTGGCGTGTCACGCCCGTCGAGTATGGCGTGCAGGAAGACCTTGCGGGCGCCCCGGGCCACCGCCAGCCTGATCGCCGCGAAAATATGCTGCTCATGGCTGTGTACGCCGCCGGGGGACAGCAGACCGATGATGTGAACGGCGCCACCACCTGCGGTAGCGTCGTCGATGGCGGCGCAGTACGCCGGGTTGGCTGCAAAGCTGCCGTCTTCAATCGCGTTATCGATGCGCGATATGGATTGGTAAACGATCCGCCCCGAGCCCAGGCTCATGTGGCCGACTTCGCTGTTGCCCATCTGGCCCTCGGGCAGTCCCACGTCACTGCCTGAGCCGGAGATCAGTGTGCGCGGCGCAGAGCCCCACAGGCGATCCCAGTTGGGGGTGTTGGCGGCGGCGATGGCGTTGTCTCGGGGATCTTCCCGATGACCAAACCCGTCTAGGATTATGAGTACCGTCGGTCCCTTGCCGGACTGGGTCATGGTGTTGGGGGTCCTTTGCGCTGCTGAGTTTGCATTGTAACCCCGTGTGGGTAATTTGGCCCATGGGCCCGGTGGAGACCCCTCGCGCAAACCGTTATACTCGCGCGCCCCAACATTGCCGCCACCGACTTGACGGATCCGCTTTGCAATTCGACCTGTTAATTGAATTTATTGGCCAACAATGGCTGCTTGTGCTTTTCCTGGCGGCGACGCTGGTCATGTTGTTTGTGCATGAATCCCGCAAGGCCGGACCGGCGGTTACGCCCCAACAGGCGATTAACCTGGTCAATAGCGGTGGCGGCGTGTTTCTCGACGTCAGGGAAGCCGCCGAATTCAAGAAGGCCCACATAGCAGATGCCCGCAACATACCCCTTGCCCAGCTGGGTAATCGCAGCTCGGAGTTGTCTGACTATCAGGATAAGCCGGTGATTGTGGTTTGCCGCCTGGGTCAGTCCGCGGGAGCTGCGACCCGGCAACTGCGCGAGGCTGGATATGCCGGTGCGCAGAAAATGGCAGGGGGCATGATGGAGTGGAACGCCATGAAATTACCGGTGGTGGGCTCCTGATGCAGCCGGTCACCGTGTACACCACCCGCTGGTGCCCCTTTTGCATCAGGGCCAAGATGCTGTTGTCCAATCGGGGCATCGATTTCTCCGAGATTAAGGTCGACGGGGACCCGGAATTGCGGGCGGACATGGCCCGGCGTGCCGGTCGCACCAGCGTGCCCCAGATCTGGATTGGTGAGACCCACGTTGGCGGCTTCGACGATTTGTTCCTGCTGGAGCGTCAGGGCCAATTGGATAATCTGCTGTCAGAGCAGCGCTGACGGGGTTAGACTGCGCCCCCAATATTTCACATTCACATAGCTAATCAAGGAGCCACCCCATGGCTGACGAACAGGCCGCGGCAGATAGCCAGGCACCCCAGCAGCAGTTCACGCTGCAGCGGATTTACACCAAAGATATTTCCTTTGAATCCCCTTCCACCCCCGACGTTTTTCGGCAGCAGTGGCAGCCGAATGTAAACATCGATCTCAACACCAAGAGCGCCCGGGTGGACGAGGAGGGCAACCACGAGGTTGTGCTGACCCTGACCGTGACTGCCAAGATGGGTGAGGACACGGCGTTCCTGGTGGAGGTCCAGCAGGCGGGCATCTTCTTTGTTGTCGGTATTGAGGGCGAGGCCCTGCGCCAGGTGCTGGCGACCGTCGGACCCAACATCCTGTTTCCCTATGCCAGGGAAAGTATTGATGCGCTGGTGGTGAAGGGTGGTTTCCCGCCCCTGATGCTGTCGCCGGTCAACTTCGAGGCGCTCTATCGCCAGGCCGTCGCCCAGCAGGCCCAGCAGGAGAACGCTACGGCGGAGTCGGACACACCCGCCTAGGCCCGTCCTCAGGCACCTCCAACGGGGGTGCCTTCGCCCTCCAGTTCCTTAATTTTTCTTGTCAGCGTATTCCGACCCCAGCCCAGGGTTTCGGCGGCCTCCGCACGCTTACCGCCGGTGTGGGCCAGGGCGGCTTCAATCATGATGCGCTCAAACTCCGGCAGGGCTTTGCGCAGCACATTGGACTCCCCGGAGGCCAGGCGATGTCGGGCCCAGACCGCCAGGATCTCCTGCCAACTGCTGGCATCGCCGGCGCTTGTGGGCTGTGCTGGTTCCAATAGTTCGGGGGGCAGGTCCGAGGGGTGAATCTCCCGGCCGGCGGCCATCACCGTAAGCCAGCGACAGGTATTCTCCAACTGCCGCACATTACCCGGCCAGGGCAATTGGCACAGCAACCGGGATGCGGGTCCCGACAGGACCTTACCCTCCACGCCCAACTCGCTGGCGGCTTTGCCCAGGAAAAACTGCATCAGCTTGGGGATGTCCTCCTGCCGGTCCGCCAATCGGGGCAGGTGAATTCGAATGACGTTGAGTCGGTGGAACAGGTCCTCCCTGAACTGCCCGTCACTGACCAGGGCCTCAAGGTTCTGGTGGGTCGCGGCTATGATCCTGACGTCCGCCTTTACCGGGGTTGTACCACCGACCCGAAAAAACTCGCCGTCCGCCAGCACCCGCAGCAGGCGGGTCTGGGTCTCGGCCGGCATATCGCCGATTTCATCCAGGAACAGGGTGCCGGAATCCGCCTGCTCGAAGCGTCCGATACGCCGGTTGGTGGCACCGGTGAAGGCGCCTTTTTCATGGCCGAACAGCTCCGACTCCATCAATTCCCTGGGAATGGCCGCCATATTCAACGCTATGAAAGGTTGTTCCCGTCGCGGGCTGTGCCGGTGCAGGGCCCGGGCCACCAGTTCCTTGCCGGTTCCTGATTCGCCATTGATCAGCACCGTTATCTGGCTGTGGGCGAGCCGACCAATGGCCCGAAAAACCTCCTGCATGGCGGGGGCGTTACCGATGATTTCCGCCGGCTTGTCGACCGTTTCCGCAGCCGGTGCCTTGCGCTCCTTGCGCATGGTTGGCGTGCGCAGCACGGTGGCGACGATCTCATCCACATCGAAGGGCTTGGGCAGGTATTCAAATGCCCCTTCCTCATAGGAGGCCACGGCGCTGTCCAGGTCTGAGTGGGCCGTGGTAATGATGACGGGCAGGCCCGGTTGGGTATCGCGCAGTTGACTCAACAGGCCCAGACCATCGATGCCCGGCATGCGGATGTCGCTGATCACCACGTCGGGTGTGTCTGTTGCCATGGCCTCAAGCAACGCCTCGCCAGTCTCGAAGCTCTGGCAGACCAGCCCCGCCTGGGTGAGGGCTTTCTCCATGACCCACCGTATCGAGCGGTCGTCATCGACTACCCAAACTGTTCGATCTCCGGACACGACTCAGGTCTCCATGGGCAGCAGCAGCGTAAAGCAGGTATTGCCCGGTTCGCTGTCGCATTGAATCAGGCCGCCATGTCGATTGGCGATCATCTGGGCGATGGACAGACCCAGGCCGTTACCCTTGGTGCCCGAGGTGACCATGGGCAGGAACAATTGGTCCAGCAGCGCTTCGGGCACTCCTGGTCCGGTATCGATGATGTCGACGCTGCACACCAGTTTGTGGCGCTTGCCGGCCAGTGTGTACTGGCGCCGGGCCCTGCTGCGTAGCGTTATCGTGCCCTGCCCGGACATGGCCTGCCCGGCATTGCGGGTGATATTGAGAATGACCTGGGTCAATTGGTCCGGGTCCGCCTCGAATTCCGGCAGGGACGGGTCGTAATCCCGCTCGACCTCTATGGCGCCGTCGGATTCGGCTTCGGTCAACTGCCGAACCCGCTCCAGCACTTCATGGATGTTCATGGGGCGGGTTGCCAGGCGTTCCCGGGGTCCCAGCATGCGGTCAACCAAGGTGCGCAGCCGGTCTGCCTCTTCCATGATGACATCGGTGTATTCCGTCAGCTTGCTGTCGTCCAGTTCCCGGGCCAATAACTGTGCGGCGCCACGAATGCCGCCCAGGGGGTTTTTGACTTCGTGGGCCAGGCCCTTGATGACCTTGCGCATGGACGCCTGTGCGTCCCTCAGATGGGCGTCTTCGCTGATGGCATTCAACCGATCCACCGGATTCAGCTCCAGCAACAGTCTTGGTTTGGTAGTGGGGGGAAGAGGGCTGATGATCAGGTCGACGCAGTACTGGGCGCCACTGTGCAACATCATGGGCATTTCCCTTTTGACGGTCGCAAAATGTTCGCTCTGCACCTGCATCAACAGGCTGCGCCAGCTCTCGTCGAGGTCGATCAGTCGCTCAAAGGGTATACCCCGAGAACGTTCGATCGATGCCTCCAGCATGGTTTGCCCCGCAGGGTTCAGACTGATGACCCGCCACTCGGGATCGAGCATGACCACGGCGGTGGCGAGGGCGTCGAAGATGGCATCCTCAAGGCCTGCGCCGTCCTGTGGTGGCAGGTGATCCAGTGCCTGTGAACCCGCTGAGCTCACCGGATCGACGGCCTCAGGACATAGACCGTGACTGGTTCGGAAGTGTCCACCACATTACCTTGTCCGTCGTGGCGCTCGATGATCAATTGATGCTCGCCCCGGAAGACATTGCGCAACTGCCAGCTGCTGCCGCGCTGGGGGTCGCCGACGGGTTGGCCATCGAGGGTCAACAGTGCCCGCTCGTTGGAATTCAGGGGTGGTGACATGACAGCGGTCACTGCAAAATCCCCGGGCCCCATTGGAATGGTGCTGCCGTTGCTCGGGCTGGTGATGGTGCTGCTGAACCGGGCCCTGTTTTGCTGGGGCTCCCGGGACACCGGCGCTGGCGGAATGTGGGGCGGGGGCTGGGCACTGTTGATAACGCCCAGCTCAACCTCCTCGACCTCCGACCCTGTATCGTCCGCGGGTGGCTTGTCACTGAAAACGACATTGCCGTCCTTGTCCTTGTACTGGTAGATGTCGGCGTGGGCTGGCAGGCACAGCACAGCTATACCGACAGCGAGTACGCACACCAGGAACGCGTTTATTTTCATTTATCCAGCTCCAATGGTTGTCCCAACGACAGCTTGAACCGATTGGGTACCCTGAACCAGCCAGAAAATGCCTTTTTTGAATGACCGCTAAAAAACAGCGGCCCCCATCCCAAATGGATTTGTGGGGCCGCGATCAGGTCAATCAGACTGAGTAGTACATATCGAACTCGACCGGATGTGTGGTCATGTTCAGACGCTCAATCTCCTCGCGCTTAAGTTCAATGTACGCATCAATCATGTCATTGGTGAATACATCGCCGCGGGTCAGGAACTCCCGGTCTGCATCCAGCGCGCTCAGGGCCATCTCTAGGCTGGAAGCAACCGTGGGAATGGCTTCAGCTTCCTCTGGGGGCAGGTCATAGAGGTCCTTATCAGCGGCATCTCCCGGATGAATCTTGTTCTGAATGCCGTCCAAACCCGCCATCAACATGGAAGCAAAGGCCAGGTAGGGGTTGGCCGTCGGGTCGCCGAATCGCACCTCGATACGCTTGCCCTTGGGTGATGGCTCGTAGGGGATGCGGATGGAGGCGGAGCGGTTGCGTGCCGAGTAGGCCAGCATCACCGGTGCCTCAAAACCCGGTACCAGTCGCTTGTAGCTGTTGGTGGAAGCATTGGCGAAGGCATTCAGGGCCCGGGCATGCTTGATGATGCCGCCGATGTAATAGAGGGCGGTGTCAGACAGCCCGGCGTAGCCATCACCGGCGAAGGTATTGTCGCCGCCATTGGCAACGGACTGGTGCACGTGCATCCCGGAACCGTTGTCACCGACCAGGGGCTTGGGCATGAACGTGGCGGTTTTGCCGTAGGCATGGGCGACGTTGTGTACACAGTACTTCAGCACCTGAACTTCATCGGCTTTCTTGACCAGGGTGTTGAAGCGGATGCCGATCTCGCATTGGCCGGCGGTACCCACCTCGTGGTGGTGTACTTCCACATCAAGGCCCATTTGCTCCATGGCAGAGCACATGGCGGCGCGGATATCGTGCAGGCTGTCAACCGGTGGCACGGGGAAGTAGCCGCCCTTGACCTTGGGCCGGTGGCCGATATTGCCGTCGTCGTACTGGTGGGAGGACGACCAGGCCGCCTCTTCAGAGTTGATGGTGTAGCCGGCGCCGCTCATATCGGCGTGCCATTTGACATCGTCGAAGACAAAAAACTCGGGCTCAGGGCCGAAGAAGGCGGTGTCGCCAATGCCGGTTGAGGCCAGGTAGGCTTCGGCGCGTTTCGCGACGCTGCGGGGGTCCCGCTCGTAACCCTGCATGGTCGAGGGTTCGATGATGTCGCAGCGCAGGATAACGGTGGCGTCATCGGTGAAGGGATCCATCATCGAGCTGTCGTCGTCGGGCATCAGGATCATGTCCGACTCGTTAATGCCCTTCCAGCCGGCAATCGAAGAGCCGTCGAACATCTTGCCCTCTTCGAAAAAGTCTTCGTCAACTTCGGTTGCAGGGATTGAGACGTGCTGCTCCTTACCCCGGGTGTCGGTAAATCGAAGATCAACCCAACGGATGTCGTTGTCTTTGATCATAGTGAGCGTGCGCTCAGACATGGCTAACTCCTTGCAGTAACTTGAATGGGGCGTGGGATTCGCTCCAATGACCTGATGATTGGGGCATGCACCATGCCGTGAATCACCCAGAATCCAGTTGGTGCAAAGGCTGTGCCAGCGCGCCATTTTGGTTCATAAAAAATGCAGGTCATTGAAATAATTGAAAATTTTTCGGCCGGCTGGGCCAGAAAGCTGGCTTTAACGGCCGTTCTTGGCACTATATTAGTGCATATTGTTCTTAAATGGTGCGCTAATTGCACCAAAAAAGGTCGTCAGGACTGTCTCCGGGATAGATCGGGGCGCGGCCGGCAGCCGTAATATTACAGACCTTTGCTGCGGTGCCCTCTGCTAGACTCCGCGCCGCCCACCCCATCACCCCGGAGACCCTTGTCCCGTGCTCAGCCAGTTGAGAAACATCGCCATTATTGCCCACGTAGACCACGGCAAGACCACGCTGGTGGATTGCCTGCTGCAGCAGTCGGGCACCCTGGACCGCAAATCTGCGGGCACCGAGCGGATCATGGACTCCAACGATCAGGAAAAGGAACGGGGAATCACCATCCTCGCCAAAAACACAGCGATCCGCTGGCAGGACTATCGCATCAATATCGTTGACACCCCCGGGCACGCCGATTTTGGTGGCGAAGTAGAGCGGGTGCTGTCAATGGTCGATTCGGTCCTGCTGCTGGTTGATGCCGTGGACGGCCCGATGCCCCAGACCCGCTTTGTCACCTCCAAGGCCTTCGAGAGGGGCCTGAATCCTATCGTTGTGGTGAACAAGGTTGACCGCCCGGGTGCCCGCCCGGATTGGGTGGTTGACCAGGTGTTTGACCTGTTTGACACCCTGGGCGCAACCGAAGAACAGCTGGATTTCCCCATCATTTATGCCTCGGCCCTGAACGGTATTGCCGGCGACGAGCACGAGGCCATGTCCGATGACATGGGCCCCCTGTTCCGGACCATCGTAGAGCAGGTGCCGCCGCCCGAGGTGGATGTGGAGGGGCCCCTGCAGCTACAGATTTCGGCTCTGGATTACAGCAGTTACGTGGGTGTCATCGGAGTCGGCCGTATTTCCAGGGGCTCGGTGAAACCCAACACCCCGGTGGCCGTCATCGACCGCAACGGTGACAGCCGTAACGGCAAGGTCTTGCAGGTCATGGGCTATGACGGACTGGAGCGGCTGGAGGTCAGTGAGGCCCAGGCGGGAGACATTGTCTGCATAACGGGGATTGATGCCCTTAACATCTCCGACACCCTGTGCAGCATGGACCACCCGGACCCCCTGCCACCCCTGTCCGTGGATGAACCCACGGTCAGTATGACTTTCCAGGTCAACGATTCACCGTTTGCCGGGCTGGAGGGCAAGTACGTGACCTCCCGCAACATCCGCGAACGCCTGGAAAGGGAACTCATTCACAATGTTGCCCTGCGGGTTGAAGAGGGCGACTCGCCGGATAAATTCACTGTTTCCGGTCGGGGCGAGCTGCACCTCTCGGTGTTAATAGAAAGTATGCGTCGCGAGGGCTTTGAGCTGGGCGTCTCCAGGCCGGAGGTCATCCAGAAACAGATTGATGGACAGCTCTGTGAGCCCTACGAACATCTGGTGATTGACTGCGAGGCGGATCACCAGGGCGGGGTTATGGAGGAGCTGGGCCTGCGCCGCGCCGAAATGAAAAACCTGGTCATCGATGGCGGCGGCCGTGTCCGGCTGGAGTTCATCGTCCCCGCCAGGGGCTTGATCGGCTTCCGCTCCCAGTTTCTAACCCTGACCTCCGGGTCCGGCATCATGACCCATGTGTTTGATCATTATGGACCGGTTAAGGCCGCTGAGTTGGGTGGCAGGGTCAATGGGGTGTTGGTATCCATGGTGAAGGGCAAAACCCTGGCCTACGCGCTCTACAGTCTGCAGGACCGGGGCCGTCTGTTTATCGACCCCAACAAGGATGTGTACGAGGGCCAGATAGTCGGGCTTCACAGCAGGGGTAATGATCTGGTGGTCAATCCCACCAAAGCGAAACAGCTCACCAATGTGCGCGCCTCAGGCACCGATGAGGCCTTGATTTTGACACCGCCGGTGAAGCACAGCCTGGAGCAGGCCCTGGAATTCATTGAAGACGATGAGTTGGTCGAGGTCACCCCAGAGAGCATCAGGCTGCGCAAGAAGCTGCTGCTGGAGCACGAGCGCAAGCGCGCAGCACGCAACGCCGCCTGATCCCTTCGGGGTCAGTCCAGCAACATTTCGAAGTGGGGTAAATCATCCTCCAGGTACGGTCCGGCCACCGTGACAAAGTCAAGGCTGTGGTAGAACTCCTGCAGGTAGCCCTGGCCGCTGATCCTGATGCCGGTATCCGGCCACAGACTTCGGCTGCAGGCTATGCCCCGGATCATGAGATCCCTGCCCCAGCCCCGGCCCCGGTATTCACTGGCGATCACAACCCGGCCAATTGATACCTCAGCGTAACTGACCCCCGGGGGCACGATACGCATCCCGGCTATCAGGCTGCCGTCCAGAAATCCTTCCAGATGCCAGCACTCGGGGTCCTTGCCATCGGGGTCGAGGTAGGGACAGCCCTGTTCCACAACGAAGATGCCGGCTCGAAGTTTGAGCATGGCGTGCCACTCCCGGGCGGTGTAAAGGTCAAAATGGCGAAAGCGCCACTGGAGCTGGCTGGACATAGGCTGGCCACGAATGGGGTTGGTGTTTTAACGCGCGCTTGGATCGCTATGAGACAAGCGCAGTTTATCGGGTTACGATCTGTCGGGACAGTGGATGGAATGGGGACGGCAAGATGCTGACCACAGGACAGGCTGGAGAGGACTTCAAGCTTCTAAACAAAGCCGCCCGGGCGTCCCTGGACCATGCCATTGAAGGGCTCGATGTGGCATCCCGGACCCTGGAACTGCCCGCCAGTCCGGCCGCAGAATTCAAACCCCTGCCCCACGGCACTGTTGGTCGGGTGCAGGCTGGGATGGTTGCTGTTCTGTACAACAAAACCGTGGTCAGTGTGCTGGAAACCGGGGATCTGGTGCTCGGTGATACCGAATGGGTCGGTAACGGCGTGGCGCCCCTGCAGTTTGGCTCTGAGGGCGGTGCCGAAATCATTTTGTGGGACCGGAACGCACTGATGGCGGCGATAACCGCTGACGAGAGTCGATTTCACAACTGGCAGGCCGCCCAAGCCCAGACCCAATCGCTGCTGGCCCGGCTCAATGCGCTGCACATTCGGCAAATGGTGGGCCTGGGTGGCCAGACCGAGGTCTATCCTGAAGGCGCCGTGATCATTCGTCAGGGCGACCCCGCCGACGACGTCTTTTCCATGGTGGAGGGGACGGCGGAGGTTTTCGTCAACGAGCAACAGGTGGCAAAAATCCGAGCCGGCGAGCTGTTTGGTACCATGGCGGCCCTGACCGATGCCCACAGGAATGCTACGGTGATGGCCACAACCCGCTGTTCGGTGCTGCGCGTGCCCAGGGATCGGTTTTTTGAAATCATCCGAACCCGCCCCGAGGCCGTGCAGGGCTTGCTGGTTGACATGGCCCAGGCAATTACAACCCTCAATGAGGAAGTGGCAACCCTGCGCCACCGTGTATCCAGAGCCTGAAAAACCCGTAGTGCCAACAACAAGAGTTTTCTTTCATGACTGATCCGGTAATGGGTGCCAACAACCCGGAAACCCTCTCGCTGCGCGACTATGCGGAAAAGGCCTACCTCGATTACTCGATGTACGTCATTCTCGATCGTGCCCTGCCCCACATAGGTGATGGCCTGAAGCCCGTGCAGCGACGCATTGTCTACGCCATGAGTGAATTGGGCCTTAAATCGACCGCAAAATTCAAAAAATCCGCGCGCACTGTCGGTGATGTCATAGGGAAATTTCACCCCCATGGTGACAGTGCCGCCTACGAGGCCATGGTGTTGATGGCCCAGGAATTCAGTTATCGCTACCCATTGATCGACGGTCAGGGTAACTGGGGCTCGGCTGATGATCCCAAGTCCTTCGCCGCAATGCGCTACACCGAATCCAGGCTGACCCGCTACGCCGAGGTTTTGCTGGGGGAACTGGGGCAGGGCACGGTCGACTGGCAGCCCAATTTCGATGGCACTCTGGAAGAGCCTGTGGTGCTACCGGCCCAGGTCCCGAATCTGCTGCTCAACGGCACCACCGGGATCGCCGTGGGTATGGCCACTGATATTCCCCCCCACAACCTGCGGGAGGTGGTACAGGCGGCTATACGGTTGCTGGAGGCGCCACGGGCGGGCCTGGAGGATCTGGGCGACCTTATACAGGGGCCGGATTTTCCCACCGAGGCCGAGATCATCACGCCCCGGGCGGACATTGATGCCATGTACCGGACCGGACGCGGCTCGCTGAAAATGCGCGCGGCGTGGCAGGTGGAAGATGGTGCCGTGGTCATCCACGCCCTGCCATACCAGGTTTCCGGTTCGAAGGTGCTGGAGCAGATTGCCGCCCAGATGCAGGCGCGCAAACTGCCCATGGTGAGCGACCTGCGGGATGAATCAGATCACGAGCACCCCACTCGCTTCGTTGTTGTGCCGCGCTCTAATCGCATCGATCTTGAGGCACTGATGAGCCACCTGTTCGCGACCACTGATCTGGAGCGAAATTACCGTGTGAACCTGAATGTTATTGGTATCGACGGGCGGCCGGGGGTCAAGCCGCTGGCCAAGATACTGCTGGAGTGGCTGGAATTCCGGCGCGTTACCGTTCGCCGCCGGCTGGAACACCGATTGGAAAAGGTGCTCAAGCGCCTGCACATCCTGGAAGGCTACCTGATTGCTTTCCTGAATATCGATGAAGTGATCAGGATCGTGCGTGAAGAGGACGAGCCACGTCCGGCACTGATGTCCGCCTTCGGTCTCACCGAGATCCAGGCCGAAGCGATCCTGGACCTGAAGCTGCGCAATCTTGCCAAGCTGGAGGAAATGAAGATCAGGGGCGAGCAGGAAGAGCTTGCGGCCGAGCGGGATACCTTGGAGAAGACATTGGGCAGCGAAGCCCGGCTCAAGACTTTGATCAAAAAAGAGCTTGAGGCGGTGGCCGAAAGCCATGGTGACGAGCGCCGGTCGCCATTGGTAGAGCGGGAAGAGGCCCGGGCATTCAGCGAGCTGGAACTGACCACCGCCGATCCTCTGACCATCGTACTGTCAGAGAAGGGGTGGATCCGGGCGGCCAAGGGTCACGACATAGACCCTGGGACGCTGAATTACAAGTCGGGGGATGGGTTCAAGTTGGCGGCCAAGGGGCGCAGCAACCAGCCCACGGTGGTGTTTGATTCCACGGGGCGGGGTTACAGCCTGCCCAGCCATCAGTTGCCGTCTGCGCGGGGGCAGGGCGAGCCCCTGACCGGCCGGATCAACCCGCCGTCGGGGGCTACTTTTGAAGCCCTGCTGACGGGTACGGACGCGGATCGTTTCCTGTTGGCCAGTGACGCGGGCTATGGTTTTGTCGCCCGTTTCGCTGACCTGCAGACCAAAAACAAGGCCGGTAAATCGGTGCTGTCGTTACCCAAGGGGGCGGGAGTCCTGCAGCCGGGCAGGGTAGGCGGTGATGATGCCGAGGCGGTGGTAGCCGCCGTGACCAGCGAAGGGCGCTTGCTGGTGTTCCCCTTGAGCGACCTGCCGGAATTGGCCAGGGGTAAGGGCAACAAGATCATCGGTATTCCCAGCGCCCGGGCGGCGGCACGGGAGGAACTCATGGTTGGGGTTGTGGTGCTGGTACCGGGAGATACCCTGCAGGTCACTGCCGGCCGACAGCACCTGAAACTGAAATTTGCCGATCTTGAGCACTACCGGGGTGAGCGTGGGCGCCGGGGCAATAAATTGCCCAAGGGCTTCCAGAAGGTAGCGGGTCTGGAGGTTGTGGGAGCGGATTGAGCTTTCTGCTCAGTCCCCGGCGCCCTCAGCAGTCACCAGGGCTTGCAACAGAATGTGCCGCTGGCGCTCCAGCAGGTCCCGATGTCCGTCGGCGAACTCGCCCATATGGTTGGCACCATTCGTGCCGGTTTCGATGGCAACCCGGGTTGTCAGTTCCAGGTCCTCGATCAAAAAGTCTGACAGCCGGATCTCGTCTCCGGGTTGTCGGGCCAACTGCTCCAGATCATCCACGGCCGACTGGGTATACAGGCCGGGGTAAATATCCTCGCTGTCCCCCCTTCCCAGTTCACTGCCACCCACGGCGATACCCAACCCCACCGTCAGCCGCAGCTGCTGTTCCAGTGTCGGCGCGGTTTGCCTGATCAGCCAGGCGCAGCTTGCGGCGCGAACCGCTGGCGAGGCAATTTTATGGGGGCCCGTAAACCAGATGGCGATACCAAACTGCCGGACCACCTGCAGCTCGCCGCCGTAAAACCCCGCCGCGCCGTACAGCAGCCGATGGACATGGGCGACGTAGCGTTGCAAACGGCGTTCATCAACTGTCTCAAGGTATCCGGGCAGGCTGCGAAAATGCACAAACAGAATGGCCGTGGTCACGTAGTGCTGATCGCCCTGGGATGCCTCCATGGAGGGTGGCTTGAGCAGGTCCAGGGGCAGGGCGGCGACCCGCTCCCGCAGCGCCGCCACCTCGTTGGCGCTGACCGAGGTATCGTCTCCGACGGAGCCCAGCTCCGCCGCCACGTCCTGTAGATTCTTGCCCAACCTCAGGGCCAGGGCCCTGGTTGCGATATAAACCGCGATGCTGAGCAATATGGCCAGGCCTGAGAGGGACAGCAGGAACTGGAATTGGGTTCGGTCCTGGGCGGCCGTGTTGAGCGCAACCTCCGCGACCCCGGCCTGGTCACCGGCTATTACGATGGCTGAACTGAAACTGAACTTACCCAGTTCGCGGTCACCGGCAACCGCCAATTCATTACCGTCAACGTCCAGTGCCCGGGTGGCCGCAATACCCCGTTGTTCGGTCAGCTTGTTCAGTTCCCCGACCACGCCCAGCAGGTCCCCGGTGGCCATTTCAGTGCCCAGGCGTCGGGCAAGTTGCTCTGCCACCGCACGGCCGTACTCGGCCTGCAGGTTGGCCCGGGTGTAGGCGCTGGACTGTCCCGCCAGCGCCACCAGTGCCAGGCTTGATAGCAGGCAACACAGGCAGGCGACGGTCGCCAATTGCTGGTGCAGGGGCAGATTGTTGAAAGCCGTCGTCAGGGCGCGCAAAAAAAAAGCCTCAGCTGGGGGGGTACCGCAGTATAAACCCGCAGTGTGCGCTATGCTTGCCCGCGCAGAGGTAGCCAGCCGGGAACAAGACACTGAACCATACACTCACCGCCATTGTCGGGAGCGGAGATTCGTCCCGATTTACAGCCGTTGAAGAATTATTGGCAACACTGGGGCAAGCAGCCCCCGCCTATCGGGATTCTCCCGTGCCCAGGTCCCTGTCCGGTAGCCGGGTCGCCCGCAGCTATTTCCTGACCGGAGGCATCGATCCGGACGATCTCCGGGCAGCCCTGTCGGCCCTCGGAGCGCGGCTGCCCATCGACCTGGTGTTGCAGAGCGAGGCCAGCAGGCTGCGTCGCTATCGCCTGGCCGTGTTCGATATGGACTCCACGCTGATTCGGTGTGAGGTGATCGACGAACTGGCACGCTGTGCAGGCGTAGGGGAGCAGGTGTCGGCCATTACCCGGAAGGCGATGGAAGGGGAGCTGGATTTTAGTGACAGTTACGCCCACCGGCTGTCGCTGCTCAAGGGTCTGGATGCCAGCCATGTGGACACCCTTGCGGCCAATCTGCCCATTACCGAGGGAGTTGCCGAGTTGCTGACCACGCTGCGGGCCCGGGGTACCCATACAGCCATCGTGTCCGGTGGTTTTCTGCCCTTCGCCGAAGCGCTGCAGCGTCAATTTGGTTTCGATGAGGTCTATGCCAATGGACTTGATATCCGCGACGGCAAGGTCACGGGCACACCCCAGCCCCCCATAGTAGACGGCGAGTTCAAGGCCCAGGCCATGCTGGAGATGGCCCAGCGCCTTGGCATTTCCCCTGCCGAAATAGTGGCGGTGGGTGATGGCGCCAACGACTTACCCATGTTGAACGCCGCGGGATTCGGTGTCGCGTACAAGGCAAAGCCGCTGGTTGCAGACCAGGCGGATTGCCACATTCGTCATGTGGGCTTGGATGGACTGCTTTATTTACTGGGTTCAAAGAGTGAACTTGCGGGTGGATAACGCTGAACTCTGGCCGGGCCTGGGGTATGATCCGCGGCGGTTCATGCAAGGAGTGCCCGATGGCCAATTTTTCTACCAATGAGTTCAAGCCCGGCCTGAAAGTCATGCTCGATGGCGAGCCCTGCTCCATCATGGAGAACGAGTACGTCAAGCCCGGCAAGGGTCAGGCATTCAACCGGGTCAAGTTGCGAAACCTGCGTTCAGGGCGTGTCTGGGAGCGAACCTTCAAATCCGGAGACACCCTTGAGGGTGCGGACGTTATGGATGTGGAGCTGGAATACTCCTACACCGACGGTGAATTCTTTTACTTCATGGATCCTGTCAGTTACGACCAGCACGCCGCCGGTTCTGAGGCGGTGGGTGAGACCCAGAAATGGCTGAAGGAGCAGGAGAAGTACGAAGTCACCCTGTACAACGGTGCTCCAATTACCGTCACCCCGCCAAATTTTATTGAACTGGAGATCACCGAGACCGACCCTGGCTTGAAGGGGGATACCGCCCAGGGTGGGTCAAAGCCCGCGACCCTGACCACCGGTGCGGTCGTTCGCGTACCCCTGTTCATATCCCAGGGCGAGATCATTCGGATCGACACCCGAACCGGGGAGTATGTCAGCCGCGCCAGTAAGAGCTGACGGCTGCTGGTGAGTGACTGGCGCCCCGGGGCCCCGTTATCCGTCCAGCGCCAGCGTGCCACCCTGCTGGCGGAGTTGCGCCAGTATTTTCACCGTTTGGGGGTAATGGAGGTCGAGACCCCATTACTGTGCCAGTACGGCGTCACCGATCCGGGCCTGGACAATTTTGCTGTGGTCTGCGGCGACGGGGAGCGTTGGTTACAGACGTCACCTGAATATGCCATGAAGCGGCTGTTGGCGGCAGGCAGCGGCGACATCTTCCAGATTTGTAAAGCCTTCCGGTCCGGGGAACTGGGTCAACGGCACAACCCGGAATACACGCTGCTGGAATGGTACCGGCTGGGGGTCGACCATTACGATCTGTTGCATCAGGTAGGGGAACTGGTATGCGGGCTGCTGGGGCGTGCCGGCTGGCAAGTCTGGCCCTGGAGAACACTGGTCCAGCATGTTCTTGGCAGCGACATTGAGCGGGCGACCCATCGAGAACTGGAGCAACTCGCGCTGGCGCAAGTCGGCGACATTCCCCCGGCGCTGGACAGGGAAGCGCTGCTGGATCTGTTGGTAAGCCACTGTGTCGAGCCCGCACTGGCCAAGTGGGGTGTGGTATTCGTGGTTGATTATCCATTGCCCCAGGCGGCGCTGGCGCGCAGGGTACAGGGGCCGGATGGCGAAGCCCTTGGTGCGCGCTTTGAGTGTTACGTGGATGGCCTGGAGTTGGCCAATGGCTACTGGGAGTGCGGCGATGCCGACGAGTTGGCCCTGCGTTTTGAATCCGACAACCTGCTGCGGGAGCAGCGTGGACTGCCCTGCCGCCCGGTGGATCAGCGTTTGCTGGCCGCGCTGCGGTCGGGCCTTCCCGACTGTTCAGGCGTTGCGCTGGGGGTAGACCGGCTGCTGGCACTGCAGAGCGCCAGCCCGGACCTGGATGGGGTGCTGGCCTTTAACTGGAACCGCAGCTAGGGTTCGGGCAGGTCCAGTACTACCGGTCCGTATCGGGCAATGAACTCCGGCGGCGGTCGCCGTGGTTTACCCGTCGATATCTGAATACAGACAAACTCGTGCTGGGCACGAAGCACCGTCACCCCGGCATCCCGATCGATGACCTGGAATCTCCGTTCCATGGTCAGGCGGCGATCCCAGCGAGTGATCCAGGTAGCTACCGACAGCCGGTCGCCAGCGCGGGTGGCACGAAGATACTGGTAATGGGCATTGGTCAGCGCCATGGCCCGGTCCAGCGTCCGGTATTCCTCTTCCCCAAGCCCCAGGCTGCGGGTGTGGGACCAGGCGGCATGCTCGCACCAGTTTACGTAAACCCCGTTGTTGGTGTGGGCGAGTGCGTCAATATCGTCTGGACTGACCACCACGTCGCAAAGATGGGGGTCCGGATAGTCCCAGTCGAGGGCGCTCATCGGGCCGGGTCGGGCTGGGCCGGCCGCTGGGCGATCATCAGATAGCCCAGGGTGACCGCCACCAGCGGGCAGATGTAGTTAAAAGCCGCGTAAGGCAGGTAGTCCAGGGTGAGCACTCCCAGTGTGGCACTCATATAGGCCCCGCAGGTATTCCAGGGAATCAGCACCGAAGTCAGCGTCGCCGAGTCCTCCAGCGATCTGGACAGGTTCAACCGGCTCAGGCCGCGGTCGTCGTAGGCTACGGTAAACATCCGCCCGGGCAGGGCGATGGCCAGGAACTGATCTGCGGCAAGGGCATTGGTGATGACGCCTCCGGTCACCGTGGCCAATACCAGATCGCCGGTGTTGCGCACGGTTTTCAGGGCGGCATCGAGGATGTGCTTGAGAATGCCGGTTTTCTCCAGTACGCCGCCAAAGGACAGGGCGGTGACGATGAGCCACACGGTATTGAGCATGCTGGCCATGCCGCCCTTACTCAGCAGTTGGTTCAGTGATGCGTCGCTGCTGTTGCCGGTGTAACCCGCAAATAACACGGTCCAAATACCCCGCAGCATCGGTGCCGGCCCGTCTCCATCCAGGCTGACCCCAAAACGCCTCACGGCGTCGGGCTGTATCAGCAGGGCGAAGACCACCCCGATTGCCGCCGATAGCAAAATCGCGGGATAAGCCGGAACCCGCAATCCTATCAGCACCAGCATCCCCAGCAGTGGCAGGAAGCTGTACCAGCTGACGTCAAACTCCAATGCCAATGCCTGCCGCAGTTGCGCAATAGCCTCCGGCGGTCGCGCGGCCTCCTCGCTGTTGAGCAGGAAAAATAGCAATGCCAAAACAAAGGCCGGCACGGTGGTCCACAGCATATGGCGGATATGTTCGAACAAATCCACGCCGGCACAGGCAGCCGCAAGATTGGTGGTATCAGAGAGGGGTGACAGCTTGTCACCGAAATAGGCACCGGAAATGATGGCCCCGGCGGTCATGGCACTGGACAGGCCAAAGCTTTCTGCGATGCCAATGAGGCCAATGCCCAGGGTGCCGGCGACGGTCCATGAACTGCCAATGCTGACCGAGGCGAGCGCGCAGATGATCGCTGTCGCCGGATAAAAAAACCGGGGATCAAGTAGCGCCACGCCGTGGTAAATCATGGCGGGCACGGTACCGGCCAGAATCCAGCTGCCGATCAGGGCGCCCACCGCCAGCAGGATGAGTATCGGGCCCAGCCCGACCTGAATTCCTTCAACCAGGGCTTTCTGTATGTCCGGCCACCGCAGCCCACGGTGGATGCCCACCAGGGCGGCTACCCCGGTGGCAATAACCAGAACCACTTGATTGGGCCCATAGGATGCGTCGGAGCCGAATAGCTGGACGGCGCCGGCGAGCATACCCACCAGCAACGCGATGGGTACGAGGGAGAGCAGCATGGTTTAGGCGGGTCGGTAGCCGGGCTTCGCCATGGTGATTTGGTAGGTACCGATGATGCGTTCCCGGAAGCCACCCTCACAGTAACTGAGGTAGAAACGCCACATGCGAATAAAGCGATCGTCGAAACCCATTTCCCTGACCCTGTCCAGCTGTGCAAGGAAGCTATGGTGCCATGCTTCGAGGGTGCGTGCGTAATCCAGGGTAATGTCCCGCAACTGGGTCATCTGCAGATCCGTGTGCCGGGCGAGGTTGTCTGCGATGACACCCAGGGAGGGCAGGCAGCCACCGGGGAAGATGTAGCGCTTGATGTAGTCCACCGATTGCCGCGCAAAGTCGTAGCGTTGGTCCGGGATGGTAATGGCCTGAATCACTGCCTTGCCGGTCGGCTTCAGTAGCCGGCTGACACACTGGAAGTAGCTTTCATAAAACTCGTGGCCCACGGCCTCGATCATCTCGATGGAAACCAGCTTGTCGAAACTGCCCTCGAGCTTGCGATAATCCTGACACAGCACCGTAATGCGGTCCTGCAGTCCCCGGGCCGCCACCTCCGCCCGGGTGTGTTCATACTGCTCCTGGGAAATGGTGGTTGTGGTCACCCTGCAGCCGTAATGCTCAGCGGCGTAGATCGCCATGCCGCCCCAGCCAGTACCGATCTCAATCAACTCGTCGTCGGCACTGAGTTCCAGGGACTGGCATATCAGGTCGAGCTTGTGGATGGCGGCCTGATCAAGTGTTGAGTCGGCGGCTGGGTACACCGCGGCGGAGTACATCATGGTCGGGTCGAGAAACAGCGCGAAAAAGTCATTGCCAAGGTCGTAGTGGGCAGAAATATTTTCCTTTGAGCCCAGCATGGTGTTGCGCCGTCCAAAATGCGCGACCTTGAGCGCCGCCTTCATGATCCAGCTCTGGTTGTCGGTCATGGCGAGCAGGGTTTCCATGTTGGCGCTGAACAGGCGGGTGACCTCGGTGAGGTCCCTGCTGCTCCAGTCACCATCGATGTAGGCTTCTCCCGAGGCAATGGAACCCCCGGTCAGCACCCGCCAGTAGGCCCTTGGGTTGTGCACAGTAATGTGGGCATGGGGCGCCTCGGGGCGCTGGTCGTTGCCCAGGGTGAAGGTCTCATCGCCGTCACGCAGTGTCAGGGTCCCGACCCGGATGTTCCGGAACAGACGCAGAATCAATTCCCTTGCGACCTGGGGTTTTGCAACCCGGTTCAGGGTAGGTAGTTTTGGGATATTCCGTACGCTGGATTGAGACATCTGCGGTTACCTCAACGATTGGGGTATGCGGGGTTACGTGCCTATCCACCTTTCGGATGAGGGTAGACCGGGACACGTTTGAGCCAAAGTTTCAGGGCCTGCCAGTAAATGCCCGCCAGAACTTTCAGGGTCATCAGGGGAACACCGAGGATGGCCCGGGTCAGGTTGCCGGCGGTAAACGGCTGAGCTTCCAGTTTCAGTGTCGCGTCGAAGATACGACGCCCTCCCTGGAGGTTGCTCAGCCTGATGGCCAATTGCTGTCCGGGCGAACTGCTGGACCAGCGGTACACCATATCCATGGGATTGAACGGGGACACATGCAGGGACTTGTCGAACTCGACCTGCACGCGGCCATCCGGCCCGGTAACCGGTAACACATAGCTGTGGCGTTCATCCCAGGGGGTATTGGTGACTTCGGCAACGATGTATCTGAGTGTTTCGCCGTCGGTATCGAAACAGAAGTAGCAGGCGATGGGGTTGGCCTGGATACCGAAATAACGCCAGTTGGCCAGCAGGTATACGGGACCGTCGGGGCACTGGCCATGCTCGGCTACTATTCGATTGCGCACTGCTTCCACCAGCGGGGTATCCGGGTCACCGAGAAAATCCTGGCGCCGGAACATGGCGGGAGCCCAGCGCCGGGCCGACCAGAACGGTATGCCATCGACAAGCCCTGGCAGTGCTCCCACGTCGACCAGAGGCATGAAAACCTTGTAGGAAAATTGGTGCGCCCGGGGGCTGTGTCGGCAGTGGAACAGGGTGCCGCGATAAAGCCGGGAGATCATGCCGCCAGGGAACCTGCATCGGCGAGAGCTTCTGCCACCCGCAGTCCGCTGACCAGGCCGTCCTCGTGGAAGCCGTTGTGCCAGTAGGCGCCGCAGAACCATGTTTTGTTGACGCCGTTGATTTCCTGCCAACGAGCCTGTGCCTCGACGCCAGCGACAGTGAATTGGGGGTGGGCGTAGTTGAAACGTCCCAGTATGCGGGCGGGATTAATGGAATCGGTATCGTTGAGCGTTACGCAGAAGGTCTCGGGCGCTTTAATGCCCTGGAGGATATTCATGTTGTAGGTCACCACCGCCCGGTCGTTACCCGGGCGCATGCGGTAGTTCCAGCTTGACCAGGTTTGCCGGTTGCGTGGCAGCAGTCGGTGGTCGGTATGCAGCACCACGTCGTTGTCCCGGTAGGGAATCGCGCCCAGGATTTCCTTTTCATGGGCCGAGGGGTCGGCGAGCAGTGCCAGGGCCTGGTCCGAATGGGTGGCAATGACCACCTGGTCAAACTGCCTTCGGGACCCGTCCTTGAAGTTCAGGGTCACGCCCAGCCCGGGCGTACGCTGCACGGACTGCACCGGCTGGTTCAGGAAAATTCTGTCTTCAAAACCGAAGGTCAGGGGCCCGATGTACTCCCTGCTGCCCCCTTCTATCACCCGCCACTGGGGTCGGTTGGCGACCTGCAGCAGGCCGTGGTTGCGGAAGAAGCGGATAAAGAACTCAACTGGAAAATCCCTGGCATCAGAAAAGTCCGCCGACCAGATGGCGGAGGTCATGGCCAACAGGTAGTACTGGCAAAAAGCGTCGCTGTAGCGTTTGCGCTGCAGGTAGGCACCCAGGGTTTCACCACGTTCCAACTGGCCCGAGTCCAGATCAGCGACCGATTCCTTGTTGAAACGAAGGATGTCCCTGACCATGGACAGGAACCGGGGTGAAACCAGATTGCGCCGTTGGGCAAACAGGGTATTGAGGTTTTTGCCCGCGTATTCGAGGCCGGTGCTGTCATCAGATACCGAAAACCCCATGGTGGTTGCCCGGGTCGCAACCCCCAGGTTTTCCAGTAATTCTATGAAGTGAGGATAGGTATGGTCGTTATAGACGATGAAGCCGGTGTCGATGGCGTAGCGACGGGCACCCAGTTTCACGTCGTAAGTGGCGGTGTGGCCGCCAATACGACCGGCTGCCTCAAACACGGCAATGTCATGTCGTTGGGCCGCGAGTTGGTGCGCGCAGCCCAGGCCGGAAATACCGGACCCGATTATTGCAACCTTCACCCGCGTGCCACCTGCAATGTATGAGCTATATATCCCAACTACGCTGGCCTGCGGGCCCCGGATCAGGGGGGGTGTGCTTATTGCGTCACCGTGGTTGTAGTGCCCATAGCATCGTGTATGCTGATCGCGATTGTGAGAGAACCTCGGTGTCCCGCGGTATGGTCGAAAACAAGAGTGACAACGAAACAGAGGCAGGGCGTAGCTCCTGGTCCGCGCCCACCGGGCGTCGCACCGATGAGTGGAGCGAGTGCCTTGTCCAAATTGGCAATAGCAACGACAGAGCCGCTTTCACCCGGTTCTTCCGGCACTTTGCCCCACTCATCAAGGCCTTTGCGCTGGCCGGGTCCAGCCTGTCAGCGGCCCACGCCGATGAACTGGTGCAGGAGGTGATGCTCAAGGTTTGGCAAAAGGCGGGGGGCGTCAATCCGGAGAATGCGGCCGCCGGCCCCTGGCTCGACCCTATTGCCAGCGACTGCCGGCGTGACATGTTTAGCCGGTTGCAGAAGTTTGACACTCCCCTGGCAGCCGATGAACTGAACAACGAGCTGGAGGGCGAGGAGCCGTTCACCGTGCTACACACCCGTAGGGGGTCGGACAGCAGAAAGGATCTGAAGG
>JAAXJC010000196.1:0-7777 GCA_012270045.1 Luminiphilus sp.
GGGCAGGGTGTAGCTGCGGGCGACATCCCGTGACACCCGGCTCACGTGCAGGGCAAAAGGCTCTGCCACCACAATGCGATAACCCTGTGACCTGAGTGCCCGGGCAACAGCCAAGGCTTTGGGGAGCCGGCCAAGGGTCAGGATGGCCGTCGGCATCAGCTGTTCGCCTCAGGCAAGTCCTGACCACTACGCCCCTGTGGTGGGGAAGCTGCCGGTCGCCGTTCCGTACAGTGCCATGTCAGATCCATGGAGCACCCTAGTCGTGGTTTTTATCCTGTATTTACAGGAAAGATGACACAAATAGCTGTCAAACTAAAGTGACGAAATGGTATGGATTACGGTGGCTATGGGCGGCCCTTGGTCGACCCGGCTGCAAGGGCTTATCGGGATTATTGCGCCGGGTTGCTGCCGCTGAATTTGGCGCTCAGGTCGTTGAGGATCAGGTACAGCACGGGAATAAGCAGCAGGGTCACCGAAGTCGCAAAAATAACGCCAAATCCCAGGGATACCGCCAGGGGAACGAAGGGTGCTGTCGACAGGTTGGTATTCACCATCAGCGGCAAAAGCCCGACAAAGGTAGTCACCGAGGTCAGGAAAATGGGTCGAAAGCGGGCAACACCGGCGTCGATAATTGCCTCGGTGACTGTCACCTGCAGCTTGATCCGCCGCTTGTTAATGAAGTCCACCAACACCAGGCTGGCGTTGATCACCACGCCGGACAGGGCAACGATCCCCAGAATGGAAAAAAACACCAGGTCATAGCCCAGCAGGAAGTGCCCGATAATGGCGCCGATAAACCCGAAGGGAATGCTCGCCATCACTACCAGTGGCTGCAGATAGGATTTAAGGGGTACCGCCAGCAGCGTGTAGATGATGATCAGTGCCAGCAGACTGGTTCTGGCCAGGCCGTCCAGGGCGCTGGCCCGTTCCTCGGCCTCGCCCGCGAGGCTGAAGGTGGTGCCCGGGTATTTTTTCTCAAGCCGGGGCACGTGTTGATTTTCGATCAGTCGCAGCACGGTTTCCGGGGCAACGCGGGTGCGATCCGCGTAGGCGGTGACGTTGATGGTGCGCTGCCCGTCTACCCGCCTGATGGTGGCGTTGCCCGGGGTGAGTATCGTGTCCGCGACGGTTTCAATGGGTACCTCGATGCCGTTGGGCAGTCGTATGCGCAGATTGGAATAGTCTTGCAATGACTGTCGCTCTGATTTCGGGTAGCGCACCATAATGCGCATATCGTCCCGCCCGCGCTGGACCCGCTGGGCTTCAGCCCCGTAGAAGGCATGCCGGACCTGGGTGCCCAGGTCCGCCTGGGTCAGGCCCAATGACTCGGCCTCGGGTTTGATTCGAAGCACCAGTTCCTGTTTGCCGGACCGGAAACTGTCACTGACGTCAAAAATGGCGTCGAAGCCCGCGAGAATATCACTGAGTTCCGCGGCGGCATCGCTCATTACCCCCAGGTCACGGCCTCGAATCTGGATATTCACATCTTCGCCCAGGGAAACCGCCGAGGCGGTAAAGCTTTTTTCAATGACGTCGGGGATGGCTGGGGTTAGCTCGCGCCACCGCCTCACCGCCTGTTTCGGTGTCATGCCACCCCGTTCTTCATGGGGTAGCAGGGTGAGGGACATTTCCGCGATATGACTGCCCGACTCCTCGCTCCCGGATATGGTGCTTTTGCTGATGGGCAGACCGATGGTTTTGAATTGGGTGATCACGGCTGATGTCCCCGCCGGCAGCTCGCGGTCCAGTTCCTCGATGAGTTGGTCTGCCGACCGCTGCAGAACCTCAAGGGCCTCGGCGGTTTGCGCTACCGGGTAGCCCGCGGGAAGCTCCAGGCTGGCGTAGATGTCATTGCCAGAAACGGTAGGAAAAAACTGGAACACAATCCGGCCGCTGGCCAGTAAGCCAAAAATGACCAGCAATATGGCAAGCGCAAGACCCAGGGCAGCGTAGCGATTGACCAAAACGAATCGCAGGGTGGGCTCGTAGCGCTCCTGGGCGAAACGTTCCAGCCCACCCGACACCCGCTCCTGGAAACCCTCCCAACGTCTGCCCAGGGCGGACTTGCCCCGTCCCCTGTCCCTGTGGGCCAGGTGTGAGGGCAGAACCAACTGCGATTCCACCAGGCTGAAAATCAGGCATAACAGCACCGTCCAACCGATGGCGCCAAAGAAACTTCCCAGCATGCTGTCCACGGTCACAATCGGTATGAAGGCTGCCATGGTGGTCAGCACCCCAAAGAAGACCGGAACCGCGACCTCAGTTGTGCCGTTGACCGCCGCCTCGTGGCTGTCCGGGGTGAAGCTTTCATGGGTATGGATACGCTCTCCCACCACAATGGCGTCGTCGACCAGAATCCCCAGTGACAGCAGGAAGCCCATCAGGGACAGTGTGCTGATGCCCAAATCGGCGGAGGGGAAGAACGCGATGGCTCCGAGCACAGAGACAGGAATCCCGGCCGTTACCCAAAGTGCCAGGCGCAGTCGCAGGAACAGGGCGAGGGTAAAGATGACCAGCGCCAGACCGCCGGCGGCATTGTCGATCAGCGTCGATAGCCTTCCCACCAGTTCATCGGCTTCGTTACTCCAAATGCGCAGTTCAATACCGGGCGGCAGGCTCTGTTGCCGTATTTCCAGGAAATCTGCCAGATCCCTGGCCATCGCCAGGGTGTTGTCTTTTCCCAGTCGCCAGACTTTGAGCAGTTGCGTGGGACGGCCGTCGATAAAGGCGGAGAGGTCCTGTTCCTCAAAGCCATCAACAATGTTGGCAATCTGTCCCAGCAAGACCCGAGTACCGTCGGGGTTGGTGATTACAGGAACATCTTCCAGCTCCCGCCCCGAGTAGCGTTGGGCGGTACCCCGCAACCTGATCTCGCCGGCTTCGCTCTTGATCGAGCCCCCGGGTATGTCAATGCTGCTGCTGCGAATCGCCTGCGCAACCTGCTCGAGGGTCAGGCCATGGCGACGCAGTATCAGTTCCGGAACTTCAACTGAAATTTCATCGGGTCTTACATACAGGGTATCGACCAGGCTGACCGAAGGGATCTCAAGGATTTCTTCGCGCAGGGATTGGCTGAGATTTTTCAGCGAGCGTTCATCTGTGTCCCCGGACACAGCGATGTACATGACCACCGAGCGCAGGCTGACCAGTGCCACGATCGGAGGCTCGGTATTGGCGGGAAAGGTCGAGATGGCATTGACCTGGGCTTTAACGTCGTCGAGGGCGCGATCCTGGAAGTTGCGGCTACTCAATTCCAGCGCGACGACACAGCGATTCTCCGCAGCCTGTGTCTTTATCTTTTCTATGCCCTCAATGCCCTGGACCGCTTCTTCAATTCGAATGCAGACCCCGGTTTCCACCTCCGATGGTGCGGCGCCCAGGTAGGGCACGGTTACCGTAATCGTGGGCACCTCGATGTTGGGGAACTCTTCCTTGCGGACCTCAATGAGTCCGAGCAGCCCGCCCACAACCAGCGCGAACATCAGCAAATTCGCCGCGATGGGGTTTCTGACAAACCAGCTGATCAGACTTCTCATGATCGGGGTGCTCAGCGGATAACGGTCACGGGCATACCATCGACCACGTACTGCAGGGTTGACACGCAGATTAGCTCGCCGGCCTGCAATCCCTCGGTAACCACAGCATATTCACCCTGATAGCGCAGGATGCCAATGCGGCGAAAGCGCAGGGTATTGTCCGGAGCAACCACCAAGACCTGATCATCCTCCCGGATCGCCGACCGTGGTACCAGCATGGCGTCAGCGACGGTAATGCCAGCGATGGTAGCCCTCAAAAACAGCCCGACGGGCAGGTCTACGCCCCTGTCGCTGGTCGGGTTATCGACCTGTACCACGACATAGACCACGCGGCTCTGCCGATCGATGGCGCCCTCGGAGCGAACCAATTTGCCAGACCACCGGTGCAACTCTCCGGCGTAATCCGCTGCCAGCTGCACGGCTGGCTCGCTACCGGCAGGGTAGACCCCAGTTGCCACCAGTGACCGATCCAAAAAAGCCAGTTGGCTGTTCGCCAGGGGCAACCGTATTTCCAGCTGATTGGTGGCGTAGAGATCAGCGATAACGCCACCCCGCTGCAGAAATTGCCCGACGTCGACCTGCTCGGATGCGACCCGGCCGTCGTAGGGCGCCCTGATTTCGGTGCGAACCAGATCCAGTCGGGCGGCCTCTACCTGCACCTGGGCGTCGGCCAGGCTCGCAGTAGCCACACCGGCGGCCCGCTCAATTTCCGTCAACTGGGACTCGCTGACCATATTCTGTTCCGCGAGCGTTCTAAGCCGAATACGCTCGGCGTCAAAATAGCGTGCTTCCACCTCCGCCCGTTCCAGGGTGGCGAGGGCGCGGGCATAGAGATTGTCATAGTCCTGGGGGTCAATGCGCAGTAACAGTTGACCCTTGGCAAAGCGGCCACCGGCCCGCAGCGCTTCGTCAACTTCGATGATCTCTCCGGCCACCTGGGCGATCAGTTGGGTGCTGGCACTGGGCTGCACCGTACCCTCGGATTCCACGCGCAGGTTGACCAGTGTCGGAACCACCTCCAGCGTACGGACGCCAATGGCATAGGCCTCACCCGAGGTCGTCTCTATTTCCGATTCGGAGCTGAGCAACAGTGCCACAATCCCAACTGCAGCTGAGATGAACAGCAGGGGATAGCCGATCCTGCTACGCAGCCACCCGCGGGAGGGGCCTCTTATTTCTCCGTCGCTCATGGGGGATTCTTGATTCCTACTGACTTACCGCCTGCGCGGCGAATACTAACACCTGCAGACCGGCGGGGCGGTATCGACAGCCCAGGGTTACAGCGGCAGGCCGTCGTCGATAGCGTGTTCACGTTCTGCCGGTGTCGCCACCCCGGGGACGTGGTAAAGGCCATCCAACTCTGACGCACGGGCTATCGCCTCGGCGCGCTCCGAGTAAAACAGGCCATACCACTTCCGGTTGTTGAGGAACGGCCCCTCGGATTTCATGGCCATGGGTTTGAGTGCCGGGGCCTTGTGCTGCCAGATTTCGAAGTCTTTCGAGAAGGCCTCCAATGCCCCTGCCTGCACCTGTCGGGCCATGTCCCTGTCCGCATCAGCAATGGTGTCGCCGGCGGCTTTCACCAGGCAACCGTGCCAGGCTTTGATGCGCCCGTCGGAGACCGGGGTGTTGGCGATCATTTCAAACTGGGTGGTTTCCCCCCAAACCTGCTTGCTGAGCAGGATTCCCGGCCCGGTGTACCAGGTGGTGGTGTAGAGCATGACGCCCCCGTACAGGGCCATGGGGCCGCCCTGGCGTTGGATCAGCACGTGGCCCTTGATCTCGTTTTCAAAGTACTCGCATGGCGCGCCGTGGGTGGGGCCCAGGTGACGGTTGTCGGCCATGTTGTCCAGCACTTCCTGGGGATGGATATCGAGTTCCGGGAGGTGGTCGAGCTGCCAGTGAATCCAGCCGCCCTCATCCCACTGCTGCAGATAGGGTGCGGGATAATCCGGTTCGGCGCCGTCCTCATCAAACCACATCATGATGCAGCCCATGTTGTCCACTACGGGATAGGATCGAATGGAAGCTGATTTGGGGCAGGGGCCATCGTGATAGGGAATGTCATCGACGTGCCCTTCGGCGTTGTAACGCCATCCATGGTAGGGACAGCGGATGGCATCGCCTTCAATTCGGCGGCCGCCGATATCTGCCACAACCAGCATGGCGCTGCTGTTTTTGCCCAGGTGCGTGCCCATGTGCTTACAGTAGGCATCCAGCATGACCGGGGCGCCGCTCTCGCCCCGATAGATCACGAAGTCACGACCAAAAAAGGTGACGCCTATGGGCTCGGCATTGATCTCATGGCTCTCGGCCACAATGAACCAGCCCCGGGGGTAGGTATTGGGCCCCAAACCGTATTCAGCTGCTGTTGCCACGGGCATTCTCCTTCTGTTGATTTCGGCCGCTAACGATGCCTGTTACGCAGACTCCACCAGGAATTGACTGTACCAACGCCTGAATTTGGCGAAGGGGCCATCACCGTCGCACAGCAGGGGGCGCTCAAAATACTGTTTGCGCTGCCAAATGATCTGGTCTTCCTCCATCTGCTGACAGATGTTGGCAATAATGGCCTTGCCCACCGTTTTACCCAAGGATTCTGCCGTGTCGCTGGGCTGTATGAAGGCGTACATGGCATGGCTGACCTCCGGCTCTACCGGCGTGATGTTGGCCAGTAAAATGGTGTCATAAATACCACTGAAGCGAACAATCGACAGGCCGGTACCGAAACTGCAGGTCTCAATGGCGCCGTCAACAACGCCCCTGGGGGTCGGCTGACGGGTCACGAATTTGCCTTTGCGCTTGTGTTCCTCAAAGGTCTGGAACTCGGTTTCAGGCAATTCCGAGGTGCCGTGCACGAAGTGGAAATGAGCGCCATCGACCCCGTTTTCTCCAATTTCCTGCATGTGGGCGTGTATTTCCCACTCGTGAATATCGAAGGCGGTCCAATCCGGGTTTCCGGCAGCGGCCTCGGGTAGGGCCTCGGGCTCCCAGGTCGGCGCCTCGCCCTGGGGGTGATACCAGACGAGTATCTGCTGGTTGATTTCCCGTACCGGCCAGGCGCCCAAAATGGACTCGCCCCGGGCTACCCGCGGGGGCAGGTTCTTGGCATAGGGAATATGCGTGCACTGTCCCTCTCCGTTCCACTGCCAGCCGTGGAAAGGGCACTCAAGGCTCTCACCCACCACCCGGGGACCCTTGCCGGCATTTTCCCGAATGCCATAACCCAGGTGGGCACCCATATGCGGACAGTAGGCATCGACCACCTTTGCGGCGCCGCTTTCGGTTCGGAAGGCCACCAGGTCCTTACCGAAGTAGCGCAGCGGTACCGCATCGCCGGTTTTCAGGTCGGCGGCGAATAAAACTTGGAACCAGCCAATGGGTATCGGCAGCGGGCAGCGGCCCGTGTCGGTCGCGATCATTGTTCTGTGCTCTCCGCAGGTAAAGGCTAGTGAGTGCCAAGTTTACTTGAAGTGAGGGTTTTGCAATTACTCCAGATGGTCTAACCGATCCCTTGGCCGCAAGCAGCGTTGGGCACGTCGTTGCCGGCAGGGGGGGTGGCACTGTCGTTCCAATGACATCAGCCCAACAGGCCTGTGCCATTCATACCGGAGCTCACGGCTAGAGTCCTGGAGCCCCGGATCGTCGATTTACAGCCCGTAGCCACCATCAACGGGGATCAATTGCCCGGTGGTGTAACCCGCGGCATCCGAGGCGAGGAACGCCGCCATGTTGGCGACTTCCTCCGGTGCTCCAAAGCGCTGCAGGGGCAGGTTGCCTTTGACAGCCGCTACCCAATCATCATCGAACACGCCCTGTTCCCGCAGCCGAAGGAAAATCCCCGTTTCTATCACTCCAATCGCGATGCTATTGGCGCGGATATTGTGTCGGCCTTCTTCCTTGGCGATGCCCTTGATCAATTCTTCAATGGCCGCCTTGGGCGCGACCGACAGGATGTCCAGGGGCGGGTAACGCAGCAGGCCCGCTGAACTGATATGCACGTAGCTGCCGCCGCCGCCATCCCTCATCGCAGGCAGGGTGGCGTGGATGGCATTGAAAGCCCCCTCGGCATCGGCCCGGAGCACGCGCTGCCACAGTTCGGGGGTAAGGTCGCCAATGCTCACCTGGGGAATATCGTAGCCGGTGGCTATGACCACGGTATGCAGTCTGCCGCCTTCCACAATACTGGCGACACAGTTGTCGATGGTAGCGCTGTCCTGCAGTGCTACCTGGGCGACAAC
>JAAXJC010000196.1:7787-8111 GCA_012270045.1 Luminiphilus sp.
CCCCCAGCTGTCAGGATCTCCTCTGCCACGGCATTGGCGCGGGCGCGGTTGCTGCGATAGGTGAGGCACACGGGAAGGCCGCGTCGGGCGAGCTCCGTGGCAATGGCACTGCCGACGCCGCCACTGCCGCCAAACACCAGGGCTGTTCCCTGTGGGTACCCGATCGAACCTTGGCTCATAGCACGACTCCTTGCTTATAAAATTCCCGTTTTATCCTTCGGTGGTGCTGCAGTGTAGGGTGGACGGCCCGCGTTGGGTCACGACATTCGCAGCAAAAAAAAACCGCCCGGAGGCGGTTTTCTTGTGGCTGCCGGCTTACATTGA
>JAAXJC010000177.1:0-7848 GCA_012270045.1 Luminiphilus sp.
TGGCGCCGTCGGGCGCCCGGGCAATCACTGTGCCGGTTATCTTGGAGATGGTGCCTATGAACTGTGCCATGATCGGATCCTTGACGTAGCTTTCCATTAAGATGGCCACAGGATCGGTGAAATCAGCGACTGGCGCTTCGTACTAAAGGGCAGGCAAGGACATTTATTTTGTGCAGTAGATCACGTTTTTCCTGCAAAGCAGGGGTGAGAATCCTAAAAT
Source organism: Luminiphilus sp. (assembly GCA_012270045.1). Taxonomy (GTDB): domain Bacteria; phylum Pseudomonadota; class Gammaproteobacteria; order Pseudomonadales; family Halieaceae; genus Luminiphilus. The sequence goes on from JAAXJC010000177.1 coordinate 221, forward strand.
CCAGTGGCAAGATAACGGACAATTAGCGGCAATTACGTTATTTAGACGAATTTAGCCGCCTTTGGGGGCTTTTCGCAATCTGCTATGGGCGCTTTCCAGTGCCGATTCAATGAATGGGTAAACGGTTGACCGCCAACGCCAGTTGCACCCGGTCCCTGACCTGAAGCTTTTCGAAGGTGGTGGTGAGATGGGCCTTGATGGTGCGCTCCCCCAGACCCAACTGCTCGGCAATTTCCCGGTTGCTGAGTCCTCGACCCACGGCCATGGCCACCTCGTACTCGCGCTCGGTCAGGATCTCAAAACCCGCCGGGGGCGCCGTGTCGGGAACATCGACGCTGTCTGCAACCTGTACCGCAGTCATCGCCAATCGCTGCACCAGGGTCGGTGGTACCCAGTAGCCCCCGGCCTGCACGGCGGCAGCCACCTCGGCAAACTGCTCGGGCACGGCTTCGGCGTGACAGTAGCCCCGCACCCCCACCGATAACACCGCAAAGGCCTGGGCCTCGGCGGGTGTGGCGCTGAGCACCACCACCGGGGCACCCTCTTTCACCAATGTCTGGCAGGCCTTGAGCAAGGCCGGGTCTTCAAATCCGGCACTGTCCAGCCAGCAGAAATCGCCCCGATTATGAACCTTGGAAAGATAGGCCTGAACCGAGGGGAACACCGTCAACTCAGGGAAAGCGCGTCGCCAGCGAGCCGACGCCACACCTGCACCGCTGATGAAAATATGTCTCACCGTTCGGAGAGCGACCTTTTATGGGCCCGGAGATCCGGCTTCATCAGGTAGGCCAGCACCGTCTTCTTGCCGGTCAGGATGTCCACCTCCACCGTCATTCCCGGGATGATGGGCTTGTCCTCGCCGAAATTGACGGTGGTGGTGCGCACGGCCACTTCGTAGTAGGCATTGCCCTCTTCATCAACCACGGTGTCCACGCCAATCTGCTCGACCTTGCCCTCGAGACCCCCATAGACAACAAAATCGTAGGCGGTCACCTTGACGTTGGCCTTCTGGCCGGGCGCCATAAACGCGATGTCCTGGGGGCGCACCCGCACTTCCACCAACAGCGAGTCATCGGCGGGCACCAGCTCAACAATATCCCGACCCGGTAACACCACACCGCCCACGGTGTTGTAAAACAGCTGTTTGATGGTGCCGGTGACCGGTGATACCAGGCTGGTCTGGCGAACCCGGTCAGACAGCCCCGCTGCGGCTTCTTCCAGCGCATTGATCCGGGTCACCGTATCGGTGAGCTGCTCACGAGTGTCATTGAAAAACTCCAGCTCGACGCCCTCCAGCTTGCCCTCCGCTTCGGTTATGGCGGCCGCCACACCTTTGATCTGGGCCCGCGTCTGCTTGAGTTCGCCTTCCGCCTTGTTGACCTCCCGCTGCAGACGCAATATCTCCACCTCGGATACAGCGCCAGAGTCCAGCATGGGCTGGGTGCGGAACAATTCCTCCTCCGCCAGCTCCAGTTCCCGGGTCAGTTGCGCCCGGCGGGCCTCCAGCTCGCTGAGCTCCTCCCGACGCTGGATCAGCTGCTGATCTGCGATGTCCTTCTGAACCTGCAACTCCTGCAGGCGGCTTTCATAAAGACGCTGCTCCTGCCGGACAATCTCGGGAGTCTCGGTCAGCATCTTCGGGGTGGCTTCGAAGGGCTCTCCCTCCACCATGGCCCGCAGCCGCGCCGCCCTGACCACAAGACCCGACATTTCGGCAAGATTCTCCCCAAGGCTGGATTGGGATCGGGTCTGGTCAAGCTTGAGCAACAGATCGCCCTGGCGGACGACGTCGCCCTCCCGCACCCGGATGTCCGTGATCACACCGCCGTCCTGGGACCCCAGTATCTGCACCTGCCGACTGGGAATAACCTTCCCCTGGCCCCGGGTCACAATGTCCACCTCGGCCCAGGATGACCAAACCACCAGCATGACCACTGAGACAGCGATCGCATACAACAGGCGCCGTGCCCGCAGGGGCTCCTGCTCGACAATGGCCTGCTCAGCCAGCAAATCCCAGGTCAGACGTTCGGCGTCTACCTGCTGGATCCCAACCGGTGTTTCCGGAGCCACCGGCTGGTCCGGGTCCGCTTCATCCCGACCGGTATAGCGCAGCCGGGTCGGCAGCGGCTCCCAGTTATTCTGGTTCAGCACCTTGATATGCGCCTGGTCCGCCTCACGCCGGAGCTGGAACAGGTCTCCAGCTGCCTTGAAGACGCTGGCCACCTCGGGATGCACAATGGACCGCGCCACGTTGACCGCCAGCCAGTTCACCTCACGAAAATGGCTGAGCCCGCCCTCCTCGTCACTGTATTGGCAAACCGATTCAACCTCTCCGATCTGAATGGCGTCCTCGGCCTCGCGACTGGCCACAATGACCATATCGCCCACGGCAACCCAGCGTAGAAATGCCCAGGCCACTTTGGTCTGGGCGAGGACCGCCTGTTCGCCGCTGTCGGGGGCCATTGCGGCCAGGGTCGTACCCATGACCTGAACATCGTCGATATCCCGGAGGTCGCCGCTGACATCAGGCAGTGGCAGGTATATCCGGTTCTCGGCCAGCCACCCCTCCAGGTACTGGTTTTGATCCCCGGGCCTGAGAATCCAAATAGCCATCAGCGGCTCTTCCCTATCTTGCCCTGCTGCAGGGCCTCAAGCACCGCGTCTTTGGCACCGTCGGCCACCACTTTGCCACCGTCGACAACGATGATCCTGTCGACCAGGTCAAGCAGCGACGTCCGGTGGGTGACCAGCAGCAGGGTACGTCCCGGCAAATAGTCCAGCAGTTCTTTTTTGACCGCCGCCTCGGTGGTGTTGTCCATGGATCCTGTCGGTTCATCGAACAGGAGAATGCCCGGGCGATGCACCAGGGCACGGGCCACGGCAATGCAGCGCCGCTGTCCTCCGGACACGGAGTCGCCCCGCTCGCTGATGGGCATGTCGAAACCCCGGGGGTGCCGATTGACGAAGTCGGTGAGGGCTGCCCGCTGGGCCGCCTCCACCAGGGCCTCGTCCTCCACCCCCCGATGGGCCAGGGTCAGGTTATCCCGCAGGGTGCCGTGGAACAGGGTGACGTCCTGGGGCACATAGCCCACCGAGTCGCGGTACTCCCCCGGGTCCAACTGCCTCAGGTCGATACCGTCCACCAGGACGGCGCCCTCGGTGGGCTCGTAAAGCCCCAGTGCCAGTTTGGTGAGGGTCGATTTTCCCGAGCCAACCCGGCCCAAAATAGCCACACGCTCTCCGGCTTTTATGCGGAACGATACTCCGGACAACGAGGTGGTTTCGCTGTTAGGGTAACTGAAGGAAACGCCATTGAAGGCGATATCACCCCGGAACTGCTCCCGGGAAACAAAGGCCCCGCCCTCACGCTGCTCTATCGGGGTTTCGAACAAGCCATCCAGTGACGTCAGCGCTATCTGGGCGTTGTGGGCCTGTGTTATCAGCCCCGCCATCTGGCCAAAAGGTTGAATGGAACGACCTGCCAGCATGGTCGCCGCGATAAGTCCACCCATGGTCAGGGCGCCATCGGAAATGAGAATCACACCGACAACAATAACCAGCACCGAGACAAACTGCTGGCAGAACATGGTGAAATGGGTGACCGACTGGGTGGCCAGGCGCAGGTCCACACCGACACCGGCCAGAAAGCGCGTGGTCGACTCCCACTTACGCTGCATCACCGACTCGGCATTCATCGCCTTGAGGGTATCCATGCCGGTCAGGGACTCGATCAGAGTGGCATTGCGCTGGGCGCCGGCCTGGTAGGTTGTCTCGGTCAGCTTCTGAAGCTTGGGCCTTCGGTACAGGGCGAAGGTCAGGATGGCGATCACCCCCAGTGCCACCGGAATCAGCAGCGGCCAGGCGATCCAGGCAATGACGGCAAAAAACAGCAGCGCAAAGGGCAGGTCAACCACGGTGGTCAGGGTTGCCGAGGTGATGAAATCCCGCAGGGTTTCGAAGGAGCGCAGGTTGACCGCAAAAGAACCCACCGAAGCCGGGCGGTGCTCCAGTCGCATGCCCAGGGTGCGCTCCATGATTTTCGCGGACAAGTCCACATCGACACGGCGGCTGGCGATGTCCAGAAAGTGGCCCCGCATGGACTTCAGCATCATATCCGCGAGCAAGACCAGAACCACACCCACGGCCAGCACCCACAGGGTGTCAAAAGCCGCATTGGGTACCACCCGGTCGTAGACGTTCATGGTGAAAATAGGCACCGCCAGCGCAAAAACGTTGATGAACAGAGCGGCGAGCAGCACATCCTTGTAGACCGGCGTATTGGCACGCACGGCCGACCAGAACCAGTGGCCCTGGCGGGTGGGATTGGCGACATCCACCCGATCATCGAAACGAAATTTGGGACGGGCCAGCAAAACATGACCGGTCGCCTTCCGGGACAAATCGTCAATAGTCTCCTCGACCGCAGAATTCACCAGTCGCGGGTAGATGACATCAGCGCCGCCGTTGCGGGTTCTGCCCAGGTAAACGCAGGCGTCGCCATCCTCAAGCAGCAAAATAGCGGGGCAAACAGTCTCGGGGATGTCCGTCACCGCCAGTTTACGCATGCGGCTGTTGAGCCCGGCGCGCTGGGCAGAGCGCTTCAACAGGTCCGGGGTCAAGCCCTCGGCATCAAGGGGCAGGCCGGCGCTCAGGGATTCGGGCGTGGCGGGGAGGCCATGGTGCCTGGCTACAATGACCAGGCACGCCAAAAGCACATCATCTTCGGTCTTACCCATCAGGGACCCCCGCCCACCCGGACTCATGACGGCCAGGGGGCCGCAGGCCCCTAGGGTATGTCAGTCCCTTCCGATGATGCAACGTAACCGACGGTAACAATGGCGCAACCGGCGACCGGCATGGGCCTTGTAAGTAGGCTCAGATTCGGGACGCCTCGGTCACTCGCGCATGGGCAAAAAACAAGACGCTGGTGAGCAGCAGTATCGACCCGCCCTGGTGGGCAGCAGCTACCGGGATCGCCACGTGGGTCAGCAGCGTGGATATGCCCAGTGAGACCTGCAGGGCCAGGGCGGCCAACATGGCCCAGGCGCCCCACCTGACCCTGCCATCGGCAGTGGCCAGGCCATTACTCAAGGCAACGACCACCAGTAACAGGGTCAGCCCGTAGGCCAGCATGCGGTGGTTGAACTGTATGGTGGTGACCTGCTCAAAGGCGGATATCCAGCCCTCTGCGTACAGGGTGGGCGGGATAAAGCTGTCCCCCATTAACGGCCAGGTGGGATAGCTGAAGCCCGCATCGGTGCCCGCCACAAAACCGCCGCTCAGGATCATCAGGAATACCAGCGCCGCCAGTCCCAGTGGCCAGCGGGAGGCCATGGGCGGTATGGAGCGCATGGGCGCGGTCAACTTCAGGATCAGCCAGACCATGTAGGCATACACCAACACGGCAAGCCCAAGATGGGCGGTCAGACGGTACTGGGAGACATCGGGTCGGTCGACCAGGCCACTCTTAACCATGTACCAACCCAACAGGCCCTGGCAGCCACCCAGGACAAAAAGCACCAACAGATGCGGCAACAGCGGGCGCCGCACCATGCCCCGGACCAGAAAGTAAACCAGGGGCAGGAAATACAGCAGCCCGATCAAGCGGCCCAGCACCCTGTGCAGGTACTCATACATGAAGATGACCTTGAAACCGGCCAGATCCATGTTGTAGTTGATCTTTTGAAATTCCGGAAACTGCTTGTATTTCTCGAAGGCGATTTCCCAATCGCCCTGGTTCAGGGGCGGTATTGTGCCCATGATCGGCTGCCACTCCACCATGGACAGCCCCGAGTCAGTCAGGCGCGTCACGCCCCCCAACAAAATCATCCCAAAAATGACAGCTGCACAGACAGTCAGCCAGCGGGCTATCCACCGGTCATGGTTGTCCGAAACGTATGCGTACATAATTTGCTCCCCCCGAGCCAAGTGTAGCCTATTCGGAGTGATAAACGGGATCACGTACAATAGGGGTCCCAGCCCCGGATTATCACCATGCCCCTGCTGCGCCTGGAAGCGGTCGAGCTTCACTTTGGCACCCACATCATTCTGGACCGTATCGGACTCCAGCTAGAGCCCGGCCAGCGTCTCGGGCTGCTGGGCCGCAATGGCGCCGGTAAAACCACCCTGTTCAAGGTGCTGGCGGGGGAACTGGCACCAGACGCCGGGGAGCGCTGGCTGCAGCCAGGCACCCGACTGGCCCGCCTGGACCAGGAACTGCCCGCCACAGAGCAGGCCACGGTTTTTGAGACGGTCGCGGGTGGGCTGGATGCCGTGGGCCAATTGCTGGCCGAGTATCACCAGATCACCTCCGACAGCTCCAATGTGGATATGGAGAAGCTCGCACGTATCCAGCAAGCGCTGGAGGCCGAGGATGGCTGGCAGCTGCAGCAACGGGTAGAGACCGTGCTGTCACAACTGGGCCTGCCCGCCGACGCACCGATGGCCTCGCTCTCGGGGGGGTGGCGTCGCCGGGTTTCCCTGGCACGGGCACTGGTGACCCAACCGGATATCCTGCTACTCGATGAGCCCACCAACCATCTGGATATACCCACCATTGAGTGGCTGGAAGCCCAGATCCGCAGCTTCCGGGGGGCTTTGGTCGTAATCAGCCACGATCGACGATTCCTGCAAAACTGCGTGACCAGCATGGCGGAACTGGAACGCGGGCAGCTTTCCGTCTGGCACGGGGACTATCGCGGTTTCCTTAAATTCCGGGAGCAGCAGCTCGCCGCCGAGGCCAGGGCCAATGCCCTGTTCGATAAAAAACTGGCTGAGGAAGAAGTTTGGATTCGCCAGGGTATCAAGGCCCGTCGCACCCGCAACGAAGGGCGCGTGCGGGCCCTGGAGGCCATGCGCGAGGAGCGCGCGCAACGGCGTGAGCGGCTGGGGAAGGCGGACTTCAGCATCGAGGACGCCAGGGCCTCGGGCAAGCTGGTGACCGAGGTCAGGGACATCAGCTTTTCCTGGGGCTCGCAAAAGGTGGTCCAGGATTTTTCCACCGTTATTCAGCGGGGCGACCGGGTGGGCATAGTAGGCCGCAACGGCATTGGTAAAACCACCCTGGTTAAGTTGCTGCTGGGAGAGCTGCAGCCCAATGGGGGATCGGTGCAGCTTGGCACGCGGCTGGAGATCGCCTATTCGGATCAGTTGCGGGGCCAGTTGCAACCCGACGCCAACCTGATCGACAACATCTGCGGCGGCCAGGAATTTATCGAGATCAATGGCCAGCGTCGGCACGCCATAAGCTACCTGGGAGACTTCCTGTTTACCCCCGAGCGGGTCCGCACGCCGGTCAAGGCCCTGTCCGGCGGCGAACGGAATCGGGCGATCCTGGCGCGCCTGTTCACCCGACCCGCGAACCTGCTGGTGCTCGACGAGCCCACCAACGATCTGGATATCGAAACCCTCGAACTGCTGGAAGAAATCCTGGCGGACTTCAAGGGAACGCTGCTACTGGTCAGCCACGATCGGGATTTCATGGACCGGGTCGTCACCAGCCTGCTGGTGATGGATGAACAGGGCAGGGTTGAGGAACAGGCGGGGGGCTACAGCGACTGGGAGACCCGGGGTGGTCATCTCATTGCCGAAAGGGTCGACCCCACCAGGACCATACCAACCTCCGTAAG
>JAAXJC010000177.1:7858-8064 GCA_012270045.1 Luminiphilus sp.
CGAACCCACCGCCGCCCCCACTGCTGTCACCCAGGAGCCCCGGGGAAACCAGCGACGCAAGCTGAGCTATCGGGAGAAGACCGAACTGGCGGAATTACCGGCGCGAATCGAGGTGCTGGAACAACAGCAATCCCTACTTCAGGCCCGGATGGCAGCTGCAGATTTCTATGATCAGGATCCAGAGGTCATCAACGAGGCGATGGGAA
>JAAXJC010000143.1 GCA_012270045.1 Luminiphilus sp.
TATCGATGGGCGGGCCAGTAACGGGCTCAGCCATCCCGAGTTGGGCCATATGCGTGTGGCGATACACCCGGATGATCCCCTGCCCCAGGGCTGCTGTCCTTTCCACGGCAACTGTGTCGAGGGGCTTGCATCGGGACCCGCCATACAGGAACGCTGGGGCACCGACCTGTCATCACTGCCCGAAAGCCACCCGGGGCATGCCCTGGTCGCCCATTACATCGCCCAGCTGTGTATGAATCTCGCCCTGACCCTGGTGCCCGATGCCCTGATCCTGGGGGGCGGGGTCATGCAAACCCCCGGATTACATTCAGCGGTCTGCCGCGCGTTTGGCGAATCAATGGCTGGCTACCTCCCCCTGTGGCAGGATGAGGCAGGCGTAGAACGGCTGATCAAGCGCCCACAGTTGGCCCCGGTGTCAGGCCTGATCGGCGCCGGCCTGCTAGCGGCAGGGCTCTCCACCACACAGCCTTGATGGACCGAAAAGATGACCACCACGACCACAGGTGAAGATTTGCTCATACACAGGGCGGCACAGGTTGCGGCCGTCACCGTTACAGAATTATTCAACGAGGACGACAATCGCGCCCGGGATTTTCGCTGTGAGGCAGTGGATATTGTGCTGGACTACAGCAAACATCGTCTTGACCGGGAATCTCGTGCTGCCCTGCTGACCCACGCCGACGCCTGCGGTCTGGCGGGTGCCTTCGACGCCCTCACCCGGGGCGCGATGGTCAATGTCACCGAGCAGCGGGCAGCCCTGCACAGCCTGTTGCGGGGAACCCGTGCCGGTGAACTTCCCGACCTATGGCAGGAGGTACAGGGGGTGACCGAAGCCCTGAGGGCCGCGGTCGAACAGGTGCACGATGGGACAAGGCGCGGTTTCTCCGGCGATACCTTCACGGATGTGGTGAATGTTGGTATCGGCGGTTCAGACTTTGGGCCCCGCATGGTGTGCCGCGCACTGCGCAGCCCTGACGACAGGTTGAGGACCCACTTTGCCGCCAATGTCGACCCCCAGGACCTGGATGAGATTCTGGCTCCACTCGACCCGGCCCGGACCTTATTCATTATTTGTTCAAAATCCTTCACCACTGAGGAAACCCTGACCAATGCCCTGCGGGCGCGGGCTTGGCTACGTCGGGCCGGGGCTACCCAGGAGGCCATCGCCGAGCACACCCTGGCGGTCACCACCAACATTGCCGCTGCCGAGGAATTCGGAATTCGCGCAGCCGACTGCTTCCCGATCTGGGATTGGGTTGGAGGACGTTACTCCCTGTGGTCCGCGGTGGGCCTGGCCATTGCATTGCAGGGCGGATGGTCATCTTTTGACCGACTTTTGTCGGGTGCGCGCAGGATGGACGAACACACGCTGGATGCTGACTGAGATCAAAATTTACCCCACATGATGGCCCTGCTCTACTTCTGGAATATGCGACTCCTGGGCAGGGAGCGCCACCTCGTGCTGCCCTACTCCCAGCGCCTGGAGCACCTGCCGGATTTCCTGCAGCAACTGTCCAAGGAGAGCAACGGGAAAGGCGTTGACCTTCAGGGCCAAAAGTTGACCGCAGCCAGCGCACCGGTGTTGTGGGGATCAGCGGGTACCATTGGCCAGCACAGCTATTACCAGCTGCTGCACCAGGGCAACAGAAGCTTCACGGCCGACATCATTCTGCCGTTGCAAAACGGCCGTGTTGACCCCGACGCCCATCGCAAGCTGGCTGCCAATGCCCTGGCGCAGAGTAGCGCTCTCCTCACCGGACGCAGCGCCGGGGAGGCGTTAGCCCTGGCCAGGGAGCGGGGGCAGGCGGACAGTTTTGCGGCCCATTACGAAATGCCGGGCAACCACAGTCACTCACTGATCTACTTTCAGACAGTGATGCCGGAAACCCTGGGCGCATTGCTTGCCGCCTACGAACACAAGACGTTTTTCCTGGCCCAGATGCTGGGCATTAACGCCTTTGATCAATGGGGCGTGGAACTGGGCAAGGTCATCGGTGGCAAGATCCTGAATATGCTGGCGACCGGGACCGGCCTGGAAAGCCTTGATGATGCGACCGCAATGGCCGCCAGGGCCTGGCGCAGCGCCAATCCGGACGCTGACTAGCGCGCCATCTACCGGGGACGCGGGAAGTGCCGTCGTGCCGGCGGGCTCAGCACCAGCCGCCGTCCCCTGGTGGCACTTGCCTCCTTCCCCACCGGCGTTACTATTCGGACCTCACCCAACGATCCTGACCGGAGACGCCCCAATGCCGCGCTGCCTATTTGCCATCCTTACTCTGCTTCTGTCGTTGCCAACGACTGCTGGCGAGGAAGAAAGCAGTTGGCAGGTCAGCGAACCGGTGGGGCCCTGGCGGGACATCAGTATTGATACGGAAACCACCACCTGGTCTTTTGTCGATGTCAGACCGGATGGTGAAACTCTGGTTTTCGACATGTTGGGCGATATCTACAGCATGCCCATTGAGGGTGGCGAGGTCACTGCCCTGACCAGCGGAATCGAATGGAATTTCCAACCCGCCTTCAGCCCCGACGGGCAACGCATCGCCTTCATTTCAGACCGGGATGGCAACGATAACCTGTGGTTGATGGACCTTGACGGCAGCAACCTGCTGCAGGTTACCCGGGAAACCCAGCACAATCTTCACAACCCCGCCTGGACACCGGACGGGCAGTGGCTGGCGGCACGCAAAGGCACGGTATCCCGGCGCAGCATTCCCTCGGGAGAGATCTGGCTGTACCACGTTAATGGCGGCTCCGGGGTTGAGTTGGTGGACAATCCAGACGGCAAGCGTGCCCAAAAATCCATCGCGGAACCGGCCTTTACCCCGGATGGCTCGTACCTTTACTACAGTCAGGACACAACGCCAGGCTGGGTCTGGCAGTACAACAAGGACTCCACCGGCGAAATTTTTGCCATCAAACGCCTGGACCTTGAAACCGGCGAGACGGAAACAGTGACCGGGGGGCCAGGCGGTGCAGTACGCCCGACCCCGTCGCCGGACGTCTGTAAACTCGCCTGCGTGAACCTCCTGCCTTACTTCAACAGCGACATTGTGATATGGGACCGGGCATCGGGCACCGAAACCATCGTCTATGACCAACTGGAGCGGGACGAGCAGGAAACTGCCGGCAGTCATGGCAATACGACGGCCTTCGAATGGCTGCCCAACAACCGGGACCTGGTGTTCTGGAGTAACGGACAATTCCACCGACTCAACACCGAATCCCTCGATAGCACCCTCATTCCGGTCCACCTCTCGGTCTCCAAGCGAGTGCGAGAGACCGTGCGCTTTCCGGTGGCGGTCGCCCCGGACGATGTCGAGGCGAAAATGTTGCGCTGGGCACAGATGGGCCGCGACCAGAAAACCGCGATTTTTGGCAGTCTCGGCCACCTTTACCAATCCCGGGTCACAGACTCGGGCGCAGAGGAACCCCGACGCCTGACGAGCCAAAACAAGCACTTTGAGTACTGGCCCGCACTGTCCTCCGATGGCAAGCGGGTGGTCTATACCACATGGAATGACCAGACCCTGGGCACGGTCCGGATGATGAGCAGTTCCGGTGGCCGGGACAAAACCCTGGTCTCCACTCCCGGGCATTATGTGGAGCCGAGTTTCGCGCCCGACGGGGGTGCCGTGGTGTACCGCAAAACCACCGGCGGTTACCTGCTGTCGCCGCTGTGGTCCGTTGAACCCGGCATTTATCGGGTCTCGACCAACGGTGGCGATCCGGTCAAGGTGAGTAGCAACGGGAGTCAGCCCCAGTTCTCCTCCGACGGCAGTCGAATCATGTTCACCAGCCGAGGCGAAAACGGACTGGAGTTACACAGTGTGGACCTGAACGGACAGGACAAACGCATGCTGGCCTCGGGCGAGAACGTGACCAGTTTCCGCGTATCTCCGGACGGACAATGGCTGGCGTTTACCGAGCATTTCACCGTTTACGTCATGCCCATGACCGCCACCGGCAAGGCGTTGACGGCCAGCAGACAGGGCGGTGCGATCCCCGTGCAGAAAGTCTCCGAGTACGCGGGTGAGTTTCTCCATTGGTCAGCAGACGGCAGCGCGCTGCTCTGGTCCAACGGGCCCATCCTGTCCACACGCAGCCTCTCAGATGCGTTCGCCCTCTTTGATCAGGGGACGGATGAGGGCTCCGACGAAGAGCCGGTCGAAGCGGTCATCCACAACCTGAACCTGGGCTTTTCGGTTCCAGCCGACAGACCAACAGGTACCGTTGCCCTCGTCGGCGGCGACATCATTACCATGCGGGAAGCGGACACCAGCCAGGAAATCCTATCTGGGGGCGTCGTTGTTATCGAGGGTAAGCGCATTGTTCAGGTGGGCTCGGCCGACGAAGGCGGCATTCCCGCGGGAGCAACCGTGGTAGACATCAGTGTCAAAACTGTGGCGCCGGGATTGATCGATGCCCACGCCCATGGCGGCATGGGCAGCGAAGAAATCATTCCCCAGCAGAACTGGATGCAATATTCCAATCTGGCCTTTGGCGTAACCAGCATTCACGATCCGTCCAACGACACCAGTGAAATTTTCAGCCATGCGGAAATGCAGCGCGCGGGACTGGTGCTGGGGCCGCGAACCTGGTCCACAGGCACTATCCTGTATGGCGCCAATGCTCCGGGCGCAACTTCTGAGGTTAACAGCCTGGATGACGCCCGCTTTCACGTGGACAGACTCAAGGCTGCCGGGGCGATCTCGGTAAAGAGCTACAACCAGCTTGCGCGTAGTGCGCGACAGCAGATCATCGAAGCGTCCAGTGAGCAGGACATCATGGTCATGCCCGAAGGGGGCATGAAGTTTCAGCACAATATCAACCACCTCATTGACGGCCACACCAGCATCGAACATTCCCTGCCCATTGCCGATATCTATGATGATGTGTTGCAGCTCTGGTCCCAGGTTGATACCGGCTATGTACCCACCTTCGTGGTTTCCTACGGCGGTCTAATGGGTGAGGAGTATTGGTACGACCGAACCGACGTGTGGCTGAATGAGCGTCTGATGCGCTATTCACCCCGGCAGTTTGTGGAACCCAGGAGCATGCGTCGCCCGAAGGCACCGGATCACCATTACAACCATATTAATGTCGCACGCACAGCCAAAAAGCTCAGGGATAACGGCGTTCGGGTGATGATAGGCGCCCACGGCCAGCGAGAGGGCCTGGCACCCCACTGGGAGATGTGGATGATGTGCCAGGGCGGTTTCACCCCCTGGGAAGCCTTACGGGGAGCCACCTATGACGCCGCAATCCACCTGGGCATGGAGCAGGACATCGGCTCCCGCGCTCCGGGCAAACTCGCGGATCTGTTGATAGTTTATGTCGATGCGCTTGGCGATATCCGGCAGTCAGCACGGGTCTACCAAACCATGCTGAATGGCCGGCTTTACGAGGCCGCCACCATGAACGAAGTCGTTACCGGTGATCGGCAGCGCCAACCCTTCTTCTTCCAGCAGCCCGGGGGGCAGTTGCTCCCCAGCAGGACCCTGAAGGCGCTGGAGGCAAAGCAGGCACGGCATCATTGGCGTCACTAGTCGCTCGATGGGGGCATTGACCGGGCTAGTCTGCTACCCGGTCGCCAAAAATGGTGTGGGGGCAGTGCCCGCCTGCCCAGCCAGAAATGTAATTTAAATTACAATATTTGCAATAAAAATTCATTAACCGGGAATATATGTTATTTTATTACTTCGCTCAGATCGGATAGCTACCATTGGCAACTGAACTGCACCCTGCCATTGCCCAGGTCACCGCCGACATAGAACATCGGAGTCGCGACCTGCGCCTGAACTACCTCGACAGTATTGGTCGAATGGCCCGCTCCAGTCCCCGACGTGAGCAACTCAGCTGCGGCAACCTCGCCCACGGCTTTGCCGCCTGTTCGGAGTCGGACAAGAGCACCATCAAGCTCATGGATGCCGCCCATGTCGGCATCGTCACAGCATTCAATGACATGCTGTCGGCACACCAACCCTACGAAAACTACCCCTCTCTGATTAAGGACGCTCTGCGCCAGGTAGGCAGCACCGCCCAGGTGGCGGGCGGCGTACCGGCCATGTGTGACGGAGTCACCCAGGGACAGCCGGGCATGGAGCTGTCGCTGTTCAGCCGCGACGTTATCGCCCAGGGCACCGCTATCGCCCTGTCCCACCAAATGTTTGACGCGGTTTTATTGCTGGGCATATGCGACAAAATAGTGCCCGGCTTGTTGATCGGTGCGCTGCAGTTCGGCCACCTACCCTGTTTATTTGTTCCCGCCGGCCCCATGTCTTCCGGCTTACCAAACAAAGAAAAAGCCAGTGTTCGACAGCGTTTTGCTGAGGGCAAAGCAAGCCGTGAAGAGTTGCTGCGGGCGGAGAGCGCCTCTTACCACAGTCCCGGCACCTGCACATTTTATGGCACCGCCAACACCAACCAACTCCTGTTGGAAGCCATGGGACTGCAGCTTCCGGGTTCGTCCTTCATAAATCCAGGAACCCCACTCCGGGATGCCCTGACCCGCTATGCGGCGCAACAGGTAACGCGCCTGACCTCTCAAAGTTCCAACTACCTGCCACTTGCGGAGCAGATTGATGCCAGAGCCATCGTCAATGGACTGGTGGCTCTGGCCGCATCCGGGGGTTCGACCAACCACTGCATTCACCTGATCGCCATCGCCAGGGCAGCTGGGCTGGTGATTAACTGGTCAGACTTCGACACCATTTCCAGGGTCACGCCACTGCTCGCACGGGTGTATCCCAATGGCGAAGCCGACATCAACCACTTCCATGCCGCGGGTGGCACCGGCCTGTTGTTCCAAAATCTACTGGCCGCGGGCCGCCTCCATCCGAACGCCCGCACCTGCCTGGGCGTGCCCTTTTCGGACTTCATAGGCGAACCGCAACTGGAAGACGACTCTGTTCACTGGCAGGAGCCGCCTATCGAGAGTCTCGACGCCAGTGTGATAAGAGGCTGCGACAGCCCCTTCGCGGAGGAAGGTGGTATCCGCCTGCTGGCAGGCAACCTGGGGCGCAGCGTGATCAAAGTTTCCGCGGTCAATGAAGAGCACCGCTGCGTCAGCGGCCCCGCGGTTGTCATCGACTCCCAGCATGCGCTGAAATCCTTATACGAATCCGGACAGCTCAACCGCGACTGTGTTGTAGTGGTGCGCTTCCAGGGCCCCCGGGCCAATGGCATGCCAGAGCTGCACAAACTGACGCCTATTCTGGGCAGCCTGCAGGACCAGGGGCACGCGGTAGCCCTGGTGACCGATGGTCGTATGAGTGGTGCGTCGGGCAAGGTGCCGGCAGCCATTCATGTGACGCCGGAGGCGGCTGAAAACGGCCCCCTGGCCTTGCTGCGCGATGGCGACATGATCAGCCTTGACGCCAATGCGGGCCGACTGGATGTACAGGTGAGTGCGGCAGAACTGGCCCGGCGCACCCCTGCCACGGCATCTGACACCGACGTCGTCACCGTTGGACGCGGATTATTCGAAGCGGCACGCAGGGGCGTCAGCCAGGCCGAGCAGGGAGCCAGCTTCCTGTTTGCCCCCGGCACCGAATCAGAGGACGCTGTAGTAGCCCTGGCGGCCACACAGAATGCCTGACAGCTGGCATCTGCTGGGCGATATCGGCGGCACCCACGCCCGATTTGGCTACTGTGAAGATGGCGGTGCGAGCTGCCATCCTGTCGGCATCTACGAGGTCGCCGCCTTTCCCACATTCGAAAGCGTCCTTGAACAACTCAAGGCGGATATGGCAAGCCTGGGACTGTCCAGGGCCGGCGCCCTTGAGGCCTGCCTTGCCGTGGCGGGGCCACCCCATGTCGAGACCATCAGCTTCACCAATAGCGCCTGGCGCTTTGACCGAGGCATGGTCGCTGAGCTTTTGGGGCTTCGGGCGGTTAAGATCATCAACGATTTCGCTGCGGCGGCCCGGGCCATCCCGCTGCTTGAGGACAGTCAGTTGGAGAAGGTCGGCGGCGGCAGCCCCGAAGCGGGTGCACCCTGCCTGGCCCTTGGGCCGGGGACCGGCCGAGGCCAGGCCCCCCTCGTCCCCACGCCCGACGG
>JAAXJC010000189.1 GCA_012270045.1 Luminiphilus sp.
TGGAATTCTTGCCCCGGGACAGACTGCCCCTGCCCAGGGATGCCAGCAGTCCCGCCGGCATGTGGGCGAGGGCAGCTTCGATCAGGGCGTCGGTGGGGGGCGAGAGATCGGTTTTGCTGCTGGGGTCGCTCTCTTCAGGTTCCGTTGACTGTTCGGGGGGAGGCGTTTGTTCGTCTTCAGTATCTTCCTGTGCCAGTTCCGGCAGGCGGGTGGCCCGGTGCGCCAGGGATAGGGTGACCGCAGCGGTCACGTGGCTTTCGTCCGCCACTGTCTGGTGCTCAAGGGCGGCGAGTATTTTGGTCAGCCGACTCGCCAGAATCACGGCCCTGGGGGAGTGGATGCCCAGCGCAAGACTGGTGGCGACCAGGGTCTCCAGCAGCGATTCGGGCAGGCTGACCTGCTGCCAGGTATCCCGTGCTGACACCACATCCTGTGGGTCGATGGCACAGCTGGTTGCGTCATGAATGCTGACCTCTGTCAGGTCGACCCGCAGTCCCAGCCGCTCGGTCAGCGCCTGCTCCGGTGCTTCGCCCTCTGCACCCTCGTCCAGGGCGATAACACCAAAAGCGGCGGGGATGGTTCTGTTCAGGCCCTCCCGGGCCACGATCAACTGGCCCGCATCCAGGGCGCTGCTGAGGTGCGCGATGACCTGTCGCGATGTCCGCTCGGCCATGGCCAGTAACACCACTCCCTCGTGGCTCTCCTCCAGTAGACCCTGTTGCCAATGGACAGTGCCCGCGGCCAGTGTTCGGGTCAGGTCGATGCCGCCCAGCAAGCGGCTCTCCTGAATATGAAGTGGTATTTTGCGATAGCCGGAACCGGGCAGGTACTCATTGACCAGATCCAGATAAATCGATCGCACTGGCCCGGGGGCGCAGTGCAGCCACAGGCCACCCAGCCTGTGGGGCGCAACGGCAAAGGCCGCCATGGCGGTTTCGGCGGCGGCCCACTGGCGCGGCCCCAGTTGGTTTGTCACTTTGTGTCCATGGACTCGAGTGCCCGGGCGATACGACTGTCACTGCCGGACTCATCAAGGGGATCACGCCGCAGCCGGTGTCGCAGCACCATGGCGGCGACCCGTTCAACATGGGCGTTGGTCACTGCGTCGTCTTTTTCCAGTGCCGCCAGCGCCCGCCCGGCCCGTAGCAGGGTCAGTTCGCCGCGCAGGCCATCGGTACCCAATTTGAGACATAAGGTGGCAGCGAACTCCAGCACCGAGTCTGGCGTGTCGACGTTTTCAAGGTTTTCCCTGGCCTGCTCAATGCGACGTCTCTGGGCTGACTCTTTCCGCCGCCATTGCTTGATGAAGCCCTCCCGGTCCTGTTCGTAGCGGTCTCGCAGGCGAACGATTTCGACCCGGGACTTGATGTCCTGCGGCGTCACCACATCCACCGACAGTCCAAATCGATCCAGTAATTGTGGCCGCAGTTCTCCCTCCTCGGGGTTACCGCTGCCCACCAGCACAAATCGCGCGGGATGACGGATACTGAGACCCTCCCGCTCCACCACGTTTTCCCCTGAGGCGGCCACGTCCAGCAGCGCATCCACAATGTGGTCTTCGAGTAGATTGACTTCATCGATGTACAGGAAACCCCGGTGGGCCCGGGCCAGTAGTCCGGGTTCAAAGGCTTTTTCGCCGGCGTGCAGGGCCCGCTCGATATCCAGCGCGCCAATGACCCGGTCTTCGGTGGCGCCCAGGGGCAGGTCTACCACCGGTATGCCCATTTTGCTTGCCTTGGGCCCGCGCTCAGGGGCACCTTGGCAGGCACCACAGTGACCCGAGGGCGCTTTCCCCGGGTCGCAGTTGTAGGGACAGTTGGAGACCACCGGTATTTTCGGCAGCAGGGCGGCCAGGGCCCGGATGGCCGTGGACTTGCCCGTGCCCCTGTCTCCCATTATCAGTACCCCGCCCACGCCCTGGTCCACTGCTGCAATGAGTAGAGCAAGTTTCATGTCTTGCTGGGCCACGATGGCGGTGAACGGGTAGGGCGCTGACATCCAAGAATTCCGTTGTGAATCGATGGCTTATCAGTGTAAACCACAAATAACACGAAAGGTGTAACAATAGTCGAACAAAGTTTTTGGTGTCACGGAGGCGGTATGGCGTTGCACAAGGCCATTACAGCAGAACTTCTGGAACTGGAGGTGTGCGGCGGCGTGGCTGTGCGTTGTTACGCCGGTGGTGTGTCCCCTGGGCCGGAGTCGCCCCGGCCGCTGTTGCTGCTACACAGCATTAATGCCGCGCCCAGTGCGATGGAAATGAAACCACTGTTTGAGCACTTTGCCCCCCAGCGGCCCGTGTTCGCCCCTGACCTGCCGGGGTTTGGCCTGTCCCAGCGCGGCGATCTGCCCTATTCACCGGATTTTTACGCCCAAGCCATAGCAGATGTCGTCAAGCAACTGGAGGGTCCCCCTCCCGATGTGGTCGCCCTGTCCCTGACCTGCGAATTCGCGGCGCGGGCGGTGTCCCAGTTGGGTGCCCAGATTCGTTCTCTCACCCTGATCTCGCCGACCGGAGTCGGCCACCGGCAACCACCGCCGCCGGAGACCGGGGCGCGTATCAATCGAGTACTCCGGGTAGGCTGGATCGGCAACACGCTCTGGCGAGCCCTGGTGTCCAGGCCAAGCATCCGCTATTTCCTGGGCCAGGCGTTTTATGGCTCTGCGCCAGGGGAACTGGTGGACTACGCGGTTGCGACGGCGAAGGTCTCGGGCGCCACCGCTGCTCCCTTCAGTTTCCTGACCATGCAACTGTTCACCCCTGAGGCCGCCAAGGCACTTTACGCTGGACTGCAAATCCCGACCTTGTTGGTCTATGACCAGGACCCCAATATCGGATTTGAGCAGGTGCCGGAATTGCTCGCCGCCAACCCTGCCATCTCCGAGCGACGCATCATACCCACCCGTGGCTTACCCCAATGGGAGCGCCCTGATGAGACTTTTGAGGCGCTAACCGGATTTTGGCGCGATCTGGAATAACGGTCGTCTGAGCCCCTGGCCGGCCCGGCTTTCGGACAGTATGGTTTGGGCTGCGATTCGACCCGAGAGTGTCGCCATGGGTACCCCCGGTCCCGGGTGCACGGTGCCGCCGGCGAGGAAGAGTCCGGGCACCCGCGACCGCGCCCCCGGACGGGTAAATGAGGCCAGTAACCCATGGGTGGCCTGACCGTAGAGTGATCCGCCGCTGCCGGGAAAGCGGGCCGCAAATTCAGCAGGGTTCGCGGTGCGCCGGGTGGCCGAGGTGAGGGATATTTTAAGCCCGCAGGCGGCCATCACAGCCTCGGCGCGGCGGGTAATTTCCACCATTTGCTCCCGGCTCCAATGCCTTACATCGCCGTCGGCGGGGGCATTGACCAGCACCAGGAGCCGTTCGGGACCCTCCCTGTGACCTGAACTGAGCCGGTCCTGGGCGCAAACATAGACGGTGGGTCGCTCGGGCACTTCCCCGGCATTGAACAAGGCGTCAAATTCCCCGGGATAGTCCCGGTCGAAGAATACGTTGTGATAACTGAGGGGAAAGCCTGCACAGTCGGTGCGCAGACACCAGGTAACCGCAGACAGACCCCGGGATTCGGTTGCTGTGGCGTGGGTTGCCCCCGTTACCTCGGGCCCCAGCAGGCCGGTCGCGAGCGCGGATCGATCGCCATTGAATACCACGGTATCCCCGAGCAACTGCTCCCCGGACTCCAGGGTAACACCCGATACGCGACCGTCCCGGGTATTGATGCGGGCGACCGGACTGTTGAGCCGGAATGTTGCCCCGTTTTCCTCAGCCAGATTCTGGATGGCCCGGGCCAGGGATGTCATGCCTCCGGGCAGTACCCAGACCCCCTGCTGTTCCGCATGAGTGATGAGCAGCAGCGTAGCGGGGGTTTGTAAAGGCGACGAGCCGATATAGGTTGCATAACGAGCAAACAATTGGCGCAGCCTGGGGTCGAGCACATAGTCGCCCAGGGCTCCCCACAGGGTTTGGTGTGGGCGCAGGTGGCGCAGTTCGCCAAACTTGCGGGCACCGATCCGCGCCGCGAGACTGATTGGATTGGGAAGGGGTGCGGCCTTGAAACTGTCTTTCAACAGCTCAAATAACTTTCCGGAATCCCGGCACAGGCGCAGGTAACCCTCGGCGTCGGCACTGCCGGAAAAGGCCGCAATGTCAGCGGCCGTGACCTGGGGGTCCGCATGCAGGTCCAACGATCCACCGTCGGTCCACCAGTGACGCGCCAGGGTGGTAATGGGGTGGAAGGGCAATCGGTTGGCGAATTGTTCGCCAGCAGCGGCAAACAATTCCTCGAACACCCAGCGCATGGTGAAGACCGTTGGCCCCGCATCGATCCAGTGTTCGCCGGAGCGCACCTGATGCATTTTGCCGCCGACGGTGGCGGCTGATTCGACCACCAGTACGTCCCGCCCGGCGATCGCCAGTTCCGCCGCCGCGGCGAGTCCACCGGCACCCGCGCCAACGACAATAACCCGTTCGTTGCTCATGCGGCGGTGGCTCCTCTGGCCTGGAACCGGCGGGTGGTTGCCTGTTGATGGTAGATGATCAGGATGAGACCGGTGACCAGGGGCACAGCCCAGAGTCCGGGCGTCAGTGCCAGTTCCGGCATCAGGCGCACCGCCCCGAAGGCGAAGAAGGCGGTGTATACAGAAATGCCCGCGCCGACCAGGCTTTTGATGTGCTCCTTGATGTAATCGTGTCTTCGGGGCTGGGGCTTGAAAATAAACCAGAGATTGGTTGCCACGGTTGCAAAGCCAACCAGTGACATGGCCATGACCATGACCTGGTCGCTCCAGTAACCCTGCAGCAGGCAGTTGCCGGCGGCGACCGTCAGCAATACCTGCAGGGCAAAATTGACCGGAGTACCGGTGGCGGCATGGTTGGTTCGGTGCATCAGGGCCAGCCGTCCATGCCAGGCCAGATTGACCGTTAGTGTTGCGAGATAGAGCATCATCCAGCCAAAGATAACGCTGATCATTTGCGGATCGCCAAAGACGTCGTGATTCGAAAGATGAGGGTGAGTGGCCACGGGGTCAATGAGGGTGGTGGTTGCGATAGCCACGGCGGTCAGGCCGGTGGCCAGCAGGGCGTTGATAAATAGCTGGCCAAAGCGCCTGTGGTTTCTGCCGCCCTTGCGGCCGACTACTGGAATCCAGAAGGTAATCAGTCCCACACTGCCCGTGACGATATGGACTGCGACCAGTGCCAGGAAGATGTCATGGCTCGACAGCATCACAGAGCGCCACCATACTGAGCCATCGCTCCAGCCGGCGTAAAACCATGAACGACAATGCCCTGCTGTACCCGCCCCATCCCAGACCGCTGCCGGCGCTGCCCGCCCTGGCGCGGGTGTTGTGGCACGGTGACGGCAATCTGCTGGAACTGCTGCCTGCGGCCGCCTATCGATTTGACTTCGGCGACCTCGGTTATTCCCGCCGCTCTACTGTGTTGTTCAACCGACCGGATTTGGTGCGTGACATCCTCCGGGATGACGGCAGCCGATTCCCCAAGAGCGATCTGATGGTCAACGCATTGGAACCCCTGATCGGGCAGTCCATCTTCGTCACCGATGGTGAACGCTGGCAGCGCCAACGCGCCATGATTGATCCCGCATTCTCCCAACTGCGAGTCAGCCATGCCTTTGCGGCGATGCAATCTGCCGTAGAGGCACACCTGGAGTTTCTGCAGCAACAGGCCAGTACAAAGGAAAGCTTTTCCCTGGACATGGCCATGAGCCACCTGACCGCGGATGTTATCTGTAGGACCATCTTTTCGACCCCGCTGTCGGCGGGGGTATCGAACGATGTCTTTGAGGACTTCACTGAATTTGAGCAGTCGGTCGCCCAGGTTGATATTTTTCGCCTGATTTTCCAGAAGGCCTGGGCCGATATGCCCCAACCGCCAGGGGTGTCGGCGGCCTGTCAGCGCATCAGGGCCCATCTGGGTGATCTGCTGGATCCCCATCTTGAGCAGCCCGAACGCTACAACGATATAGCCAGCGATGTCATTGCCGCGAAGGACAGGGATAGCGGCGCGCCCTTCACCCGGGAGGAGTTGATCGACCAGTTGGGCGTGTTTTTTCTGGCTGGCCACGAAACTTCCGCCAGTGCCCTGACCTGGGTGTTTTACCTGCTCGCTGTGCAGCCTGCACTGGTGCAGCGCCTGCGCACGGAAATCCGTGAGGTGGTGGGCAGTGATCCGGTGCACTTCAGCCACGTTAAAAAGTTGCCGCTGGTTCGTGCCGTATTCAGGGAAACCCTGCGGCTTTATCCGCCCATTACCTTCATCCCCCGGGTTGCACTTGAGGATTGCGCGGTGGGCGAGCGCAAACTCAAGCGGGGTGCGCTGGTGATGATTTCTCCCTGGACCGTGCACCGGCACCAGCGCTACTGGGATCGGCCCGCCGCCTTCTTGCCCGAGCGATTTCTCGCCGCGGGTGAGTCGGCCATTGAGGACGGAACCTATATACCCTTTGGCGTTGGGCCCCACACCTGCATTGGTGCTGGCTTCGCCCAGGCCGAGGCCGTACTCATAATGGCCGAGGTTGTGCGCCGCTTTGATTTCAGTCGCGCGGATGACAGCCCGGTGCGCCCCGCCGCCAGGCTCACCACCAGGCCGGCCCAACAGATCAGGCTTCATTGCCAGCCCGCCTGACCTGCTGCGACGACGTGCCAGCCCACAGGGGCGAAATGTCCCGCTGGCAGGCTTCACCCAGGGAAATACCCTCGAACAGGGCTGGTTTCAGGATCGGCCAGGACAGCGGCGTCATCAGTAGAAAGGGCAGGGGGTCACGCCAGGACCAAACTACATCGGGCACCGACCAGCACAGCCTCATGCGTCTGACGAATTCCCCCAGGTTGCCGCTGAATAGAGCGCCGTAGGCTTCGGTGAGTGTGCTATAGCGCCATTGCCAGCTGTCGCAGGCATGGGGCAGGGGCGGTGCCGGCGCTGCTGCAGTGATCGCATGCCCCAGGCTCTGGGGCTCGAAGAAGTGAACACCGCTGGTCAAGCGAGGGTTGCACTCAATGGCCCTGGGTACCCCCTCGGCGTCTACGATGAAGTCAAAACCCACGAAGCCGGTGTAGTCGATGTCCGCCATGAAGCGGGTTATCCAATCCTCGACTGCCGCCGCTATGCCAGCGGTTTCCCGCTCGAAGCATATCGCCACGGTGCCGGCGTAGACCTGGCCACGGTACGTCGATGTGGCCTGCACTGCACCCTGTCGTACCAGCGACAGGCTGCTGACGACTCGGCCGTCGAGTCTTTGCTGTACCAGCAGATTGCCATCCTCCCGATTCAGTTCGGTACCGCTTCGATGGTATTCCACTGCAATACCGGAGCAGCCATTAATGGGTTTGGTGACAAAGTCCCCGTGGTTGGCGATGGCTTCGGCCTCGGCACTGGTCACCCGGGCTGAGGCCGGGACCGGTAAACCCTTGCTGGCCGCGAGATCGATGAACTGCAGCTTATCCGCAAGTTTTTTGTAGAGGTGCTCCTCAGGTCCGAACAGGGTGACTCCGGGAGGCAGTTCAGGGCGGATATTCAGGGCGTAGTAAGCCTCCTCTGATATCGGCACCAGCAGTTCGGCCTGCTCCCGCTCAATGATATTCAGCAGGGCTGATCGGTAGCCATCCGGGTCAAGGTTGGGGGCGGTCAGGGTGTAGCTGCGGGCGACATCCCGTGACACCCGGCTCACGTGCAGGGCGAAGGGCTCTGCCACCACAATGCGATAACCCTGGGATCTGAG
>JAAXJC010000018.1 GCA_012270045.1 Luminiphilus sp.
TCCAGATGCTGCAATCTCAGCAATGTGCCCAGTTCCGCGATGGTAAGGTCATCGATTGTTTTGTTGTTTTGATTGGCGAAACAGATCACACGGCACTCGCCGGTGACCGCTTCTTCTTGGCAAAAATCATTGTGTTTTATCAAACCATGTGCGGGCGCCGATTGCTCTCCGGTGGGTGGGGAGGCATGGGACAGAGCTGAAAAGTCGTTGCGGAAGACAAAGGGTCCCCGATACAGGGGGTTGCTTGCGTCACCGTGACGCTTGTTGCCTGGGCACAGCGGGCAGGCGGCGTCGTGTTCGGGAAGCGCTGAATCCTGATCCGTGGCCTGCTCCCCGGACCAGGGCCGGGCGCCGCGCTGGGGACTGACCAGTACCCAATCACCGGTGAGTGGGTTGCGACGCCTGTGACTTACCTCACTGAACACAATTCCTCCGGCTGCTTTGGATGCCTGATGTCCTGACGCCGTGAAGTGTATCCCAGACGCCGTCTCGCGGTATCCTCTGGGGGCGGGGATGACCCCGTTTGCCGCCCAGTAGAGCGTCTGCCCATGGCATTGGAAGCATCCGAAATCGACCCCTGTTATCACCTGAGCAATGACACGACGTCGCTGATACTGGATTGTCGACACCGGTTACCTGCCCTGGTGTACTTCGGCAGCCGCCTGGACCAGTTCGCAGCTGATCATCTGTCATTGCTGGATCGGGATGAGGCGCCCGCGTCCCTGCCCGGGGTGCCGCCACTGGCACTGTTGCCCGATGGTTGCTCGGGGTTTCTCGGCCATCCGGGCATTGCCGTGCGCCGGGGAGAGAGTGGATGGCAGATACATCCCGTCCTCGACTCCGTGCAGCAAACAAGCTCCGAGCAACTTGTTCTGAATGCCCGCTGCCAGTCCGGCGCGGTGGGGGTGCAATTACGAGTAGCACTGGACCCTCGCTTGCCGGTGTTTTCGATCACAGTGAGTATTAGCAACCAGCACGCACTGGCGTCCCTGCAGGTTGATGAATGCAATGTGACCTTGCCGGTTCCCGACCACCTGACCCACAGCAGCGGCTTCCAGGGTCGTTGGGGTTTGGAGTTTCAGTGGCAAACCCAGCCCATAGGGCATAGTGCCCTGGTCCGGGAAAATCGCTGTGGTCGCACCTCCCACCGGGGACCGCCCCATGTGACGGTCCATGAAAAGACGGTGACTGAAAATTCCGGAAGCGCGATGGCTTGCCATCTGGCCTGGAGTGGCAATCATCGGACCCGGGTAGAGCAACTGGCCGACGGTCGACGCTACCTGCAACTTGGGGAACTGCTGGCTCCCGGAGAGGTCGATCTCGACCCGGGGGCCACCTACACCAGCCCCACAGTTTGGTGTGCGTTCAGCGAAACGGGTTGGGGCGGCCTGTCAGACAACTGGCAGCAACTGGCCCGTCACCGCTTTGCCAGCGTTGCGGCGTTGCAGCACCGGCCGCGCCCGGTGCAGTTCAATACCTGGGAGGCCACGTATTTCGATTTTGACGAGACCGCGCTACTGGAGCTTGTAGAGCGGGCCGCTGATCTGGGCGTAGAGCGTTTTGTGCTTGATGATGGCTGGTTCAACGGTCGTCATAGCGACGCCTCATCGTTGGGTGACTGGCAGGTAGACCGTGGCAAGTTGCCCCGCGGCCTGGGCTCGATCATCGATGCCTGTTCAGGCCATGGCATGGCCTTCGGTTTATGGATCGAACCTGAAATGGTCAGCCCGGACAGCGCGTTATACCGTCGCCATCCCGACTGGGTGCTGCATTGTGATCCCGCGCCCCGCCTGCTGGCTCGCCAGCAACTGGTGCTGGATCTCGACCAAGCCGAGGTTCGGGAGTATTTATTGGCGGCGATAACCGCACTGCTGAGTGACCACGATATCAGCTACCTCAAATGGGATATGAACCGGGATATTCATCAGGCGGGTAATGCCGCGGGCCAGCACGCGGTGCACGGGCAAACGCGGGCACTTTATGGCCTGTTGGCAGAAATCAGGCAGCGTTTTCCCGACGTCGAGATAGAGAGCTGTGCCTCAGGGGGTGGCCGGGTGGATTTTGGCATCCTGCCCTATGTGAGCCGCTTCTGGACCTCGGACAGCAATGACGCCCTTGACCGTTTGGGTATCCAGCGCGGCTTCAGCCAGATCCTGCCGCCTGAACTGATGGGTTGTCACATCGGTCCGGCGGTATGCCACACCACGGGTCGCCAGCACGCTTTGGAATTTCGCGCCGGCGTTGCCTTCTGGGGGCATCTGGGTATCGAGATGGACCCGCGGCAACTGAGCCCTGATGAGGCGCATACCCTGACCAGCATCGTGGCGCTACACAAGCGGCATCGATCACTGCTCCATGGGGGCCGAACCCTGCAGCTGCAGCGCCCCGACGGTGAAATGGCCGGGGGGGGTGTGGACCCGACCGGGGAGCAAGGACGGAGTGCCGCCGCCCGCTGCCACAGTACCGTGG
Organism: Luminiphilus sp.; assembly: GCA_012270045.1. Taxonomy (GTDB): domain Bacteria; phylum Pseudomonadota; class Gammaproteobacteria; order Pseudomonadales; family Halieaceae; genus Luminiphilus. The sequence goes on from JAAXJC010000018.1 coordinate 2,470, forward strand.
ACCTTTTCCCCAGACGCTACCGGTTCAGGGGTCTGGATCAAACCGCGGATTACAACCTCAGTCTGATCTGGCCTGACGCCACAGCGCCCGCCCTACAGCAGCACGCCGACGCCATTGGCATCCGGGCTGTATCAGGTGCGGTCCTGATGCAGATCGGCATTGAACTGCCCATCATGGCACCGGAGACTCTGTTGATTTACCACCTGCAGCGAGCCCAGGACGCGGCGGCTGGGCACTAAGCAATCAGCGTGTATCAGGGTGTCGGCGTAGTCCCTGAATCTCCAGTGACGGCTTGCCGCCTGGGCAGGCTGTCCAGGGACAGTTGATCGCTTCGGGTCCTGGCCTGCCCCACACTGGCCAAAGACAATCAGGCAGTCCATGGTAGGGAAGGGTCACCGATGGAGGCTAGACGGCTTCCCTGAACAGGGCCGGCGACCATTGGGGGGACGTCCCAAATACCAGTCGACTGATGACCAAGGCCGCACCGACACAGAAGACCACGGTGATGAACATCATGTGGATGTAGTGGAAGGGAGCCCATACAAAGGAGAAAAAGCCGTATAACAGCACCCCCAGCACTACCGCGAAAATGGCGGCGCCGGCGGCAACGTCCCTAAACAGCAGCCCCACGATGAAGGCCGAAAGGATGGGCATGCTGAGCAGACCGTAGAGTTCCTGCACCAGGTTGATAATGCTGTCCGCCCGCGCATAGATAGGCACCATGGCCAGTCCAATCAGCACAAAGCTGACCGTGATCACCAGGTTCAGCCGGCGCAGGTCCGGCGCGGGGGCTATGAAGCGTTGGTGGATATCGCACACATACAGTGCCGTTGACGAGTTCAGGACGCTGTTGACACTGGTCAGTACCGCGGCCGCGATCGCCGCGGCAAAAGCCCCCGACAGCCACAGCGGCAAGACATCACCCACCACCCTGCCGAAGGCCGCGTCACCGATGTCGCCGTAGAGCTTGAAGGAGACGATACCGGGAATGACCACCATGGGTGGGATAATCATCAGTCGTATCATCGCGGCGGCCAGCACCCCTTTTTGGCCCTCCGCCGCCGTCGGCGAGGCCATGGCGCGCTGGGTGATGGTCTGGTTGGTGCCCCAATAAAAAATCTGGATGAACAGCATTCCCGTGAGCAGGGTATGCCATGGAATGGGCGAGTTGTTGTCACCGATCAGGGTCAGTCGCTCGGCCGGTATGCCCGAAAAATCAAAATCGATGGCAGCCAGGGACAGGAACACGATAACCATACCCAGAGACAACAACAGCACCCCACTGTAGGCGTCGGAGATGGCGACCGCCCGAAGACCTCCAAGGACCGCGTAGGCAGCCCCGACAAGGCCGAACAGGCTGGCAATGGTGAGTAGGGGCAGGTCGATATCAAACAGGGTTTGCATGAACAGGGACCCGCTGTAGAGCATGGAGGGAATGAAGATGAACAGATTGCCCAGTAGGAACAGCAGCCCAATCAGTGCCCGGATCCGGTAGTCGCCGTAGCGTTTTTCCAGCAATTCCGTGGTGGTCGTGCACTGATAGCGGTAGTAAACCGGCAATATCACCTTGGCGAGGATAACCAGACCCACCACCGCCGACAGTTCCCACAGCGCCAGCAGCGCCATTTGGTTGCCGTTCATTCCCACCAACTGATCGGTACTGAGGTTGGTCAGGGTGATGGAACCGGCGACTACCATCCAGCCCAAACCCCGGCCGGCCAGGAAAACATCGTCCTGTGTGGTGGTCTCACCCGCACGCCCGGCGGCATCACGAACGCAACGGCGCCAGGTTAACCACGCAATCAGGGCGGTGATGGTTAAAAAGACGAGGATCTGGACGGTTTCAATGGGCATTGGGGATCAGGGGTAGCGTGACGCAGCACGGGCGAGGGGGAGATTACCATCTGCGCCATCTGTTCGGGCCACAGGGCCGGGACAGCCCGGCCTGATTAAAACCACCAGAACTTTTGTCTGTCCGGAAGAGGGTCTACCAGGCCGTGTCAGCGATGGTAATCCGGTGCAACAGGCGATCGTAGCCGTCATAGCCGCCGGTGGCGGCATGCAGTAGGGATCGGTTGTCCCACATAACCAGCATGTTGGGCTGCCATTGGTGCCGGTACAGGAACTTTTCCTGGGTCTGGTACTGATAGAGCTCCATGAGCAGGGCCTGGGCGTCTTCCAGCGCCATACCTTCGAAACTCTGAATGTAGGCCGCCGAGGAAAAGAGAGCCTTTCGCCCCGTTTCCCTATGGAGCCTCACCAGAGGGTGAGGGCAGGTCTCCCTGGCCTTTTCACTGGGCTTGATCTGCATACTGCGCCCGTTTTCCTGGTCGCTGTCGCCGTAGACGCCATCCGGTGCGTAACCCAGCGCGGCGGAGTGGATTGCAGTCAGGTCCTCCACCCGGCTGCGCAGGTCGTCGGGCATATCCTCATAAGCTTTCACCTGATCGGCAAACAGGGTATCGCCGCCCTGTGGCGGGATGGTGATGCCGTACAGGGTGGTAGCGGCAGGGGGTAGCGGCATGAAACTCCAGTCGGTATGGAAGTTCTCAGCGAAAATAGAGGTGGTTTCGTCGGCATCGCGTTGGATGGCGCAAATGTTGGGGTAGCCGTCGATATGGCCGAAGAACGGATCCTCGCCGATGTCACCAAAATACCGGGCGGTACGTTCCAGGTCCTCTGGTTGCAGGGTCTGGTCGGGAAACGCAACGACCTTGTGCTCCAGCCAGTGGGCCCTGATTTCAGCCACCTGGTCATCGGACAGGTCCCGGCTCAAGTCGATGCCGGTAATGGTCGCGCCGCAGGGGGCGTCACTTGGAGTCACATTGATGGTCATCGCCTGTTCCTCTTGTTTTTTTCCTGATGTCCGGGGCCGGGTGGCTGGGCCCAGTGGTTTTCTCGCCGGCAATTTTAACCACGGCTGTCCCTATTCAAGGGCGGTTATTAATGCTGTTTCGTCAAAGTACCTTGGTCTCGTGATTCCACCAGGCAAGATCGGAATAGGCCCTGAGGTCCAGTTCGTGGGTCCAGGCCGAGCGGTGCTGATGGGCGATGTGGAAATAGGTTTCCGCCATTTCCGCCGGCAGTAACAGACCGTCGTGCTCGCCCCCGCGCTGCTCCCGCAACTGCTGGAAGGATGCCTCCCCCAGCATCTTGCCCAGGGTATCCGGTGCATCCACGGCGCCATCGATCAGGATGTGGGCCACGTGAATACCCGAACTGGCGTATTCGGCGTTCAAGGTCTGGCACAACAGTCGCCGGCCGGCCATGGCGGCGGCGTGGGAGTGCTGCCCGGCGTTGCCCCTGACCGCGGCAGTGGCCGAGGTCACCAGCAGCGTGCCGCTGCCCCGGGCCGCCATCAGTGGCACCACTGACTTTGCCAGACGGAACAGGCCAAAGCAGGCCATGCGCCAACCTAATTCAAAGGTCTTCAGTGCGGTTGCTTCCAGAGAGCGATTGCCAATCTGGGCGCCCAGATTGAACAGCACAACCTCCACAGGTCCAATTTGCTCCGCTTCCTCCACCAATTGTTCGATGGCGCCCTCCTGCACCGCATTCACAAGGTGGCCCGAGGCCGAACCTCCCTGGGCCTCGATGTCATTGACCAGCTTGTCCAGTCCCTCTGCGTCACTGCGTCGACACAGGGCGGCGTGAGACCCCTCCTGTGCGAATTTCATTCCGCCGCTGCCGCCGATGCCGGCGCCCGCACCGATAACCAAACACACTTTTTTTGTCATCACTCACTCCCGGGGGTCGCTGCCTGCCAGACCCGCATTTTCTGTTGCGCAATCAATTGCTCTATTTCGGCATCGCTGTAGCCCAGCTCGGACAATATGGCGTGGCCGTGTTCACCCAGCCTGGGACCAGGCCCGGCAATGCGGCTGGGCGTCTTTGAAAACTGGGCAGCGGGGCGCGCCTGGCGAACTTCACCAAAGTCGGGGTAGTGCAGTCGGTCTATCGATGCGTTGGCCACTACCTGCTCGTGATCCAGCAGTTCATTGCGGCTGAGCAGGGGGGCACAGGGCACGTCCTCGGCCATCAGTCGCTGGAGAATCTCGTTACTGGACCAATTGGAAATCGCCTCCGCCGTAAGCTGCTTCCTCTCGCTGACATTCTTGAATCGGTCAATGGCGGTTTTGAAGCGTTCATCCTCAATCCAGTCTTCGCACTTCAGTGCCCGACACATGCCAGCCCATTCCTTGTCAGAGATGGCACCCGCGGTGATGTAGCCGTCGGTGGTGGCATAGATCAGGTCCATCGTACCCCCGGATTTGCTGACGTCGAATTCCCGCTCGGCAAAGGTCAGGCCGGTCATCGCCTCGGGCCAGAAGAATGCCAGCAGGGTGTCCAGCATGGACAGGCGAATATGCTGGCCTTCCCCGCTTTGTTCCCGGGCGTACAGCGCCGAGCTGATGGCCTGGGCTGCGGTGAGCGAGGTGACCTTGTCCGCCAGGATAATGCGGAACATTTGGGGTTTGCCTGTGATGCGGTCAGCCTGAATATCAGTTGCCCCCGACAGGGCCTGTATCACGGGATCATAGACCCGGGTATGGGCATAGGGGCCCTGTTCGCCGAAGCCACTGATCGACACGTAGATCAGTCCGGGATTGGCTGCACGCAGCGTATCCTCACCGAAGCCCATCCGTTCAATGGCGCCGGGTCGGAAGTTCTGCAGGAAGACATCTGCATCCCGGGCCAGTTGCAACAGGATGGACTTGCCTTCCTCGGACTTGAGGTCCAGGGCGATGGACTCCTTGCCCCGGTTGCAGGAAAAAAATCCCGGGTTGACGCCCTGGTAAGTAGAGCCCAGATGACGCATCTGTTCACCGGCCAGGGGTTCCACCTTGATGACCCGGGCGCCCTGGTCCGCCAACATCATGGCAGCCACCGGCCCCGATACCATGCTGGTCAGGTCCAGCACCTTCAGTCCATCGAGTGCGCCCATTATTGGTCTCCGGTTAGTGACGGATAGTTGATCGCCATCGCTCGCTGGTACGCGGGACGTTGGGCGATTCTTTCACGGTAGCTGAGTAATGTCCCGGGTACGGACACCTCGTAGGCCAGGGCCCAGTCAAGGCAGCTCACCAACAATACGTCGGCCAGGCCGAAGCCCCCGGCCATGAGGTACTCGCCATCCCCGAGTAATTCGCGGGCCACAGGTAGGTGGTGTCCG
>JAAXJC010000206.1 GCA_012270045.1 Luminiphilus sp.
CGACGTCCAGTACTGCAGCCTCGGGTACCGGGGCCGGTGGTTGGGCCAGGGGAGGAACGGAGGTACTTTTCACCGTTTGGTTGACGCAGCCTGTAACGACCGTCAGCAAGAAAATCAGGGCCAGGCGCAGGGTCATTGCTCAGGCACCTCCAGACCCTTGTACTTGCGGTATTCATTCCACAGCCGTTCCCTCACCTCCGGGTCGGGCTCGCGCATGGCCGCCTCCCGCAGCTGGCGAGCCACCACGTCATCATCCCTGCCATCGGGGATGTCCTCCGGTGGCTTGTAAATAGCGGGGTTGTCGGGGGGTGCGCCCCCTCCCTGGCTGGCGCCACCCATACCGCCGCCGGTACTGCCGCCGCCACCCATGGCAACGTCATCCTGATAGGGAGAGCGCCCGCCGGTACCGGGGCCCGCGGGTTCGGGTTGCTCTCGCTGGGCACTGCGGCCAGCCCGCTCCCGTTCCAATTCCCGCTGTCGCTGTTGCTCCTCGAGAATCAATGCATCGAAATCGCTGGTGCTCTGCTCCAACTGGCCATCCAGGATGGCGACCTGCTCCGCGGTGGTCAGGGTGCCATTGGCACCGGCAATTCCTTCCATGCCGCCCTCTGCCCGGGTTCCCGGTGTGCCAGCAGGCGGGCCACCGGCTTCGTTACCCGACGCGCCGCCAGAGGAGCCACCGTCGGCCACGGACTCACCACCGCCACTGCCACCGTCGGCTTCGCCATCGGCCTCGCCTGTGTCACCGGCCTCACCGTAGCTTTCATCGAAGGTGGGTAAGGTATCCCGCATATCGGGCAGTGCGTCTGAGCCCGCCATATCCCCAAACCCGGGTTCGCCCTGACCGGCATCGCTACCTTCGCCCATGGCGTCGGGACTGCCCTGGTCCCCGGGGTTTGTCTGGTCGCCGGCGGCGACATCGCCCGTGGGTTGGGGAAAGTCACCCGCTGCAGGCTGGCTGCTACCCGGCGAACCCCCGGAGGGTGGCGTCGCGCCACTGCTGCCGGTGCTCGGAGAGCCGGAAGTGCTGCTGGATGAGCTCTGGCTGGAGCTGGAGCTGGAGCTGGAGCTGGACTGGCTGGAGCTGGAGCTTGACCTCGAACTGGAACTGGAGCTGGAGCTGGAACTTGAGCTGGAAGACGGTGACGAGGCACTGGGCGAGGGGGGCGTGGGTGTTGAAGGTTTTGACGGCGTGTTGGCACTGGGACAACCCGTGAGCAGGACCACGGCGCTGGCCGCGGTGATGAGTCGCAACGCTGTCGGTATCCGTACCTTCATAAATATGGCCTCATCCCTCGCCGGTGGAAATTTCAAACTCGGGCTCATCCCGCACCATGACCCGCCATGCCTCCGGTTCAAAGGACCATACCAGACCCTCTACCCGCACCGGCATACCGTCACTGAAGGGTGGCCTGAAGCGGGTGTTTTTCAGCGCCCGAACCAGCCGGCGTATGGCCTTCTCTTCTTCGACCTCAGGTTCGCGCAAGCGTTCCACATTGGTAACTCTTCCCGTATCGGTCAGGTCAAAGCCAATGACCAGGGCCCCGTCCTCCAGGGTGTCATGATCGGGCAGCGGCCGGATCTCCTCAAGTCTCGGCAACGCCACAGGTGCTCCGAACAGCGCGTCCTTCAAAGCCGGTGCAGTGTCCTCCGGCAACTCATCAATTAAGGTCATGGCCTGACTGTAATAGATTTCAGCGTCGTTGAACTTGCCGTACCACCATGCCCAGTCGCCCAGGGCAACGGTGTCCTGTATCTGTTGCTCAGGGCCGAGTTTGTTAAGCACATTGACCTCAAGTATTGCTTTCAGCACCGATTCGCCCCGTCGGAAGGACTGGTTGGTCATGGCTGCGGCCTGTAGATCGGAGGCACTGGAGGAGGGGTCGTAAAGATAACCGCGATAACCGGCGAACAGGTATTGGGTGGCGATCATGCCTTCCAACGGCGCTTTCAGCTCTATGGCCTGCTCCCCATAAATATCGATGCTCTCGTTGAGCGCCATCCGATACAGATCCCACATAATCATCAGACGTCCGGCCTGGGTCTCGGGTTCTCCGACCTCCAGCAGGAAAGCTTGCCGCTGCCATTCGGCCTGGCGAATCAGCGCTTCGGTTGATTCGGAAGAACGGGACAGGGCCCGACGCTCTACCCGGTACAGGTAGCGCTGGCGCTCATCAACGACATCGAAATTACCCATTGCCATGTGGCTTCTGATCTCGCTGCGCAGCAGCGCCAGCTGTTCAGAGCTGTACAGTCCGGAGTTGATCCGTGACAGGTGTACACCCCGCTTCAGCACCTCGACAGCTTCCTCATGGCGATTCAACTGCTGCAGGGTTGTCCCCAGACCCAGCAGGTGCTCCGCTATGGCGCCCGAGTAGGCGCCGCCTGACAACTCGGCTTCCCTGATGGCGTTCTGGTATTCCTCTACCAGCCTCGATTCGGCCTGGGGCGCCGGTGCTTTGGCCCGGTCCAGGTTGCTGCGCATGTCAATAACCATGGCCTCGGCGGTCTCCCGTGCCGAGGTGTCCGCTCCATCATCCTGGGGATCGTCGCCAGAATCAGGACCTGCGCTGCCGCCATCCACGGCAGCGTCAGCCACCGGGTCCGGGTTGTCGGAAGCGTCTTGCTGGCCGGCGTCATCACCTGTGGGGTCCGGCTGGGTGCCGACTGCGGGGGCTGTAACTTCCATCGGCGCCGTATTGTCAGACCCGTCGTCAGCAAGGGCTGTCCAGCCCGTACAGGCCAGAAGGACCACGATGATCGGCCACTGGGATGGCTTGGCATGCTGCAGCACGAACGAAGCCTCCTCTTTCCAACTGGGTTACAAGTATAGCCAGAGTGCGCGGCCGGGTACCCGATGGGCCGGCCGTGTCCATGACACGTATACTATGCCATACGCTCAGCAGCCCCTGCCGGAGCACCCGTTAGCCAGCTGTAGAGAGGACACCAGTGGGACAGTTCGAGCGCGACACGGCGGTGACCCGCCTTTCAGACCAACGCTGGCAATCTGAATTCAAGCGCGGCTGGCGCATCGGCTCGACTATGAATGGGGGCTACGTATTGGCCGTCATAGCCCGGACCCTGCGGCAGGCCCTGCCCCATGGCGACCCCCTGTCGATAAATGCCTTTTACCTCTCACCCTGCCGGTTGGGGCCCTGTGAAATAGAGACTGAAAGCCTGCGTGAGGGCAGGGGCACCAGCTTCGGCTCCGCAAGTCTGTATCAGGAGGGGGAACTGAAAGTGCGCGCGACCGCAGCCTTCACCGACACCCACCGTCTGGTGGGAGAAAGCTGGCTTAACGCTGCGCCCCCCGAAGCGCCCGCGTTCGCAGACACCGAGGGTATGAGCGCCGATACGCTGGAGATACATCAGAATGTTGATATCCGGCTGGTCCAGGGCGCTGAGGTCTTCGAGCACGGTGCGGCCCCGGGAACCGGGCAATTTATCGGCTGGCTGCAACACAAGGACGGAGCCCCCAGCGACACCATCGAGTTGGCGATGTTTGCTCACATCATGCCGCCGCCGCCGTTTACCCTGTTCGGCCCCTTTGGCTGGGTGCCCACAATCGAACTGACCGTCCAGTGCCGTGCCCGTCCGGCGCCCGGCCCGGTGCTGTGCCGCATGCAGTCCCGGCACCTGACAGACTCCATCGTCGAGTCCGATGCGGATATTTGGGACGCCGATGGCCAGTTGGTTGCCCTGGCCAGGCAAACCATGAAAGTGCGGCTACCTGAGGATTGGCAGACACGCCCCGCCGCGCCCTGAACCCGTCCTAGTGGGCGACGTAACCCCCCGGCCGGCGCAGGTCTGAATAGCCGTAGCGCCAGGGCCCTTCCAATTGTATCGAATTGGTTCTGCCCAGGGTGCGCCGGGTCGCCTCGACGTTGTGCCCCATGTCCCGCAGCAGGTTAAGCGTGTCCGGGCTAATACCCGGCTCAACCAGCACCCGATCGGGTAGCCACTGATGATGAATCCGGGGTGCTGCCGCCGCCTCGGCGACGTTCATGTCGAAGGCCATGGCATTCAGCACGGTCTGCAGGACGGCGGTGATAATCAGCGAGCCGCCGGGGCTGCCGGTGGCCAGCCAGGGCTCACCGTCCCTGAAAATTAGTGTCGGCGTCATTGATGACAGGGGGCGTCGCCCCGGGGCGACGGAATTGTTTTCACCCTGCACCAGCCCGTAGGCATTGGCGGTGCCGGGGCGTGCCGCAAAGTCATCCATCTCATTGTTCATCAGTATGCCGGTCCCCGGAATGGTGATGTGGGAACCGAAACTGAAATTCAGGGTATAGGTATTGCTGACCACGTTGCCCTGGGCATCGGTGACCGAGTAGTGCGTGGTGTCCGGGCTCTCGGGCTTTGGCATCACCCCCGCAGCGATCTGCGAGGAGGGTGTGGCACGTTCCGAGGTGATCAGCTTGCGGCGGGTATCGGCGTAGGGTTTGGAGATCAGCAGCGGGACCGGGGCCGTCATGCGCCCGGGGTCACCCATGTGTTCACTGCGATCCGCATAGGCCAGCTTCATGGCTTCGATGACGTGGTGCAGATAGCGGGCGGAGTTGTGGCCCCAGTCTTCCAGGGGGTAGGGCTCCAGCAGGTTCAGCATCTGGATGATATGCACGCCCCCGGAGGAGGGGGGCGGCGCGGATACTATCGAATAATCCCGGAAGCTGCCGGTTACGGGCTCTCTTTCAACAGCCTGGTAGCCGGCGAGGTCGGCTTCGGTGATCAGCCCACCATTGGCTGCCATGTCGGCGGCGATGCGGGCGGCCGTGGGGCCGCGGTAAAAACCGTCCCGCCCATTGTCGGCTATGCGCTGTAGCGTGGCCGCAAGATCGGGCTGCTTGAAACTCCAGCCAATGGCGGGTGCCTTGCCCTCCCGCAGGAATATGCGGGCGGTTTCCGGGTTCATGGCCAGGCGTTCCTCCCGGGCGGACAGGTTCTGGTGCAGGGTGATATCCATGGTGAAGCCGTCCCGGGCCAGTTCGATGGCGGGTTGGATCACCGTGCTCAGGGGCAGCGTGCCGTACTGGTCCAGGGCGTGTATCAGCCCCGCGACCGTGCCGGGAATCCCCGAGGACAGATGGCTGAAGTAGGCCCGGCGTTTGTCCACTTCACCTTCCCGGGTCAGGAACATATCCCTGGTGGCAGCGGCGGGAGCGGTTTCCCGGTAGTCGATAAAAATATTGCGGTCTTCCTCAGCGAGGTGAATCAGCATGAAGCCCCCGCCGCCAATGTTGCCCGCCCGGGGCAGGGTGACTGCCAGCGCAAAGCCCGTGGCGACGGCGGCATCCACCGCATTGCCGCCCTTGGCGAGCATCGCCAGGCCCGCCTCGCTGGCCAGCCGCTCGGGACCGACCACCATGTCGCCCCGGGCCGCCGTGGGTACAAAGCGACTTCGGAAGTCGATCAGGGGTGTGTCCGGTGGCTCTGTCTCCGCGATCGAGGGGCTTGCCATCAGCGTCACAAGCAGCGTTGCAAGGGCGGCGGTTATCCATTGCTGGGGCATCGTTCGTGTCCGTTATGTGGGGGGCTGAGAAATTAACGTGGAAACCCGGTGCTGGCCAGAGCTATCTGTTGGCCAGCGCTACTGGTTACACTACGCGCGGCTCTCAATCTGGATTCATCAGCCATGAACTACGATGACCATCGGCGGGAATATGTGCTGGGCGGACTGCGCAGCGAGGCGCTGTCGGCGACACCCCTGGGCCTGTTCAGCCAATGGCAGCAGCAGGCCATTGATGCCGGACTGAAAGACCCGACGGCAGCAGTCCTGGCAACCCGGGAGACGTCGGGCCTGCTGTGGCAGCGTATCGTGCTGCTGAAGGGCGTCGCCGAGGACGGTTTTGTATTTTTTACCAATTACGACAGCAACAAGGCCCAGGCGCTGGCGGCGGATGATCGAGCTTCACTGTTGTTTCCCTGGAATGAACTGGATCGGCAGGTCGCGGTGGCGGGCCAGGTCATGAAAATTAGTGCCGAGGACAGCGACGCCTATTTTTCCAGTCGACCCCGGGCCAGCCAACTGGGTGCCTGGGCATCTCGACAGAGCCGTCCGATCGAGAATCGGGAGGCGCTGGTGGCCCAGTACCGGGACATGGAGGCACGCCATGCCGACCGGGATATCCCGCGCCCGCCGCACTGGGGTGGCTATCGTCTGGTCCCGGAGCAGGTGGAATTCTGGCAGGGCGGCGAGCACCGCTTACACGACCGTTTTCGCTACCAGCGCAGCGGCGAGGGCTGGACGGTCAGTCGATTGCAGCCCTGAGGGCCTCATGCCCTGGCCGGGCCTGGCAAAGACCTGTGCAAATCAAGCCTGGCGCGTGAAGTAATGGGGCAGGGGCGGCAGGTCCAATAGCTGGCGCCGGACCAGATCCAGGCCCGCTGCGGCCACTACGTTCTGGAACAGGCTGCGGGACCCAGATACCACTGCGCGGTGGGTGCGCAGGTCATCCTCGGTACCCCAGGCCAGCCACACGGTACCCACGGGTTTGTCCTCGCTGGCGCCACCCGGACCCGCGATGCCCGACACCGCCACACCGATATCGGCACCGGAGCGTGCCAGCGCCCCCCGCAGCATGGCTGCGACAACCGGTTCACTGACAGCGCCAAAACGGTCCAGCAGTTCCGGAGAAACTCCCAGCAGGTCGCGTTTGGCGGTATTGGCATAGGTGACAAAGCCCGACCCGAAGACCCGTGATGAGCCCGGCTCCCGGGTCATCATTGAGGCGATCAGGCCGCCGGTGCAGGACTCGGCGGTGGTCATGGTTTTGCCCTGTGCCAGCAGCAGGTCCTGCAGGCAGGCCGCCAACCGGGCATCGTCCTCCCCCAGCAGGTGATCACCCAATACCCGCTCAAGCAGCGTCACTGCCCGTTGCTGCTCGCCGAGCAGCGTCTGGGATGCCACGCTCAATTTGAGCTCCAGCTGTGGCATCCCGGCGCGGAAGCCCAGGGCGACCTGCTCGGGCCACTCCGGGCCCAGTGCCCTGACCCGTTCTTCCACCGAGGACTCGCCGATACCAAAGGTCTGCAGGCGTTGGACATGCCGGGCGCTGCCCCCCAGCCGTGCCCCCAGGCGCGCCACCACCTCCGGTAACATCGCCGCCAGTTCGCCGGGCACACCGGGGGTGGTTAGCACCAGGCAGCCATTGATCTCCAACGCGAAGCCCAGGGCACTGCCCCGGGGGTTGTCGATGAGTTCACAGCCATCGGGCACCATGGCTTGCTTGAGATTGGCCGGGTTGGGTGCAATTCGCCTGCGAGCGCACCAGCTGTTGACGTGGGCCAGGGCCTCGGGGTGCTCCAGCAGCGCCACTCCGGCGAGCTTTGCCACCACCTCGCTGGTCAGGTCGTCCCGGGTGGGGCCCAGCCCGCCGTTGACGATCAATGCCGGGAAAGCGTTGGTGAGCCTTGCCAGGGCGGACTCAAGTCGGGTGGGGTCATCGCCCACGGTGCACTTCTCGCCGATCTCTACACCCACGTCGCCCAGTTGGGTCGCCATCCTGGCCGAGTTGCTGTCGACGGTATCACCGGACATGAGTTCGTTGCCCGTGAGCAGCAGGGCAATCTGGGGTGTCGCCATGGTGGGGTCTCCTGTACCGCCCTAGGATAGCGCGGGTACCCGGGCAAACCCAAAGCATGGCTCGCGCGTTCCCCGCGGGCAGATGGTCTACACTAACGAGATATCAGGTGGTTCCGGAGAGTTCATGCACCGCGTAGTTTTCAACCAGAAGGGCGGGGTCGGCAAGACCTCCATCACCTGCAACCTCGCGGCGATCGGCGCCAGCCAGGGGTTGCGAACCCTGGTCATTGACCTGGATGTGCAGGGCAACTCAACCCACTATTTGGTGGGTGAAGTGGATGCCGAGCAGTACCCTGCGGAGGCCCAGGGGGTGTCGGGGCTGTTCAAGCAGACTGTGGGTCCGCGAAAAATGCGCCAAAACCCCGATGCCTTTGTCTGGGAAACCCCTTTCGAAAACCTGTTTCTGCTGCCTTCCAGTCCGTACCTCGCTGAAATTGAGAAGGAGCTGGAGGCGCGCTACAAGATTTACAAGCTGCGCGATGCCCTGGCAAAACTGAAAGGCGAATATGATCGGATTTATATCGACACCCCGCCCAATTTCAATTTTTATTCGAAGTCTGCTCTGATAGCCGCTGACCGGGTGCTGATACCCTTTGACTGCGATTCCTTCGCCCGCCAGAGCCTGTATGAACTTATGCTGAACATAGAGTAACTGCTGGAGGGACCCAATCACGACCTCCAGGTCGAAGGCATCGTCATCAACCAGTTCAACGGTCAGGCGCGACTACCGGGGGAACTGGTGGCGGACCTGAAAGAGGAAGGCTTTCCGGTCATCGACCGGTTTCTGAACAGCTCGGTCAAGATGCGCGAATCCCACTACGAGATGCGGCCCCTGATTCACCTGGCACCCCGGCACAAGCTCACCCAGGCCTACCTGGCGCTACACGACCGGCTGGAGCGGGGCTCAAAAAAACCGCGCCGTCGCTAGGCCAGGGCGCTAACCCGGCCAGGTGTACCCGGGTATCCCCTGACAGGGAATCGGCGTGGCCGGCTAGAAATCTGCGTGGCCGGGGGTGCGCGGGAAGGGTATGACGTCCCGGACGTTCTCCATGCCGGTGATGTAGGCGAGCAGGCGTTCAAAACCGAGACCAAAACCCGCATGGGGCACCGTGCCGTAGCGTCGCAGGTCGCGGTACCACCACAGATCCTCCCGCAGTTGGCTGTCCATGCGGCTGTCCAGGACATCCAGCCGCTCTTCGCGCTGACTGCCACCGATGATCTCCCCTATGCCCGGGGCGAGTACATCCATGGCGGCAACGGTTTTGCCGTCGTCGTTGAGGCGCATATAAAAGGCTTTGATATCCGCAGGGTAGTCGGTCACCACAATGGGCCGGCCCACATGTTTCTCGGCCAGGAAGCGCTCGTGTTCCGAGGCCATATCCATGCCCCAATGCACGGGGAACTCAAAGGACTCGCCACAGTCTTCCAGTATCTTGATGGCTTCGGAGTAGCTCATCCGCTCGAAGGTGGAGGTGACAATACCCTCCAGTCGCGCAAGCACGGTGTTATCAATGCGTTGCTGGAAAAACGCCATGTCCTCGCCGCAGGCGTTGAGGACTTCTGCAATGATATGGCGCAGCAGCGCCTCGGCCAGATCGGCATTGTCATTGAGATCGGCAAAGGCGATCTCCGGCTCAACCATCCAGAACTCGGCGAGGTGACGGGACGTATGGGAATTCTCGGCGCGAAAGGTTGGGCCAAAGGTGTATACCTTGGACATGGACAGGCAGTGGGATTCGACCGCCAGTTGGCCCGAGACGGTCAGGAACGCCTCACTGCCAAAAAAGTCCTGGCTGTGGTCGACACTGCCATCGGGCTTACGGGGTAAATTGGCATAGTCCAGGGTGCTGACCTTGAACAGCTCGCCGGCGCCCTCGCAGTCACTGGCGGTGATGATGGGGGTGTTGACCCAGAAAAAGCCCTCCCGGTGAAAAAATTCATGGATGGCCCTGGCCAGCACGTGGCGTACCCGGGTAATGGCACCAAAGGTGTTGGTTCGGGTGCGCAAATGGGCCTGGGTGCGCAAATACTCGAAGCTGTGCCTCTTTTTCGCGATGGGGTAGCTCTCGGGATCATCCACGGCGCCGACCACTGTGATAGCGGTGGCCTGAATCTCCACCGACTGGCCCTTGCCTTCGGAGACGACCAGTTGCCCGGTTGCCTCCACCGCACAGCCGGTGCCTAAAGCCAGGACTTCCTCCTCGTAGTTGTCCAGGGAGTTGGGTACCACGGCCTGTATCGCATCAAAATGGCTGCCATCGTGAATCGCGAGGAAGGAAATACCTGCTTTCGAATCACGCTTGCTGCGCAGCCACCCCCTGACGGTGATCGTCTCCCCGATCAGCGTGTCATCTGCAAAAAGGGTTTTTACCGGCAAACACGGGGCCATGTGATCTCCTGTAGTGTGGTCGCGGTGCCGGGCAGCGCATTGGCCGGTGCCGCTGACGGGGCGTTTTGTATCAGTTCTTGGGTGGTTTCAGTGCACACCCGGGTTCCAGTTCGAACACGGGCAATTGCCCGTCACCGGCTTCAGGACAGCCCTGGTAAATCACCGCAACCTCCTGCCCCAGTTGCAACCTGCGCGTGGTTGAAGTCAGGCTTGCTGTCCATTTGTCGAAGCTGAATTTTTCAGGGTCTTTGCGCAGGTCGACCTGACCCTCAAGGCCCAGGTCCTCCAGACGAACCGTGAAGCCCGCGCTGGTCACGTGACAGATTTCACCCCGGTACTGGCTTCGGCCCTCGGATCGTTGCTTATCGAGGAAGTTCGCGGTAAGCCAGCGCTCGGCGGCCTGAGTGGCACTGCGGCTGCGCCCTATGGCCGCCGCTCCCTGCTCCAGTTGCTGGTCGGTCACCGTGTCCGCTGCTTCCCCCGCCAGCAGGCGCTTGATCTGCCGGTGTACCAGAAAGTCCAGGTATTTCCGCAGCGGTGAGGTGAAATTGGTATAGGCGGGCAGGGCCATGCCCATATGTTCGGCCGGGGCCGTGCTGAATGTGGCCCGGGTCAGTAGTCGGTTGACCATGCCCCGCAGTGGCAGGGTGTGGGACCCGTTCAGTGCTGCAAATACCCGTTGATAGCCCGCGAGGGTCTGTATCGGCGCATCGGCGATCTCGGGCAGATACCGCTTGAGGAATTCCTGTGCTTCGCTGGTTCGATCCCGGCGAAACCCGGGGTGAATGACAAAGGGCCCGCTGGCTTCAGCCATGGCCAGAAAATGCGCCGCACAGCGATTGGCTGCGATCATGCATTCCTCCACCAGATGCTGGGAAGCCATTTTTTCATAGGCCTCTACGCTGCCGATCTGGCGTTCGTCATTCAGAATCCAGCGGAATTCCTGGCGATCCTCCATCACCAGTTCGTGGCTTTCGCGGTATTTCCGCAGGGCCTTGTAGGCCTGCACCAACGCCTCGAGGGGGTTGGACCAGGCGATCAACTGGTCGTTGTGCCCGGTGACATAACGGTCCACGGCGGCATAGCTGAGTTTGGCTTTCGACTGTACGACGGCGCTGAAGAATTCATAGTCCCCGACCTTGCCTTCGTCGCTGACCGCGATCTTGCATACCAGTGCGGGGCGCAAATCCCCCTCGGAGAGGGCGCAGAAATCCCTGCCAATCGCCTCCGGCAGCATGGGGATCACGTCACCGTGGAAATACACCGATGTGCCGCGTGCCATCAGCGCCTCATCCAGCCCCTCCAACCCGTCCAAAAATGCAGTTGGATCGGCGACCGCCACATAAAGCAGCCAGCCGTCGCTGGTGACCTCAGCGTAGAGCGCGTCATCGATATCCTGGGTGCGGGCCGCGTCAATGGAGACAAAGTTCAGGTGGGTCAGGTCGGTACGATCTTCTTCCAGGGGCTTGCGCTGCTGGGCGAAAGCCAACCAATCGGTCGCGTCTTTGTCGGTCCAGGCAGGTGGCAGTCCGGCTCGCGCGGCACAGTAGTGGTTCTCCAGCCCCGGTGCTCCCGGTTGGCCAATCACCGACATGACCTTGGCAGAGGGTTTGCCGTCCTTGATTGGGTGCCGTAACAGTGCACAGGCCACCCGGTCCCCGGTTTTGGCGCCGTTGCGGGCGTGGGGTGGGATGAACAGCCAGCGCTTCAGGTCCGGCAGGTCCGGTGCCACGAACACCGCCTTACCCTTGCTCACCACTGAGCCCACAAAGCGGTCCAGGGTGCTGCTGACCAGACTTTCAATGTCGGCGACGGTACGGCCTTCCTGGGATTTACCCTTTTTGTTGTTCTGGCCTGCCCGGCCCGCAGGGCGTATGCAAATGCGGACCCGATCCCCCGGCAATACCTTGAGCATTTCGTCCGGGGGAATAAAGATCTCGCGACCGTCGTCAACAACCGCAAAACCGTAGCGGTTCTGCGTGCCCTTGACGGTGGCTTCGGCGTATTCTTTCTGGGCTTCTATCTGCTGTTTCAGCCCCTTTAGCTGGGCCATGGCATCGGTGTTCAGCATGACCGTGTGGAGCTCCCGGTTAACACAGCTGTCAGCAGAAGACGGATCGTCATAAACCAAAGAAGATCCGGGGTAACTTCGAATGCTAGCGAAATTTCGCTCCGCTGTCAGCGTTGCTGCTGGCCCTGGCATTTAAATCAGCCGGTGCGTTGACAGGCGGCCCCCGGAAGGCTTTACTGGAGCTCGGCCGAAAATTAATGAGTAGGACGGGTATTGTTTGACTGAGCGAGCTGATCCCCCCGGGATATCCACCGCCGCCATACTGGTAACACCCCCAGAGTCTCCGGGCGACCCGGAAGGCTGGTCCGAACGACCGCTCCCCATCGGTAACCCACACCCAACGTATACCGCCAACAGCGAGGATTCCTGAATGGAAACCAGTGCAGCCGTTCGTATTGATACCCCCCTTGCCCAGCCCGCCGGCCGCAAGACCTATGTTCTGGATACCAATGTCCTGTTGCACGACCCGACGGCGATTGCTGCGTTCGTGGAGCACCACGTGGTCATTCCCATGACGGTGCTTGAGGAGCTGGACCACATCAAGGATCGGCGCGACAAATCGGTTAGCAGGGAAGCACGCATTGCCATCCAGATGATCGAAAAGGTTGTGGGTGGCGCCAGTCCGGCAGAGACCCAGTCCGGGGTTGAAATTCCGGGTTCAAATCCCACCGGCCCCCTGGGGACCCTTGCCATCTATCCGGATCAGCTGATTCAGGAAGACGGCATTGTGCCGTTCCTCAATGCCACCCAGGACCAGGCGAATGACAACCGGATTATCAACGTCGCCCTGAAATTGCAGGCCGAGCAACCGGATGGGGTGGTTTGCCTGGTCACCAAAGACATCAACATGCGCATCAAGGCCAAGGGGTCGGGTCTGCACCGGGTCGAGGACTATCGCCATGACCGGGTGCTCGATGACATTGATCTGCTGGCCACGGGCTATGAGCATGTGCCCGGCGACTTCTGGTCAAAAATTTCCGATGTCGATACGGTGCGTGAGGGTGATGTCACCCTGCACCGACTGCCCAGGGCTGCGCTGCCGGGCGCCTATCCCTGCCAGTTTGTCTATGACGACTGCGACTTCCTGGCCTGTGTGGTCAGGCTGGATGATGACTACGCCTATCTGCGGGTAGACAGCCGGGACAACCTCATGAACCAGCGGTTCTGGGGTCTGGCCCCGCGCAACCTTGAGCAGGCCATGGCCATGCGGTTGCTGGGCGATGACGACATCGACATGACGGTGCTCACGGGGCCCGCGGGGTCTGGCAAAACCCTGCTGGCTTTGGCCTACGGCCTGCACGCCATTCTTGAGCAACGCAAATTTTCCAAGTTGATTGTCGCCCGATCGACGCCTCCCATTGCGGAGGACATTGGCTTCCTACCGGGAACTGAGGAAGAAAAAATGGCGCCCTGGCTGGCGGCGTTCGATGACAACCTGGAGATCCTGCACGGGGCTGATGAGTGCGCCAACGGCAGTATCGATTACGTCAAGGAGCGCGCCAACATACAGTTCAAGTCCCTGAATTTCATGCGCGGACGTTCCTTTAACAACGCCTACATCATCATAGATGAAGCCCAGGGGCTGACCCAGTTCCAGCTCAAGTCCATCATCAGCCGTGTGGGTGCGGACTCAAAGATCGTCGTACTGGGCAATCTGGCCCAGATCGACAATAAATACATCTCGCCCCTGACTTCGGGCCTGACCTATCTGGTTGAGCGGGTAAAGGCTTATCCCCACGCGGGAACCATGTTCATCAATGGCATCGTCCGCTCGCGCCTGGCGGCTTTTGCCGAGGAGAACCTCTGAGGGCCAGCGGCCCGCCGCTCAGTCAGCGAGGGCAGCTTTCACCCGAACGGTGTCACCCGGCGCCACCGCCCACTGCAGTTCCCGGGTGGTCATCATGATGACCGTCGAGCCGAGGAAAAATCGGCCCAACTCATCTCCGGCGGCCAGGGTTGGTGCCTCATCGGGATGCCAGTTTTTCTCCCTGATGGTGTCGGGTTGGGGCGACTCCAAGCCTCCCCACACGGTCTCTATGCCGGCGACGATGATGGCACCGACCAACACCAGAACAAGGGGCCCGTCCGCAGTTTCAAATTGACACACCAGCCGCTCATTGCGCGCAAACAGCTGGTCCACCGAGTGCACGGTCGCCGTGTTGACGGCGAACAGGTCGCCGGGGATGTAGCGGGTCTTCAGCAAAGTGCCCGACGTGGGCATGTGCACCCGGTGATAATCCCGGGGTGACAGGTAGACGGTCCCGTAGCTGCCACGGCTGAACTGCTCGGCCAGTTCATCATCACCCCCCAGCAGGGCGCTGGCGGTGTAGCGTCTGCCTTTGGCCTGCAGCAGTTCACCGCTTTCGAGGCTGCCGCACTGGCTGACCTGTCCGTCAGCCGGCGCAACATAGCGAGAGCTGGCCATGGGCCGTGCACCCTCTTGCAGGGCGCGGGTGAAAAAGGCGTTGAAATGGGGGTAATCGTTGGCGGAGGTTAGTACAGCCTCTTCCAGACTGATGCCATAGCTGCGCATAAACAGCCTGATCAGCATGTTCTTGAGCCATTCCGGATGCTCGAGGTGGGCCAGCCAGCCGATGGCTCGGGACAGGTGGTGCTGGGGCAGAACAGACTGCAGTGCTGCGAAAAATTTCATAGGCAGAAGCGTTAGAGTATTGGAGACTTATTACAGTTTACTGGGCGCCCACGGTCAGGTCAGCGATTTTTCCAGCCATGACATCGACATCTTTAAGGCAAGGCAGCAATCCCCCAGGCCCGCCATGGCCAATGGCTGGACTGCTGTGGGCGTTGCTTGCGCTGCCGGCGCTGTCGGCAGCAGGGGCGGAGACACTGCAGGAGCAGGTGGTACTCGCCCAGCTTACCGATGCCAATGGGGCAACCCAGGACCTGGAATCACCTGATCAGTCGGAGCCGACGGTGGCGCCTTCTTCGGCCGATTCGGAAGCCGTGACGGCACCCGCCGAGACAAATGCAGCAGAGGCGTCACCCCAGGACAGCCCCTCCTGGCTGGATACCGGCCATGGTTTTGTGACGGCACGTGCGGATGGTTTGACCCAGTGGTTTGACTCCTATTTCGGGGGTGGTGACTCGGAGGATACCGAGGCCTCCTCCCGTTTGAGACTGCGTCTGATCAATGACTGGGACCAACGTCTGGGCAACAACGTGCGGGTTGGCGTGGGTGGCAAGGTCAACCTGCCGGAAATCTCCAAGCGTCTTGATCTGGTGTTCAGGGGAGAGGACCCGCTCAATGACATCAACGGCGGTGACGACCCCTCCCAGTCCCGGGTCGCCCTGGAGCTCAAGGTCAATCCCTATGAGGACAACAACCTGGACTTCAAGCTGACCCTGGGCGCCAGCTCCAGCGGCCCCAAACCCGGCGTTAAGTTC
Source organism: Luminiphilus sp. (assembly GCA_012270045.1). Lineage (GTDB taxonomy): Bacteria > Pseudomonadota > Gammaproteobacteria > Pseudomonadales > Halieaceae > Luminiphilus. Next base: position 15,448 of record JAAXJC010000206.1, read on the forward strand.
ACTTATAAACATGATTTCAATGACCGGGACAGCCTGCACTTCATTGAGCGCATCCAGTTCGAATTTGGCGAGGGGACGACCAGCACCTCGCGACTGTTCCTGGATCGCAAACTGGGCGAGCGGCAGTTGCTGAGGAGCTATTCCAGCGCGCTGTACGGGTCCAACACCGACGGTGTCGAGATGAGCACCGCCCTGCAATGGATCAACTTCTGGCAGGCTGACCGCAGCGATGGCGGTCCCACTGAGCGCGGCTTGATGGCCTACGCCGAGGTTTGGGGCGTTACCGAGCCCTACAGTTATGTCTCCAACTATCGGCTGGGGGTTCGGTTTCGGCGCCAGACCTACCGGGACTACCTGTTCCTGGAGTTTGAACCCAGTTACAACCTCCGGGTCGATGAGCCCTACGCCCCCCGAGCCTGGGCCTGGCGGGTTGAGGTGCGCTTTGAGTTTTTGCTGTTTGAGGATTTGCGCAGGGATTAGTGGGCAATCCAAACAGAGGCGTTTGTGCCGGGGCAGCGGTTAACGCTCAACCCTGACCCGAGCCCTGGCGCCTGTGGTTTACAGCCAGTGTTGTCTGTGGGCGTCACGGTGCCTCCATGGAGGCCACGATCTGACGATAACTGGCCAACCGAGCTGCGCTGATTTCCCCTCGCCCATGGGCGTCCAGAATGGCGCAGCCCTGCTCGTGCTCGTGGCTGCAATCCCTGAAGTGGCAGGTCCCAAGCAACGGTGCGAATTCAACAAAGCCCTCGGCGACAGCCGCTCTGGGTAAGTGCCCCAGATGAAATTCCCTGACCCCCGGGGAGTCGATCAGTTGTCCTCCCCGGGGCAGGTGGTACAGGGCTGCCGCTGTCGTTGTGTGTTTGCCGACCCCCGCCGCGTCGGACAGGTCGCCAATGCGGATTTCCCGGTCCGGCAGCAGGCGCTGGATCAGGGATGATTTGCCCACTCCTGACTGTCCGACGAGTGCCAGGGTTTGATCGCCAATAATTGGTATCAGGGCGGCGGCATCCGGGTCACTTTGTTGATCCGTGATCACCACGCTGTGTCCGAGCTCAAGATAATCGTCGGCCAGCCGGGCTACAGCTGGCGCCTCCGGGAGCAAGTCGCCCTTATTGACGACCAGGGTGACTTCCATGCCGGCGTCATGTGCTGCCACGAGGTAGCGATCAACCAGGTTGGCCTGGGCTTCCGGTAGCGGCGCGACCACCACCAGCAAGTGATCGATGTTTGCTGCGATAGGCCTGAGTTTGCCCTGGCTGTTGGGTCTGTTGATGACGGTCCTGCGCGGCAACAGGGCTTCAATAACGGCCTGTCCGCCATCCCGGAGTAAAACGACCCTGTCACCAGCCACGGGGTCCTGAACCCGTTGTCGCAATGTGGCTGATATCCGGACGTCCGGGGCTGTTTCAACCAGTACCCGGCGCCCGAACCGGGCGATTACCAGGCCCTCCTCACCGTTGGCGATGGCACCACTGCGGTGGCGTTCTTCGGCGGCCTCAATCCTGCGGCGCTGCTGTTCGCTGAGTCGGCGTTTTGACATGGGGACAGTGTACTGCCTCGGGACGGTCAGCGTTGCGCCTTCCGCGCGGGCCTGCCGGCAGGGTCTGGTAACATCCCCCGAAGGAGGAGTGTCATGGTGGATGGAAGCAATTTAATCTGGGTAGATATGGAGATGACCGGTCTGATTCCCGAGCAGCATCGGGTCATCGAAATCGCCACCATTGTCACCGACAGCGAACTCAACGAGTTGGCCCAGGGTCCTGTCATCGCCATCCATCAAAGTGACGATGAACTGCAGGCCATGGATGAGTGGAACACCACCCACCACACCGGCTCCGGACTGGTCGACAGGGTTCGGTCCAGTGTCGTGGATGAACAGCGCGCTGCCCGGGAAACACTGGACTTCCTGGAGGAATGGCTGCCACCCGGCCAGTCCCCGATGTGCGGCAATTCAATCTGTCAGGACCGGCGCTTCATGGCCAGGCACCTGCCTGAACTGGAGGTGTTCTTCCACTACCGTAACCTGGACGTCAGTACCCTGAAGATTCTCGCCGGCCGCTGGCGGCCGGATTTGCCGGGCTTACAGAAGCAGAACGTGCATCTGGCCCTGGACGATATTCGTGAATCCATAGCGGAACTGCGCTATTACCGGGAGCATTTTCTGCGCCTGTCCGCGGACTGACTCAGACCTCGCCCTGGTGCTGGGCCAGGGCCCAGGCCACGTGTTCTCGGACCAGTGGCGAACTGTCGTCAATGCGGGCGTTCAGTGCGGTAATGATGTCTGGGGACGTTCTGGCGTTGCCCAGGGCGATGGCGAGGTTTCGCAGCCAGCGTTCATATCCGATGCGCCGGATAGGCGAGCCCACGGTGCGGGACTCGAATTCCTCTCCGGTCCACGCGAACAACTCGACCAGTGCCGCGTTATCCAAGCCGTGTCGGGGTGCAAAATCAGCTTCGCCGCTGACCTGGGCAAACTTGTTCCAGGGACACACCAGTTGGCAGTCATCGCAGCCGTAGATGCGATTGCCCATCAGCGGCCTCAGCGACGGCTCGATACTGCCTGCATGTTCTATGGTCAGGTAGGAGATGCACTTGCGAGCGTCCAGGATATGGGGCGCAACAAAGGCATTGGTGGGACAGATATCGAGGCAGGCGGTGCAGCTGCCGCAGTGTTTTTCGACTTTCGGCGGGTCGGGCTCAAAGGGAATGTCAGTGTAAATCTCACCCAGGAAAAACCAGGAACCGGCGCGTTCGTTGATCAGCATCGTATTCTTTGCGATCCAGCCCAGGCCGGCCCGCTCGGCAATCGCCCGTTCCAGGACCGGGGCGCTGTCGACAAAGGCGCGGTACTGTCCTGTCCCTAACCGGGTCTCAATACGCCGGGCCAGCCGGGCCAGTCGTTGCCGCATGAGTTTGTGGTAATCCCTGCCCAGGGCATACCTGGATAGGTAGGCGCGGGTCTCGTCCTCCAGCACCTCTTCGGCCTGGGTGCAATCGGGGAGGTAATCCATACGCAGGGACAGTACGGTGCAGGTGCCCGGTACCAGTTCGGCGGGTCGGCCGCGCTTGCTGCCATGACGCGCCATGTAATCCATGGAGCCGGCATACCCCTGATTGAGCCATTTCTCTAGGTAGGCCTCGTGTTCGCCAAGGTCAATCCCGGTGATGCCCAGTTGCTGGAAACCCAGTTCCCGTGCCCATCCTTCCAGCAGGGGTCGGATCTCCTGGGCAGTCAGGCTGGGTTCATGCGCGCCGGTGGTGGTCATGCCGTCATTCTGACAGACCGCCGGTTCCACGTCCCCCGGGCCCTTGGGTAACATGGGCGGATGGACCTGCCCGTGCCAGCACAGATCGACCTGCCCGACGAGGATGCAACCCTGGCCTGGGGGGGGAACTTGGCCGTGCAGGCTGAACTGCCCCTGCAGGTTCATCTTGTGGGTGAACTGGGTGCCGGCAAGACCACCCTCAGCCGGGGTATCCTCCGTGGCCTGGGCCATGACGGCAGCGTCAAGAGCCCGACTTACACCCTGGTGGAACCCTACACGGTGGGGAATCACCGGGTGTTTCATTTCGATCTGTACCGTTTGGGAGACCCCGGGGAGCTCGCTTATATCGGCATCGAGGACTACTTTGCGGAACCGGCCCTGGTGCTGGTGGAGTGGGCTGAGCGGGGCGGTGACTGGTTGCCAGCTCCCGATCTGCGCTGTCACCTCGCCGTAGTCGGTAACCAACGCCGCTTGGGTCTTGAGCCGGTTTCTGCGCGCGGGACGGATCTTGTTCAGCGTCTGCTGGCGGGGGCGCCAAATTGAAGCCGGTCCGGTGCAGGGGCTTGCGGGTCGTCCTCGGGCACCTCACCATAGCGGCAGCAACAAGTGGACTCTGAATTGGCGCCTGGTGAGGGAAAGTTGATAAACCGAATCGTCGCTGCCGGGCAAATTGTCGGTTTGGCGCTGGTGCTGGCACTGCCGGTGCAGGCTGCGGAGGTGCTGGATGTCCGGCTGTGGCGAGCGCCGGACCACACCCGGGTGGTTTTCGATCTGTCAGAACCGGTGTCCCACTCCCTCTTGGAGCTGGACAATCCCCGGCGTCTGGTGGTGGATATGCCCGATGTTCGGCTGCTGGAGGCCCTGACCGACCTACCGCTGGAGAACACCCCCATTGACCGGGTTCGCTCGGGGGTTCGGGAGGGCGATGACCTGCGCATCGTGTTTGATCTGGCGGCGCAGATTCGTCCAAAAAGCTTTCCCCTGGCACCCAACGAGCGGACCGGTCATCGATTGGTGCTGGATCTCTTCGATGTTGGCTCTGAGGGGGAGGACAGCCAGGACGTCAAGAGCGTTGAGCAGTTGTCAGACCGCAGGGATATTGTGGTGGCCATCGACGCAGGACACGGGGGCGAGGATCCCGGTGCCCTGGGGCCGAAAAAACTGCAGGAGAAAAAGGTGGTGCTGGCCATCGCCCGCAAACTGCAGGCAAAGCTCAGGAATACGCCAGGTTTGAAGCCCGTCATGATCCGGGACGGCGATTATTATGTCAGTCTCAGGGGGCGCCGGGATCTGGCGAGGAAGCACCAGGCCGACCTGTTCGTCTCCATCCATGCGGATGCGTTCCGCCAGGCCTCGGCCAATGGCGCCTCTGTTTACGCCCTGTCGACCAAGGGTGCATCCTCTACCGCCGCCCAATACCTTGCCGACCGGGAGAATGCAGCGGATCTGGTAGGTGGCGTGCGACTGTCGGATAAGGACGATGTGCTGGCCGGTGTATTGGCAGACCTGTCGATGACCGCCACCCTGGATACCAGTTTGAGTCTGGGGGCGCGGGTGCTGGGTGAAATTGATGACATCGCCAAACTGCACAAGCGCAAAGTGGAGCAGGCAGGGTTCGCAGTGCTCAAAAGTCCGGATATTCCCTCCATCCTCGTCGAGACAGGATTCATATCCAATCCGGGGGAGGCGGATCGCCTGAACACGTCGGCCTACCAGAACAAAATGGCCAGTGCCATCCACGATGGCATCGTGGTGTGGTTCAAATCCCATCCCCCGGCAGGCACCCTGCTGGCTTGGCAGCGGGCCCAGCAGGGCGGCGCCCAACAGTACGTCATAGCCCGGGGCGATACCCTCTCCGAAATTGCCGAGCGCTATCGGGTCAGCGTTAAGTCGCTCAAGGAAACCAATGGCATCAGCGGCTCGACCATACGGATTGGTCAGGTGCTGACGATACCGGAGGCCTGATGGCGAGCCGTACAATCCAGCGCCTGGCGACCCGCTTGGCGAATCAGATAGCCGCGGGAGAGGTGGTAGAGCGGCCGGCATCGGTGATCAAGGAGGCGTTGGAGAATAGCCTCGATGCCGGGGCCACCCGGATCGAGGTCGACCTCGAAGGCGGTGGCGTCCAGTTGATGCGGGTGCGGGATGACGGTACCGGTATAGCCGAGCAGGATCTGCCGTTGGCGCTGGCGCGCCACGCCACATCGAAAATATCGTCCATCGACGACCTGGAGGCGGTCGGTACACTGGGTTTTCGGGGCGAAGCACTGGCCTCGATTGCCTCGGTATCCAGACTGTCCCTGACCAGTAATGCCGACGGGACCGGCAGCAGCGGTACAACGGCCACCACCGAAGGCCGTGATATGACGGTGACCCTCGCACCCGCACCCCATCCCCGGGGAACGACCCTGGAAATCCGTGATCTGTTCTACAACACGCCGGCCCGTCGCAAATTCCTGCGTACGGAGAAGACCGAGCTGGGTCATATCGAAGAGGTGTTCAAGCGACAGGCCCTCGCCCGCACCGAGGTCGCTTTCTCCCTGCGGCACAACGGCCGTGTGCTGCACAACCTGGCACCGGCCACCGATGCGGTGTCACGGGAACGGCGGGTCGCCCAGGTGTGCGGAACCGCGTTTATGGAGCAAGCGGTAGCCCTGTCCAGGGAGAGCGGCCCCATCGCCCTGCACGGCTGGGTGGGTTTGCCCACCTTTTCCAGAAGCCAGGCGGATCTCCAGTACTTTTTTGTCAACGGCCGGGTCATCAGGGACAAGCTGGTCACCCACGCCATCAAACAGGCCTATCGTGACGTCCTGTTCCACGGACGGCACCCCGCTTATGTGTTGTTCCTCGAGGTCGACCCCCGGGTGGTGGACGTCAATGTCCATCCCACCAAGCATGAGGTTCGGTTCCGGGAGGGGCGGGAGGTGCACAGCTTTATCTTCAGTACCCTGAATCGCTGCCTGGCTGACCTCAGACCCGGCGATGGCCCTGCGACGGCAGACCCTGCCGGTGCCGAGGCGGCGGCGACCGGCTGGGCGGCCGCTCCCGGGCAGGGCGGCATACCACTGGGTGTGCCCCCCGCCGGGGGGGCCGGGTATGGACCACCCATGAATCAGGCGAACCTGGGCGCACTGGCCCGGTTGTACGGGGCGTCTACATCGCACGTGGCGGATCGCGGTAGCGCGGGGGCAGCACCGGCTGTGGAACCAGAGCCGGAGGCGGAAATCCCACCCCTGGGATTTGCCCTGGCGCAGCTCCAGGGGGTGTATATCCTCTCGGAAAATGCCCAGGGCCTGGTATTGGTCGACATGCACGCCGCCCACGAGCGCATTACCTATGAGCGACTCAAGGGACTGCGCAGCGATACCGGAATAAAGACCCAGCCTCTGCTGGTGCCCCAGACCGTCGCGGTATCTGCCCGGGAGGTAGCTGTCGCTGTGGACATGGCGGACAACCTCAGGGCCCTGGGCCTGTTGGTGGAGCCGGCCGGCGAGGAGCAACTGGTGGTGCGTGAATTACCGATCGCCCTTATTGATACCCCGGTAGAGGCCCTGGTGCGCGGCGTGCTAGCCGATATGCAGGCCTATGGCAGCTCGGATCGGGTGCGGGCCCATGAGGACGAGCTGCTGTCCACCATGGCCTGTCATGGCTCGGTTCGCGCCAATCGCCGGCTGACCTTGCCCGAGATGAACGCCCTGCTGCGGGATATGGAAATTACCGAGCGTTCGGGACAGTGCAATCATGGCAGGCCCACCTGGGTGCAACTGGGCATGTCCGATCTTGACCGTTTATTCCTGAGGGGTCGGTGATTGGCGGCGCCGGCCCTGCTTTGCATCATGGGTCCGACGGCGGCCGGGAAGACCGATCTCGCCATCGCCCTGGCCCAGCGGCTGGACGGCGAGCTGGTGTCAGTGGATTCGGCCCTGGTCTACCGGGGCCTCGATATAGGCGCAGCCCGACCTGAATACCCCCACCATCTGGTGGCGATACGGGAGCCCAATGAGCCCTACAGCGCCGCCCAGTTTGCTGAGGATGCCCGGCAAACGGTCGCTGTCATTCGCGAACGGCAACGGACACCCATACTGGTGGGTGGCAGTCAGCTGTATTTCAAAGCCTTCCTGGATGGCCTGGCGGACATTCCGGCCTCCGACCCTGACATTCGCAGGGAGATCGAGCAGCGGGCCGGACAACTTGGTTGGCCGGCCCTGCACCGGCAACTGCAGGCGGTGGATCCGGTGCTGGCCGCCCGACTACACCCCAATCACAGCCAACGTATTGGGCGCGGACTGGAGGTGTGGCAGATGACCGGCAAGCCGCTCAGTCAGTGGCAGGCAGAGGGCAATAGCGCCCAGGCCAAAGAACGCGCCCTGGCCCTGGTGGTTTGTCCAGCGGATCGGGGGGTGCTGCACCGGCGCATCGCCCGTCGCTTTGAGTTGATGCTGGAGCAGGGTTTTGTTGACGAGGTTCAGCGCCTGCGGCAGCGGGGTGACCTGACCACTGACCTGCCGGCGGTCCGGGCGGTGGGTTACCGGCAGTTGTGGTCGTTCCTGGAGGGCGATCTGTCCTTTGCCGAAGCCCGGGATGCCGCCATCGCGGCGACCCGTCAGTTGGCCAAAAGGCAGCTCACGTGGTTGCGCAGTTGGCCAGCCGACGGCTGGTTGCTAACCGGCGAAGCGGGAGGATTGGTTGCGACCCAGGGCGACCTGTTGGGCGATCTTGAGCCATTACGGGGTCATCCCTGTCGCCGTGGCGAGGAGGGCGGACAGTTATCAGATGATGGCGTTTTACTGGATGCCATAGCGGCCTGCCTGGGGAACTAACTCGCAATCTGCATGGCCTAAGCGCTATACTTTGCCTCCGCGCCCAGACGCGTCTTTTTTGGGGTCGCCGATTTGCGACGCCGTTTTTTCGTGATTAAGGAGTTCCCATGTCAAAAGGGCATACGCTACAAGACCCTTACCTCAATGCGTTGCGTAAGGAACGCGTTCCCGTGTCCATTTACCTCGTCAACGGTATCAAGCTTCAGGGCCAGATTGAGTCTTTTGACCAGTTTGTCGTGCTCCTGAAAAATACGGTTTCCCAGATGGTGTACAAACACGCCATTTCCACCGTTGTGCCCGCGCGCAACGTTCGGATTCCGTTGGCTGGCCCCGAGGAGGACGACGCCGATAACGGCTAAATCCTCAGACGCCCAGCTGTTTGATCGTCACGCGGGCGGCGAAAATGTAGTTCTGGTACAGCTTGCCATTGACGATGGTGGCGAAGCACTCGATCTCCGTGAGTTTGAGGACCTGGTGGTGTCTGCGGGTGGCCGCCCGGTCGCACTGGTGACGGGCCACCGGCGTGCGCCTGCGGCACGGTTTTTCGTCGGTTCGGGCAAGCTGGAGGAAATCAGGGCGGTCAAGGAAGCCGAGGGGGCGGATTTGGTGGTTTTCAATCATCCACTGTCTCCCAGCCAGGAGCGCAATCTCGAAGCGGCCCTGGAGTGCCGTGTCATCGCCAGGACCGGTCTGATACTGGATATTTTTGCCCAGCGTGCCCGCACCCATGAGGGCAAGCTGCAGGTGGAACTGGCCCAGCTCCAGCACATGAGCACCCGCCTGGTTCGGGGCTGGACCCACCTGGAGCGTCAGAAGGGGGGTATTGGCCTGCGTGGGCCTGGCGAAACCCAGTTGGAGACTGACCGCCGGCTGCTGCGGGTGCGTATTCGTGCCATAGAGGCGAGATTGGACAAGGTGAAGGCCCAGCGCGCCCAGAGTCGCCGCGCCCGCCAGCGGGCAGAGCTACCCCTGGTTTCCATTGTCGGCTACACCAACGCCGGCAAGTCGACCCTGTTCAACCGTTATGCGGCGGCTGACGTCTATGCCGCTGACCAGCTGTTCGCGACCCTGGACCCGACCTTGCGACGTGTTGAAATTCCGCACCTGGGTGAGGTCGTGCTGGCGGACACGGTGGGCTTTATTTCTGATCTGCCCCATACGCTGATCGATGCCTTCAAGGCCACCCTGGAAGAGACTCTCAACGCTGACCTGTTGCTGCATGTGGTGGACGTAGCGGCGGAGCAACGCGACTATTGGATGACCGAGGTTGAACTGGTGCTGTCTGAAATCGGGGCCGGGGAACTGCCGGTGCTGCTGGTCTACAACAAGGTGGATTTACTGGAACAGGCGCCGCGCATTATCCGCAACGACGAAGGCACCCCAATCGCCGTTTATCTCTCAGCCCAGAACGGCGAAGGTCTGCCCCTGCTTGAGGACGCATTGCGGGAGCGACTGCAGGATGATGTGTTCGAGGGCAGTGTGGAAATTACACCCCAACAGGGCAAGCTGCGGGCAGCACTTTTTGATCTGGGAGCGGTGCTGGAGGAATCTTTCACCCCCGCGGGCAACAGCGTCCTCAGCGTGCGCCTGCCGAAAAAACAGTGGCAGCGGTTGCAACATGGTCAATAAGACCCCATGTCGTTAGGTGACCAACGTCAATTTTGTTAGACTCCTCCCGTTAACAACCAAGGAATTACCCATGTCATGGAATGAGCCCGGGGGCGGCAACAACCGACCCCGCGATCCGTGGGGCGGCAATGATCAGGGGCCGCCCGATCTCGATGAAGCCCTGAAGAAGCTGCAACAGCGACTTTCCGGCTTGTTCGGTGGCCGCGGTGGCGGTGGTTCCGGTGGCGGCAATGCCAGCGGTCGCATGTCCGGTGCCCTGTTGGGCGTCATTGCGGCGGGCGCCATTACCGTCTGGGCGCTGATGGGCTTCTATCAGCTGGACGAGCAGGAGCGCGCCATTGTGTTGCGGTTCGGGGAATACGCCGGCACAAACCAGCCGGGACTGCAGTGGAATCCGCCCCTCATCGATGAGGTCATCGTGGTCAACACCACCAAGATTCGTGCGGCCCAGGTGCGGGAGGTCATGCTCACCCAGGACGAAAACATTGTTGAAGTGACCATGTCCCTGCAGTACCTGATCGATAACCCGGAAAATTTTGTGCTCAAGGTTCGTGATCCCGAAGTGTCGCTGCAGCACGCGGCACAAAGTGCGCTGCGTCACGTGGTGGGCGACAGCACCATGGATCTGGTGCTCACCGAGGGCCGGGCCGCCATTGCCGCAGATGTCCGCGAGCGCTTGCAGACCTACCTCGATAACTACACGACCGGCATACGCATCAGCAAAATCAATATCGACGAAGGCAAGCCGCCGGCGCAGGTGCAGGGCGCGTTTGACGACGTCATCAAGGCGCGGGAGGACGAGGAACGTGTCAAAAACGAGGCCCAGTCCTACGCGAACGGCATTGTTCCCGAAGCACGGGGTCGCGCCCAGCGTGTGCTTGAGGAGGCGAACGCCTATCAGCAGCAGGTGATGGCCCAGGCTGAAGGTGAGGCCTCGCGCTTTTCGCAACTGCTGGAGGAATACCGCAAGGCACCCCAGGTGACCCGGGATCGTCTCTACCTCGACGCCATGCAGACGGTGATGTCCAACACCAACAAGGTGCTGGTGGACGTCGATGGCGGCAATAACGTTATGTATTTGCCCCTGGACAAACTGGCGCGCCCCTCGGGCGGCCGTACGGCGGCCGGCAGTTCACGTAGCGGGCTCAGTGAGCGGGACCTTCGCGATATCACCGAGCGGCTGAAACAGGAGCTGCGTCGGGATATAGACGTCAATGACACCCGAAGGAGTAGCCGCTGATGACTGTTAAGCAACTCTGGGGCGGTATTTTACTGGCCCTCGCGATCGTGGTGCTGTCGAACTCCCTTTACGTGGTCAAAGAGACCCAGCGGGGCGTGCTGCTCAAGTTCGGTGAGGTGGTTAATCCAAACCTGCAGCCCGGGATTCATCTGAAGGTTCCCTTCGTCAACAACGTCAGGCTGTTCGATGGTCGAATCCTGACGGTTGATTCCCCGGCGGAGCGTTTCTTTACCCAGGAAAAGAAGGCCCTGATCGTCGACTCCTACGCCAAATTCCGGGTGCTGGATACGGCGACCTACTACACGGCCACCAACGGGGAAGAAACCCGGGCAGCGGGGCTGTTGGCCCAGCGTATCAACGATGGCCTTCGTAACGAGGTCGCGGTGCGAACGGTGCAGGAAGTGGTGTCCGGGCAGCGGGATGAGGTCATGGAGGCCATCACCCGTCGTCTGTCCGAGGTGGCCGCGACTGAACTCGGGGTCGAGGTGATCGATGTCCGGGTGAAGAAGATCGACCTGCCACCGGACGTGTCCGATTCGGTCTATCGGCGTATGAATGCCGAGCGCGAGAAGGAAGCCAGGGAGCTGCGCTCGGAGGGTCAGGAACTCGCCGAGGGCATTCGTGCAGCCGCGGATCGGGAGGTCACCGTATTGGAGGCCAATGCGTTCAGGGAGTCTGAGAAGATCAGGGGTCTGGGGGATGCGGAGGCAACCCGCATCTATGCGGAAGCCTACAATCAGGACCCAGAGTTCTATGCCTTTGTGCGCAGCTTGAGGGCCTACCAGGAGACCTTCAGCGGCGGCAGTGATGTCATGCTCATCGAGCCGGACAATCAGTTCTACCAGTACCTGAGAAGCCAGGACGCCGGCGCCCCGTCGGGCAAGTAAACCCGGCCATGGTCTCCGACAAACGTTGGTTGCTGCCCGACGGCATCGATGAGCTGTTGCCTGAGCAGGCGGCAGCAGTCGAGGCCCTGCGGCGCGCCCTGCTCGATGACTGCGCGGGTTGGGGTTACCGTTACGTTATCCCGCCCCTGGTGGAGTTCACCGACTCCCTGCTGGTGGGACTGGGCGCCGATCTCGATGTACTGACTTGCAAATTTTCCGACCGCATCAGCGGCAGGACCCTGGGTGTACGCGCCGACATCACACCCCAGGTAGCCCGTATCGATGCCCACTCACTGGCAGAGGCGGGGGTTACCCGACTCTGTTATGCCGGCTCAACCCTGCACAGCACGCCCCAGTCGGTGCTGTCGGGACGCTCCCCCATTCAACTGGGAGCTGAGCTCTACGGCTGTGCCGACATCGCTGCCGATCTGGAAGTCATCGACCTGATGCTGACCCTGTTGGAGCGAGCTGACACGGTCGAGCAGCACGGCCCGGTCACCCTTGATGTTGGCCACGTTGGCGTTTACGAGGCGGTGCTCAGGGACGCGGGCATAGACGCCGAGGTGGCGGATGCCGTGTTTGATGCACTGCAGCGCAAGTCCCTGCCCGACCTGGAGGCCGTTTTCGCCGGTGAGCAGTCGGAACTGCAAACCCTGTTGGTGACCCTGGTGAACCTGCACGGGGGCGTGGACGTTCTCGACCGGGCTCGGGACAGCCTTGAGGGCATACCTGATGCCCAGTCTGCACTGGATCAGCTGGAGCAGGTGGTGGCGACGGTCGCTGCCTCGCACCCCGATGTTGCTGTGTATATTGATCTCGCTGAGCTGCGGGGGTTCCGGTACCACACCGGACTGGTGTTCGCGGCTTACCTGGAGGGCTTTGGCACCGCGGTGGCAAAGGGTGGTCGCTATGACAATGTGGGTGCCGTCTTCGGTCGCAACAGACCCGCCACCGGCTTCGCTTTTGACCTCAAGGCGTTGACCGCTGCCTCCGGGCATCAGTCCGGGACTGAAAGCTGGATATCCGCCCCGGAGTCCACCGACCCGAAACTGGAGGCCCGGATTCGTGAACTGCGTGCAGCGGGCCGCACCGTGGTGCTGGCCCTGAACGGACAGTCTGACCCGCGGTGCCGTGAGCAATTGGTCGGTGTCGATGGGGACTGGATTTGTCAGCCACTGGGCCCGGGGGAGGGTGAATGAGTAAAAATGTGGTGGTCCTGGGAACCCAGTGGGGCGACGAGGGCAAGGGCAAGATAGTCGACCTGCTCACCGAGCAGGCCTCTGCTGTGGTGCGATTCCAGGGCGGGCACAACGCCGGCCACACGCTGGTTATCGAGGGCCAGAAAACCGTTTTGCATGTCATTCCCTCGGGCATTCTCCGGGAGGGGGTGCAGTGCCTGATCGGCAACGGCGTGGTGTTATCCCCCGCGGCATTGCTCAAGGAAATCGCAGAGCTGGAGAGTCGGGGGGTGCCCGTGCGCGAGCGCCTGATGATTTCCTCCGCCTGCCCCCTGATCCTCGCTTACCACGTTGCCCTGGATCAGGCCCGGGAAGCACGCCGGGGCAGTAACAAGATCGGTACCACTGGCCGGGGCATCGGCCCCGCTTATGAAGACAAGGTAGCCCGCCGTGGTCTGCGCCTGGGCGATCTCCGAAATCCCGGGCGGTTCAAGGACACCCTGTGCGAGGTGCTGGATTACCACAACCACGCCTTGGTCCATTACTACGGCGCTGAGCCCCTTGATACCGACCAGGTTTATGACCAGACGATGGCGGAGGGAGAGCAGCTGCTGCCGATGATGGGGGACGTGACCTCGACGCTGCACGAATATCGAAAGACCCAGGCGCGTATAATGTTTGAAGGCGCCCAGGGTTCCCTGCTCGATATCGATCACGGTACTTACCCCTTTGTCACCAGCTCCAATACAACGGCAGGGGGCACGGCCACGGGTTCGGGTTTCGGCCCCCTGTATCTGGACTATGTGCTGGGCATCACCAAGGCCTACACGACCCGGGTGGGCTCTGGCCCCTTTCCCACTGAGTTGTTCGACGCAACCGGCGAACGCCTTGCGGAGCGCGGCCATGAATTTGGTGCCACCACAGGCCGGCCCCGACGCTGTGGCTGGTTCGACGCGGTGGCGCTGCGGACGGCGGTAAACATCAACTCCATCTCTGGACTGTGCCTGACCAAGCTCGATGTGCTGGACGGTTTGGAGGAAATCCGGGTCTGCACGTCCTACATCGACGCCGATGGCAAGGCCGTCTCCAACCCCGTGGATGCGGTTGATTACGAACAGGTCAGCCCGGTCTATGAAACCCTGCCGGGCTGGAGTGAATCCACTGTCGGTGCGCGCAGTATCGACGCACTGCCCGCTGCGGCGCGCAGCTATATACAGCGGCTCGAAGAGTGGGTGGGTGCCCCCATCGATATTATTTCCACAGGACCGGATCGCGAGGAGACCATTGTTCTTCGCAACCCGTTTGGGTGACCCCATGATGGCCGCAACCAAACTGCTGTCCCTGCTGGTCTACCCCCTGTCACTGGGGCTGTTGCTGCTGCTGATATCGGTGCTGACAGGGATTTTCGGCAAGCGGGGTCTGAGCTGGTTGATGGCTTTCCTCGCCTTGCTGGTGATGTATCTGCCCTCGACCGAGTTTGGCTCTGAATTTCTCATGCAGCCGCTGGAGGGACGCCACCCTGCGTTTGCGCCCGAAGAGTTGCCGGTAGCCGATGCCATCGTGCTGCTGGGGGGGGCCGGCCACGGCGAGTCGCGCTTTGGCCGCGGTACCGATTTGAATGACGCGGCCGACCGGATGGTATTCGCAGCGGAGCTGTATTTCGCCAAGAAGGCACCGGTGATCCTGATATCCGGTGGCAGTGAAACGCCCCGGTTGCCCGAGGCCGAGCTATTGGCCCAGCACCTGCAGGCGCTGCAGGTGACACGATCGCAACTGCTGTTGGACACCGGCAGTCGTACCCCCGACGACAATGCGGTGATGGCAGCTGAAATGCTCAAGAATGGCGGTTTTCGTCATATTCTGCTGGTCACCAGCGGCGCCCATATGCGGCGGGCGCTGGCGCTGTTTGAACAGCAGGGGTTACAGGTAACCGCAGCGGCGGCCGACCACCAGATCCCTAAATTCGACGATCCCTATATACCCGGGTGGGTGCCCACTTACACCCGTCTCGCCCGCTCCAGCCGGGCGATCCATGAGTGGGTGGGCTATTGGGCCTATGACAATACCGGCAAACTGTAGCGTTTTTTCTAGACGAACTGCAGTTTCATTTCGCTGTAACTGCTGCCCGTCCAACGCTTGAAGGCCCGATAAAAGCTGTTCACCTCCGCGTAGCCCAGCTTCCAGGCCAGGGTCTTACCGGGAACCCAGCGCTCCTCGAGCTGGCATTCGCAGCGATACTGGCGTACCTGGTCGAGTAACTCCTGGTAGCTGATGCGATCAACCCGCAACCTGCGACGCAGTGTGGTGGGACTAACCCCCAGGGTGTCCGCGACGTGCTCGGAGCGCAGTCGGCTGAGGTCGCCTTTGATCAGCAGCCCTACTACCCTGAGGGTGGTATGGGACATGCTGTCCGCCGGACGTTGTGTGACCCGCTCGATCTGATCCCGATCAACCTCCGGCTTGGGGACAGTGACCCGGATAATGCGCTGATGCCGCAGAGGCGGTCGCTGGTGGCCGGGTAGCTCATGGTGACTGGTCTTGATGGTTTGCATGAAACACCTCCTTGTGTGTCTGCAGTTAACCCCCTCCGGCAGCCTTCATGGCATGCCCCGGGGCTGACTCGGCCTGCCGTCCTTGGCAGCCGCAGGATCAAGATTAGTCAGATGGTATTAAATAGCCAGCGAAATGCGGTGAGCTGCACTATTTTGATGTTAAGTCACCGATTGTGCAGTGCCGCTTGCAGCATGGTGTTGGGTATTGGGCAGTCGATGACCGCCGCGATCGCCTTGATCAGCGTCAGTTCCCTGGCTGAAATTTTGCCATCCTGCTCGGCTACCTTGGCCAGTGCCTTGAGGATGGTGACTTTCAGCAGGGGGTAGCATGCTGCCAGTTGCTCTATGGCCTGTCCGAAGGGTTTGACCCCCAGTTGTTCCCGGGGCGGCATTGCCAAGGGCAGGTCGAGGGCCTCGGCTCCGGCTTGAAACGCCGTCTGGGTATCCGACAGGCCCAATTCAGCAAGGGTGCCCAAAGCCACCGCCAGGGACCCGGATACCTGCGCCAGCTTGCCGAATTTTGCCCGGGGTCGGACCGTGATGAACTGGGGGTCAAGGTAGTGCCGTACCAGCTGGTACAGGCACCATTCAAACAGGTCGACCTGGCCGTCGGCTCCCATGAAATTGAGTAGTAGCCCCTTGAAGGTCCGGTACTGTGGTTCGGACAGTGTTTTGAGCGTGGGCAGGCACAGCTCAATCAGGGGCAGGCGCAGCTCTGCAGCGATGTCAGCCAACTCCCTGCCCTTCGCCGGCACCAGTAGCTCCAGCCCCCTGATCTCCGCGGCAGCTACAAATGCCATCTGCTTATCCTGGCTGCGTTCCTGCCACAGTAAGCCCAATATCAGGCTCATTGCCCCCAGGGGTTCCCGGGCTTCCTCCAGGATTGCCCCGGCGAGTTCCGGCAGCTCGGCTTCGGGCTGATCCGGTTGCCGGGCCGCAGGGGCATCATCGAGACTGATCAGCATGGCCGCTGGTAGCGCTGTGGTGATGGCCCGGCGCGCCTGATTAAGTCCCATCTCGTCGGCGAGCTTCGGCTCCAGCGCCCGGTGATCGGGCGCCCGCTTGATGAAGTTGCCATCCCAGTGGGGGTCAACCCGGAGGATGCGCTGCTCAAGCTTGGGATGGGTGGCAAACATCATCCAAAGGCGGTGCTTCACCTGGCCAAAGAACAGGTGGGACAACTCCTCGGCCCGTGCGGTATGGACCAGGGTGCCCGGCGTGTAACCGCCTATGACTTTGAGGGCGTCACCGATGCCGTCGGCATTGCGGGTGAACTGAACCGCCGATGCGTCCGCGAGATATTCCTTTTGTTTGGAAATAGCCGACTTGATCAGGCCTGCCATCAGGCCGCCCAGCAAGCCGACCAGGTACAGGCCCAGACCGACAACCAGCAGACCGCCGGCGTCGTTTTTGCCCCGACTGGAACTGCGGCTCCGGCGCCCTCCGCTGTGCAGCATGACCGCGCCGATATCGCCAATAAATGTGATGCCCCGCAGCATGGCGGCCAGCCGGATACTCAGTCTCATGTCACCATTGAGGATGTGGCTGAATTCATGCCCTATGACGCCCTGCAACTCGTCCCGGGTCAGTTGCACCATCGCGCCACGGGTAACGGCAACCACCGCATCACCGGGTGAAACGCCGGCGGCCAGGGCGTTGATGCCCCGTTCGTCATCCAGGACGTAGAGGGGGGGCACGGGCATATTGGCCGCGAGGGCGATCTCCTGCACGATGTTCTGGGCCCGTCGCTCATAGCTGTCCCGGGTGTCAGACACGACGGGCCGTCCCCCCAGGGCCTCGACCACCGTTCGGCCACCCTGGGAAAAGCGCACCCAGTTGTACAAAACGACCAGACCGATGACCGTAGCTACACAGGCGCTGACTGCGAATATCGTGGGCGTGTCAAAGCGCAGAAGGTCCCCGGACAGCACCAGGCCCTGTTCACCACTTTGGGACAGGCCGACAGCGATGGCCAGGATCAGATTGGTGAGCCCAATCAGCACCAGCACCGCAAGCAGGAACAGCGCGGTCAGCAGCCGCGTGTTGCGTCGAGCGATATCCTGCTCGCGGAAAAAATCCAAGGGTCAGGGGGCGTCAGGAAAAACTGATGCTCGGTGCCTGTTGAATTGCGGGACTGTCCTCGAACTCCAGCAAATTGGCGTCTTCCCGGTAACCGAACATATTGCCGATGATGATGTTCGGGAAACTCTGGCGGTAGGTGTTGAAGTTCATAACCGCGTCATTGAAGCCCTGGCGGGCAAAGGCGACGCGATTTTCAGTGGAGGTGAGCTCCTCGGACAGCTGTTGCATGTTCTCACTGGCCTTCAGGTCCGGGTAGGCTTCCATCACCACGTTCAGCTTGCCCAGTGCGCCCCCAAGGGCGCCTTCAGCATTGGACAGGGTCTTGATTGATCCTGGATCGACGCCGCTTTGGGCCACGGCCGACAGCGCCGCTGCCGCCTCGTTGCGGGCCTGAATCACTGCCTCCAAGGTCTCCCGCTCGTGACTGAGATAGCCCTTGGCGGTCTCGACGAGATTGGGGATGAGGTCGTAGCGGCGCTTCAGCTGGACTTCAATCTGTGCAAAGCCGTTTTTGTAGCGGTTGGTGAGCGCTACAAGCTGGTTGTAGATAGCGACGCCCCAAATCAGAAGGACAGCAACGGTGGAGAAAAAAACGATTGCGGACGTACTCATTGGGCGCCTCCCTGAGCCAAATGTAGAAACACAGACTAGCCTGCAAGCCCAATCACGTCCACTTGCGCGCCTGGTGTTCAGCCATTGCACTGCCAATCAATGTCAGTGATACCCCGCCTTGAGGTGGAGTACTGATGCGGTAATGGTTTGGGGTCAACAGCCGATAGTGCAGCGCGGGGGATACTGACAGCCAGAGAGCCCCCAGTGTCAGCTGTGAGCCTGGTAGAGTGCGGCCCGAACCGTCCTCAGCCGATGGCCCGAACAGCCGCAGCCTGGTGCTGCTCATTCACGGTCACTCCGTTGAGGATTGTTCCTCCCAGTACTGGGTGACCGTC
>JAAXJC010000152.1 GCA_012270045.1 Luminiphilus sp.
AAGTCAATCAAGCTCTACCAGACAATCCTTGCAGGTTAGCAATGCCTTGGGCTCATGAATATCTACCAATGTTTCATATAGCTCTGCTACACCATCAAGCGCTGACAACACTGACGGCTGCGCGAGCGACACATCAAGATTTTCCAATACCTCTTTGAGAAACGCCTCCTCAGGCGACAGTTTCTCGCGATAGTACTCGACTCGATAATCTTCCAGGCCTTCCAGGTCCGCCGCATAGGCGATTGCATCGTCAATGCCGCCGATTTCGTCCACCAAACCTATTTCTTTGGCGCTGGTCGCAATCCAAACTCTGCCACCCGCAATAGCCTTGATATCTTCGTATGACTGGTCTCTGGACTCGGCGACGAAGTTAATAAAGCGGTCGTAGGCCTCGGCACCCCATCCGGCAAAGATCTTATCCAAATCTTCATCGATAGCTTGAGCCGGATCCCAACCACCGTGCTTAGAGGTCACGACGCCATCGAAATTAACCCCAATGTAGTCCATTGCATTTTCAAGGGTTGGCAGAGCAATCGCTACGCCTATAGAGCCTGTAATGGTGGTCGGTTCGGCAAAAATATAGTCAGCTGGCGTTGAGATATACACACCGCCCGATGCGGCGTAGTCGCCCATGGACACGACCACTTTGATGCCCTTGCTTTTGGCGGCCAGTAATTCATCTCTCATCATTTCACTGGCAATAATTGAGCCGCCGGGGCTATTTACCCTGAAGACGATAACTTTTGTGTTGTCGTCTTCATGTGCGGACCTGATCTGCTTCACGATGCCGTCAGCACCTGCCACGCCCTGGGAAATTTCTCCCTCCCTGATTGCGCCTTCGGCCGTAACGACAGCAATTTGATTGTCACTTTCTACGACGTCATCTTCTATTTGTTTTTCATACTCTGCATAAGAGATGGTTTTGTAGGTCTCTGTCTCAGCTTCTTCGTCTTTCCCGAACTCTTCGATCATATACTTCCGGAATTCAGGAAATGATTTGGTGCCATCAATAAGATTGTTTGCCTGGGCGTAGGCGATATTTCCTATGGCAGCCTCACCAAAGAAGCCAACGTAGTTGTCCGCAAAGGCTTGAATGTCACTGGATTCAATGCCACGTCCTTCTGCCATCAGCGCCTTCATTTCGTCCCAAATAGGGAAGAGTATGGCCTCTCTCTGCATTCGATCATTCTCGGACATGTCTGATCTCCAACTTGGCTCAGTTGCAGATTTAAAGTCTCCCTGTGAGTAGTTATGTATGGTGATCTTGAGGTTCTCGAACAGGTCTTTGTTGTAATTCCTCATCCCACCCAGGCCTCTCACGCTGACACTCCCGACAGGGTGAACCCATATCTCAGATGCTTGTGAGGCCATCAAATATGAGGTTGTGGACAGCCTGTCGTTAAAAGCAATGACTCTTTTGCCAGCCTCGCGAAGGGCCTTTAATTCTTTTGCGATATTGATGGCCGTGGTGGGCCCGGCAAAGTTGGCGGATGAAAAATCGACGACCACCGCGGGTATATCTTCGTCTTGTGCGGCTGCTCTTATCAGTTTTATGAGGTCTCTTGTTTGAATCTGGTCTGTTGAGGAATCTGTGGCCGCGTCAAACAATGAGTCAGAGTTGAAGACTTCCTGGTCAACCACAACTCCCTGGGGATTTATAAAGAGGACTTTACCGGCCGTGTCGGTATCTTCAGGTCCAAATGACGTCAGTGCACCGATAATCGTCGTTGCAAGAAGAACGACAATTACCAGGGTGCCAAGATCTAGCAGGATAGTTCTTACTCTTTGTAAGAACCGGCCTAGCCAAGAAAAAATAGTTTTTAACGCGTTCACAGAAATCTCCCACTGGGTCCGTCCAAAAAGTAACACCAACTCACCTCCATCCATGGTTCACAGAGGCCGCATCAACAAGGTACTGGGGTGTCCGAGAGAGGAGCCTCTCCGTACCTGCAGAAGCGCACCTAGCTAACAACTTCGCAGCCACGCAATCAAGCCCGCCCAGCGGTAACTTTCGACAAGAAGACCTGTGAGCGGTTCGCAAGGTGCTACTCCACGCTTTCCTCGCTCACAAAACCGCGGGTTTTGGCGGATTTCCGTCAGGCTAAATAAACTGATATTCGTCAGGATTGACCCGTAAGGCGCGTCGTATTTATTCTGGCCAGGGGCCGGGTCGTTACGCTCACCGCGACAAAACTCTGCCTTGACCGCATTCTCGGTCTTCTCATTGCCAACAAAGGTAAGGAGGATGGTCAGTCGTCTCTGGAACAACCGGATTTCTGCCTCGCCTGCGAGGTCCTTAAACCTCTGGTGATCTTGTTCACCTGCACCCCGTCAATTGTTCCCGGGTTACACCTGCCCCAGTCTCCGACGACCCAACCAGGCCATAAGAGCAACCAATAAGCCTGTCAGCCATGGGGGGATACTGACCGGCACGGCCTGCCCCCGAGGCACGACCACAACCGACACTGAAGGCGAGCTATCACCTTGGCTGTTCTGAGCCTTAAGCGTGATGCTTACGGCTTCGCCATTGACCAGCCCCGGAACCGTCACAGGACTCGCGGCATCTGCGGGAGCCAATGACAGGTAGTCAACACCGTTGGTGCTGTAGAGATAGTTCGTGATCGCGTTGCCATTGTCACTACCCGGGGTGAACGAAATGACAGCACTGCCATCACCCGCCGACGCATGCAGATTGTAAGGCGCGTCGGGCTTGCCCGACGGCACCGCCACGGCGACCGGGTCGGCAATTTTGCCTGGCGTTGAATCTGCGTCCAAGGGGCCATTATCGGTCAAATCATAGCGGATCGTTCTGCCAGTGATAGTCGCTCCCTCGATGGCACGCCATTCCCCGGCCTGGTATTTGTATGGGATGCCCTCCGCTGGTGGATCCTGGCTCAGTGTTATGGCGATGCCCACAGTTTCGCCGGCAACGCAGTTATCCAAGGTGAAATCGAGCATATTCACGTAGGCCGATTGAACATTGGCCTCAAGTGCTGGTGCAGGCGTCAGTGCTGCCGAGGTGACAGAGCAGCTGCTGCCATTGCCTGGCGTAATATTGAGGTCAATTGTTTCGTTCTGATCCGTGGTGATAATGACACGCGGCCGGGGCAGGGTCGCGGTCACTGGGTATGAGTTCGCGCCACTGCCTTCCGAGTTGATCGCCCTGACCGAAACCGTATAAGTCTGCCCGTTTTCCAAACCGGCGATGGTAAATGCGTTGGATGTACTCGCAGGGCTCAGGGCTATCCAGCCACCGCCATCAAGTTGGTAGGCGTAATTGGTGATGGCGGCGCCGTTATCGCTGCCCGGTGTGAAACTGACCAAAAGCTGTCTGTCGCCCGGGGTGAGAACAAGGTTGGTAGGCGCATCGGGGGGAGATGCACCCGAGATGGGCGTGAAACTGAGGTCGCTAGAAGGCGCACTCAAACCAATTTCAGTCTCGGTTATCAGGGCGACTGAGTGCAGCTGGCCATTAGTGAGGTCAGTGACTGTAATGGGACCACTGTTATCGGCGGGGTTCAGGGCTACAAACGGATTGCCGTCCAGACTGACGTGGTAGTTGGTAATGAACGCACCATTTCCCGTGCCAGCATTGCTGAAGTTTATGATGGCAGAACTGTCCCCCACCGTTGCCGAGAGGTTCGTAGGCGGCTGGGGCAGACCCGCTGGGACAAAACTCACCGACTCCGACTGATCGCTGGTCAGCGTCTCATCGTCAAGGCCCGCGCTCACCGTGCGCATCGCCAAGCTGTAATTGGCGCCGTTTATCAGGCCTGCGACCGTGAAGGGTGCCACCGTGTCGCCAATGGAGGTCCATGGCCCGTTGTCCAACTGATACTCATAGCCCAGCACCGTCGCGCCGGTGTTGTCGCCGGCACTAAAGGTAATCTCGGCCTGCTGGTCACCAGCGATCGCGGCCAGCTGCACCGGTGGCGGCGCGACAACGGCCGGCGGCACACCCTCAAAATCGTAGGTCACGCCGTTGACCTCGATAAAGTCGACATAGGTCTCGCGGGCCACTTCACCAGTGCCGCCCCAGCGAATACGGTTGATCGTTCGATCGCCATACAACGCGATCCATTGGTTTAGCGTGTAGGTCGCGCCGGCGTTAACGTCCGTGCTGTTGTTTTGGTTGTTGTTTTTGAACAGCGAGGTCGCGGGATCGACTGTGACCGTATGCCACGCCCTGGCGCTGCCCAGTGGCTGCTCATTTACTTGCAGATACAGTGCCTCAGGACGCAGTCCATCGAAGCGATTCACAAGAATACTCAGTGCAGGGTAGTTGCCCTCCTTGTCGTGCCACACCTCATAACTCAGGGTCTCTATGTCGTGTAGCTTCTGCAGGACCCGGCCACCAGCGTTCAGATCCTCAGCCTTGATTTCGCCTCGCCACACGTCACCAGCGTTCTCCAAGCTGGCATTGAGGCTCTTGCTGCTGCCGCCGTTTCTATCAGGAATGCCGGCCTGATCACGGTCCTTGATATATTGGGAACTGGCATTCGACAAATAGAACCCGTGGGTGTCTGTCGCGTCCACGGTCAAGGTCACATCGGGGAGTTCAGCCCGCGGCCTGAAGGCCAGGCTAGCGCTCTCTCCGAAACCCGAGTTACTCACCGCACGCAGAAATAACCTTTGCTCCCGACCGTTTTTGAGTCCTGAGGTCACTTCAAATTGATAGGGCGGGCTGGGAATCGCACCCAATGATATCCAGGTAGCATCGCTTCCTGCCTGGCCATTGAGGCTGTACTCATAGCGCGTAATCGCGCTGTCACCTGGGTCACCCGGCGTAAACGAAAAAGTAATGCCGGTATCGGTACCGGGTGCGGCTGCCAAATCGGTGGGCGCCGCAGGGGGTACCGGAGGGGATCCCTCAAAGTCATAGGTGACGCCATTCACCTCGATTTGATCAATATAGGTCGTGTTCGTGGTCGCCCCGTTCCCCGAACCGGTCTGCCAGCGGATCAGATTAATACGCCGGTCGCCAAACTGTTCAATCCACTCCGAGAGCGGCTTGGTTTCCGACTCTTCACCCTCTGCAAGATAGCTGCTCCTGAAGCCGATCTCGTCAAAATTGATGTCAACCAGATTCCATCCCGCGGTCGCAGCGGGCATGTCCCTCATATCAACGTCCAACTGCGCCACGGTTTTGCCGTCGCTAGCCACGTTGTTACGCGCTATTTGAAAACCTAAACGCGGGAAACTGTCATCACCGCTGTGCTGCGTCCGAAAACTAAGGCTGGTGAGGTCGGACAGTCGGTCAATTTTACGACCACCATAGCTTTCGCCTTCCTCTGCTTTTACATCGTCTTTGTAGTCCGCTGGATTGAGAAAGCGCCCCCACCGATCGCCCCCTTGGCCCCTCAACGACGCATTAATGCAGGCCGATCCGCCAAGCCCGTCAGCAATGCCGGCGTTATTACGATCCTTTACGTAGCCAGCGGTCCATGCGGCTAAGCTGAACCCGCGTGGCGTGCCTGCCTGTACCACTAAACCAATCGCGCCCTGGTTGGCTTTACGCGGGGCAAACGTCACCGAAGCCGATTCCTCGCCGTCCCCGGCATTGCTGACCGCTCGCAGGCCCACTCGATAGTCGGTGCCGTTTGTCAGGTTGGGCAGCGTCAGCGTGGTATCCGTGCCGCCCGTCGAGGTCCAATCACCCGCAGTCCAGTTACCTGCGCTATCCAGTGTCTCGAGCTGGTACTCGTAGTGGGTCACTGGCGTGCCGTTATCAGCGGCCGCCGTAAATGCGATGACAGCCTCACCATCATCCGGTGTGGCTACAAGGTCAGTAGGGGGGCCCGGCGGTTGGAGCGGCGCGCCCTCAAAGTCAAAGGTAACGCCATTAATTTCGAGGTAGTCGATATAAGAGGTGAAGGTTAGCGCGTTGTCCTTATTGCCATAGGCCCAGCGAATGCTGGCAATCTCCAGGTCGCCGTACCCCTCTATCCACTGCGCAATCGACCGTTTTTGGTTCGTCCCGGGGTTGATCGGCGACAGGTCATCCAGAGGTCCATTGTGTCGAAACAGTGAGCCGTCTTCGCCATCTGAGAAATCGACGGTTACCGTCTGCCATTGTCCTGGTACCAGTTCCCGTTTCCTTGCCAGAAAACGAATTGTTTCGTACTTCTTGTAGGTAACGAGTTGCCCATCGATAGAGACCTGATTGGCCCTAAGGGTCACCGCAAATCGCGGGTATGTCAGCGAGTCGCTGTGGTTAATGCGCCAGCTAACGCTCGCCAGGTCGCTGAGCGTCGTAATTCCCGTCAATCCAGCCGCTGCAAAGTCCTGTTGCCGCAACTTCACTACACGCTTGTTGCCCATTTCGCCCGATAGCGTGAAATTTAGCGATGCAGAACCCCCTAACCCATCGGGAATGCCGGTCTTCGGTGCCTCACCCGCCTGCGACTCGTCTGGGATGGCTTTAAACGTCCAGCCCAGGAAGTCATTGCCGGCATTCGCCTCTAACACTTCATCACCGATTGCAGGTGCGGCGAGGAGTGTGGCAAGCCCGACCGCAAAGATAGCCATCAGTGCCCTGTGCGGCGCTCCAGACGTAAATAAGTTCACTTAGATTCGTTCCCTGAGGGATCAACTTCCTACTGGCTTCAGTCGCGGACCCCGCCTCACAGCATCTGGACCGATGCCTGAACCTAGCAGCAAGGGGACCACTTCTTCGCGCGCTTTACCCACGCTGTGACCCGCTTCCCATCTGTGGCGCGAACATGCCGCCTTTTGAATCGTCAGTCCGAAAATCCCGGTAAGCCCCAAGAACTTCTCACCCGCTGGGGTCAGTCGGCTACCAGCGTGTCGCGACACCCAATCTGGCGCAGGAATCCAGAATTCAATGTGCAGCACACCCCATGTGAACTGGCACCGCCCATTTTTTCTTGGTTATGTCGCCGGAAGCCTAGTGGTATCGAGTAGTATTTTGGTGCGCATGATCGACAGTATCATGATCGACCTAATTGCACGGGGCGCTCTGCCTACGTTACCAACACAACCCTTGAGGGCTTACGCCAGCATCAATCAAGCCACCTAAACTCCGGCGGCGAGACCGGCATTCGAACCCCCGGACTCGCTGTTGCAAGACCCCTTATTAATAGAGGTGCTTGGGAAACATCAGGGCGAAAACATCCCGGGCGGCTAGGCGGGCGCTATGGGAAACACACGTTTGCAGCGCAAGTCCAGCTCGACCAGGGTACCTTGCGCAGCAGCAGTTCCCGCCGACTAATAAGTGGGAGTCTCATAGGGCATCCGAATCCGGTTGCTGCAGCCCACCATTACCAGCAGCTCTAGCCAGCAGGTGACAAACCAATCCGTAGGTAACCTTGCATCCGTTCTAATCAGGCAACCGGTAAGCATCAAATTTTTCACGGGACTTGAGCAGATCCACCTTGCGCTTGCCATCAGCGCGCTTCAGTAAGCCATCTACTTTTTTGTATCGGGCATAGGCCACGCCGGTACGCTCA
>JAAXJC010000159.1:0-15041 GCA_012270045.1 Luminiphilus sp.
ATGATCACGCAGGCCGACAGCGTGATCAGCAGGTTGTCAAAACGGGCGGTCAGCAGAACCAGGGCAGTGGCGACAATGAGTTTGTCCGCCACCGGATCGAGGAAAGCACCAAAGGCCGTGGTCTGGCCCGAGCGGCGGGCCAGCCACCCATCCAATAGATCAGTGAGCGCAGCCGCTCCGAACAGGGCCGCAGCGCCCCAATTGCTCCAGGGCGCCCCCAAATGGACCACCAGCACCAGCAGCGGAATGGCGGCCACCCGCAGCAGCGTCAATGTATTGGGCAGGTTAAAAGGCACTCAGATTTACCGTCCTGACATGTTGCAAGCTCACCGCACCCAAATCGGGCTCATCGCCGAGTGTGTCACAGGCACCCCCAGAGCTACAGGCCTCAATCGTTGACACTGTGCAGGTGGTCATAAATAGTCTGGGCAAGAGTGGAACTGATTCCATCCACCTTTCTCAGCTCTTCCACCCGGGCTCCCGACACACCCGCCGCGCTACCAAAATGGCGCAGCAGTTCCCTGCGACGCTTGGCACCCACACCCGGTATACCCTCGAGGGTTGAGGTTCGACGGGCCTTACCCCGCCGTGCACGGTGGCCGGTTATGGCAAATCGGTGCGCCTCGTCCCGAATCTGCTGTATCAGGTGCAGGGCCGGACTGTCGCCCCGGAGCACAGATTCCTGAAAGGTTTCACCGTCCACCAGGGTTTCAAAGCCCGCCTTGCGGGTGGTGCCCTTGGCCACGCCCAGCACCCGCACCGACTCAATACCATACTGTGCCAGCACCGACATGGCCTGGGTCACCTGTCCCTTGCCGCCATCGATAAACAACACGTCGGGCAACCGGCCCTCACCCGAGGCCAGGCGCTTGTAGCGACGCTCAAGGGCCTGTTGCATGGCCGCGTAGTCATCACCGGGCTGGATGCCATCAATATTGAATTTGCGGTAATCCGCTTTCACCGGGCCCGTGGCGTCAAAGACCACGCAGGAGGCAACGGTTGCCTCACCGGAACTGTGGCTGATGTCAAAGCATTCCATGCGCGAGGGCGGCACCTCGAGATCCAGTTCGCGCCTGAGACTTTCCAGGCGCCCGGCCATGGTCTTCTTGCCGCTCAGATGGGCACCCAGATTGGTCTCGGCGGTTTGCTGGGCCATCTCCAGCCAGCGGGATCGGGCGTCCCTGACCCGGGCACGCACCTCCACTCGCCGGCCGGCCCTGAAGGTCAGTGCTTCGGCGAGCGTCTCTGAGCCCGACGGCAATTCGGTGACCACAATCTCATCGGGAATGTCCTGCTTACCCGACAAATAGAACAGTGGCAGGAAGGCCTCCAGGACCCCGGCAGCATCCTCGTCGAGTCGGGTCGGCGGATAGTAAGTCCGGCTGCCCAGGATTCGGGCTTCCCGTATGAACAGCACCTGCACGCAGGCGGCGCCACCGGCTACCACTGCAGCCAGGATATCGAGATTGCCCCTGACCCCCTCAACACCCTGAACCGACTGCACTTTTTGCAGCTGCATCAACTGGTCACGCCGCTCCGCCGCTTCCTCGAAGCGCAGGTCCTCGGAGGCGCTCTCCATTTCATCGGCGAGCCGACCCATCAATTCCTGGGACTTCCCTTTCAAGAACAGTACGGTCTTCTCCACCTGCTCACCGTAATCCTCGTCGCTGACCAGACCCACACAGGGACCACTGCAGCGACCAATCTGGTATTGCAGGCAGGGCCGGGATCGGTTGCGGAAATAACTGTCCTGGCACTGCCTCACTTTCAGCACCTTTTGCAGCAGATGCAGTGTCGAGCGTACCGCCCCGGCGCTGGGATAGGGCCCGAAATAGTCGCCCTTGCGGCGCTTGGGTCCCCGGTGCAGTGCCAGGCGAGGCCATCGATCCTGGCTACTGAGGTAGATATAGGGATAGGACTTATCGTCTTTGAGATTGATGTTGTAAGGCGGCTGGTGCTCCTTAATCAGATTGTGCTCCAGCAGCAGGGCGTCCACTTCCGTCGAGGTCACCGTCACCTGGATATCGCCAATACGGGCGACCAGAGCCATGGTTTTTGCGGTCAGGCCACTGGCACGAAAATAACTGGTGACCCGGTTTTTGAGGTTCTTGGCCTTACCGACATAAAGCAATTCGCCCTGGTCATCGTACATCTGGTACACCCCGGGCCGGCTGGTCAGGGTGTTCAGAAAGGCTTTGGCGTCAAAGTCCGGCACGAATCAGTCCCCGGCCTCTCCCAGCAGTTGGGGCTCCAACTCCAACGCCACTCCAAACTCATCCAGAACTGATGCCTGTATGGCTGATGCCAGGGCCAAAACGGCCTCAGCGGTATCTGCGCCGCGATTCACCAGCACCAGGCTGTGGGCTTCTGATACCGCCACTACGCGCTGCCCCCGACCGCGCCAGCCCAGTTGGTCAATCATCCAGGCTGCGGACAGCTTGGTACTGCCCGCTGCTGCCGGATAGACGGGCAACGCCGGATAGCGTGTGCCCAAGGTTTCCGCAAAGTCCGCACTCACAATGGGGTTTTTAAAAAAACTGCCCACATTGGGCACCACAGCGGGATCGGGCAGACGCTGTGTCCGCACGGCCATGACGGTTTGCATCAGTTCTTCAGGTGTGGGGCTGGTGTTGTTCAAGGCAGCCTTCAGCGAGGGGTAATCCCAGCAGAGCGAGGCTTCCCGATCCAGACGCAGATCCACTGCCGTAATGAGCAAATTCTCACCTCCAGCCTGCTTGAAGCGGCTGGTTCTGTAGCCAAAACCGCAATCCCCCGCTGGCAGGTACTCCACGGCACCGGAGGCAACATCGACAACCTCTACCCCGACAACGTGCTCGGACAACTCAACACCGTAGGCGCCGATGTTCTGCACCGGTGCGGCTCCGACGGACCCCGGGATAAGCGCCAGATTTTCCAATCCATGCAAACCCTGCTCACAACACCAAAGCACCAACTGATGCCAGTTCTCCCCCGCGGCGCATCGGAGCAACGCCCTGCGGCCGTCATCCTTACGCAATTGAACTCCCCGGGTTGCCATGTGCAGCACCAGGCCCGGCAGGCGCGGATGCAGAATGACATTACTGCCCTCCCCCAGGGCTCGCACGGGTAGCTGCCGTTCACTGGCAAAGTTGAGGGCGGCGTCCAGTTCCTCGCGGTTGCGGACCGAGGCAAACCACTCAGCGCTGGCCTGTAATCCCAGGGTATTGTGATCGGCCAGTGAAACCCCGGAGGCTACCGCCATCATTCAGCGTCCCAGTAGATCGCGAATCCGCTCGAGATCGTCCGGGGTGTCGACGCCGGTGGGCACCGACTCAGCCGCATCAACGACACGAATCAGGTGCCCCCGTTCCAGCGCCCGCAACTGTTCCAGAGCTTCCAGCTGTTCCGTGGCCGCCGGGGGCCAGCCGGTAAAATCTTTCAGAAAACTGCAGCGGTAGGCGTACAAACCAATGTGCCGCCGGGCGGTTGCCAGCAATAAATGGCTACTCTCCCCCTCCGGGTCACGCTGGTAGGGAATCGCTGCCCGGGAAAAGTAGAGCGCCTGACCCGTAGCCGACGCCACCACCTTGACCACGCCGGGGTCATGTAACTGCTCAATCGAATCAACCGGCTCGCAGAGGGTCGCGACGCTGGCATCCTCGTGTTGCGCCAACTCCATGGCAACCTGCTGGATATTGACTACCGGCATCAGGGGCTCGTCACCCTGGAGATTGACCACAATGCTGTCATCGGACCAGTCTCTCTGGCGGGCAACCTCTGCCAATCGATCAGTACCCGAGGGATGGTCGGCGCTGGTCATGGCGACATCAGCACCCGCCTCCATCAGGACATCAGCGATGCGCGGATCATCGGTGGCCACCACCACCGATTTGGCCCCCGCGCTCGCCGCTTGGCGCCAGGCCCACCAGACCATCGGTTTGCCGGCAATATCGAGCAGGGGCTTACCGGGTAACCGGGTCGAGCCGTAACGCGCTGGAATTACGATGTGGAACAGGATCCACCCCCACTATCAACAAACCGCTGCTTCAGCCCCTGTAGCAAGGCATCCGGAAGTTCCGCAGTAATGGCGAGCACCCAGATGCGTGCATCCGCCGATGGCTGCAACTTTACCGCATCTTTTTCCGTCATCACGATGATATCGGCCTGAATTTGGGCCAGATCGCCCTCGTTGATCGGGTAGTGGTCAGGAAAGCTGACCCGTTCCACCGCCAGCCCAAGGCCTTCCAGGGTGTCAAAAAACTGCTCGGGCTGCCCCAGGGCAGTCACTGCGGCCACCCGCTGCCCCCGCCATTGGGACGACAGAGCCCCGGGCTCTACGCGCTGGCCTGACTGCAGACACTCCAGGTGACAGGGTCGGTAATGAAATCCGGAATCAGGCTGACCGCCATTGCGCACCAATACCCAGTCAACGGCTTCCAGTCGTGACGCCGGCTCGCGCAGGGGTCCCATGGGTAGCAGTTTGGCAGTACCCAGCCCACGCTGCCCATCAACCACCGCAATTTCATAACTTCGGGGCAGCGCATAATGTTGCAGGCCGTCATCGGACAGCACCACATCCAGGCTTGTCCTGCCTGTCAGTTGTTGCCAGGCCTGGCACCGGTCACGGCCGACAACAACCGGGACGCCGGTGCGCCGGGCAATCAACAGTGGCTCGTCACCGACCACAGCCGCCGGTGAACCCGCGTCCACCTGTAGTATTTGAGCTCCGGTAGAGCCCCCGTAGCCCCTGCTGACCACGCCAACCCGCAGACCCTGGGCAGCCAGAAACTCGGCCAGGGCGATCACCACCGGCGTCTTACCCGTGCCCCCCACGGTGATGCCACCCACAACAATCACAGGCACCGGCAGGGTATCCACGCGCTTGCGGCGCCGATACCGGTGCCGAACTACGACGGCCACCAGCAGGCTCAATGGCCATAACAAAAACAGCCACCACGCCCCCCGATACCAGGCCCTGACCACGCGCGCCTCAAAACGGTGGCGCAAGCCACTCATGATCCCTCGAAATCCTGCTTATGGAGACGGGCGTAGAGGGCGCTCTCGGTCAGTAACTGCTGGTGTGGGCCCGAGGCCACCACCCGCCCGCCGTCCAGCACAACCACGCGATCGGCGTTTTCTATGGTGGACAGCCGGTGCGCTATGACCAGAGTGGTGCGCTCCCGGCAGAATTCCGTCAGGGCGTCCTGTATGAAGGTTTCGGACTCGGTATCCAGGGCTGAGGTGGCCTCATCCAGTATCAACACCGGGGCGTCCTTCAACAGTGCCCGGGCAATGGCCAAACGTTGCTTCTGCCCCCCGGACAGGCCGGCGCCACCATCACCCAACACGGTGTCCAGCCCCTGTGGCATCTGTTCGATAAACTCGATCGCGTGTGCTCTTCGGGCCGCCGCCAGTATCTCGTCGTAACTGGCATCACGGGTCTCCCCCAGGGCCAGATTGTTTCGGATGGTGTCACTGAACAGACTGATCGACTGGGCGACCACGGCAAACTGCTTGCGGTAATCGGCCAGCCGGTACTCATCGACAATCAGGTCGTCGAGACGAATCTCTCCATGCTCGGGGCTGTAGAACCGGAGCAGCAATTGCACCAGGGTCGATTTACCGCTGCCCGAGCGACCCACTAAAGCGACCGTCTCCCCGGGAGCCAGGTGCAAGGAGACATTTTCCAGAGCAAAGTTGTCACTACCGGGGTAGCGGAAACTCAGGCGCTCGATCTCCACCTCACCCCGGGCCCGCGTCAGGGGCGTGGTGCCCCGGTCGGGCTCCGGCGGCGTATCGAGTTGCTCAAAGATATCCTCCGCTGCGGCGAGTCCGCGCTGAATAATGCTCTGTACGCCGCTGAGGGTACGGATCGGCTTGCCCATCTGGGCCGCGGCGGTGATAAAAGCCACCAGGGAACCCGCTGAAAAACCCGCCATGAGACTTGGATCGAGGGCAAACCAGAACAAGGCCCCCAGTGCCAGTGCCAGCAGGGTCTGTATCACGGGTGTGGAGACCGCCTGAACAAATGCCAGTTTGAGGCTCTGGTTCCGGTTGAAACGACTCGCTTCCCGGAAGCGCTCTATCTGCTGCCCCGCCGCAGCAAAGACCCGCAGCACATCAAAGGAGCCCAGGGATTCGCCACTCACCTGGGTTACCGACCCCATGGAATCCTGGATGCGACGGCTGTAGCGGCGAAAGTGCCGACCTACCACCACGACCACCAGCCCGATAGCGGGTGCCACTGCAAAAAACACCAGGGTCAGGCGCCAGTTCAGGTACAGCATGTAGGTAACCAGCGCGACCACGGTCAACCCCTCCCTGAGCAGCGCCTTCAGGGCGTCGCTGGCGGCCCCGGACACCTGCTCTACATTGAAGGTGATCTTGCTGAGCAGCTGACCTCCCGCATTGTCATCGTAGTAGCGTCGCGGGGCCGTCATCATGACCTCGAACAACTGTACGCGCAGGTTGTGGACAACGCTGCGGGCCACCACATTCATATAATAATTGCCCACGAAGAACCCCAGCGCCCGGCCCAGGGAGATCACCACGGCGGCCACCGGTACCGCAACGCGGGAGTAGTCCTGGGCGGTCTTGTCGCCGGGCGGCCAAAGCCAGTGTGCCGCCGCCGACACCAAACCCAGTTCAAACTCCTGGGCCTGGCCCAGGGAATCGAGCAGGAACTGGGTTAAATCCGCCAGCAATACGCTGCCCAGGGAATACACCAGGAAACCCAGCACGCTGAGCAAAAAAGCCCAGCTGTAGGGAACCACGTAAGCCAGTAGCCGGCGGTACAGTGCCCAGTCCCCCCGGGCCACATCCTCCCTACCCATCACTCTCTGTCCACGGGTGCCTGGGCGGCGATGGTCAACTGGTGAAAACCCAGGGCACTGGCGGCGTCCAGGGCTGTCACCACATGACGGTGGGCCGCGGCACCATCGGCGGCTATTGTGATCGGCGTATCCCGGTTGCCATTCGATTCATCACGCAGGGCCCGGCGCACGTCGATGGGTTGACTGGATATTTCCCGGCCGTTCAAGGTGAAAACCCCGTCGGCGGCGATGACCAGTTCCAGTTTGGCGGTGCGCTCGGGTGCTGGCTGGCCCTCGGCCTCCGGCAGGTTGACAGCAAGCTGGGTAGCCCGGGTAAAGCTGGTGGATACCATAAAGAAAATGAGCAGCAGGAAAACAACGTCAATCAACGGAGTCAGGTTGATCGACAGTTCGTCCCGGCGCTGACGGCGGAATTTCACAGGTCGTATTCTGTCTTTTTGCCGCTGTGCAGGGCATCAACCAGCTTGATGGTTTCCTGCTCCAGCCCCACCACGATGGTGTCAATCTTACCGGTGAAGTACCGGTGCATGACCAGCGCGGGAATGGCGACGACCAAACCGGCGGCGGTAGTTATCAGGGCCTCGGAAATACCCCCCGCCAGGGCATTGGCGTTGCCGGTACCCTGCACTGTGATTTCAGTAAACACCCGGATCATGCCCACAACCGTGCCCAGCAGTCCCAGCAGCGGTGCCACGGCGGCTACCGTACCCAGGGTATTCAGGTAGCGCTCAAGATCATGCACCACATGACCGGCCGCCTCTTGGATACTCTCCTTCATCACATCCCGCCCCTGGCTGCGATTGGCGAGGCCGGCGGCCAGAATAGCGCCCAGGGGCGAACCCAATCTCAGGGCCTTCAGGCGCTGGGCGTCCAACTCACCCGCCTTCAGCTGCTTCCAAACATTGGCAAGCAGGTGTGGGGGTGCGATGCGGGCGGGATTGAGGGCCACGGACCGTTCAATTGAAATGGCCAGGGCCAGCACCGAGCACAATACGATCAGGGGCATGACCCAGCCGCCAGCGGCGAGAAGATTAAGCACTGTTTCGTCCTCCAACAGGTCTTCAGTATACCTTCGGCGCAGAACGCACCCCAGCTAGGGCAATCCCAGCCAATAGGGAATATTGCCACTCCTCAACGCTATAATTTCAGCGCTTTCACTCTCTGGGAAGACCCTGACCGTGCCGCTCAAAGCGGTATTGAAGATCTCCACACCCCGTTCCCGCAAGCGCCCTAGCACCGCCGGGTGGGGATGGCCAAAGCGGTTCGCAAGTCCGGAACTGATGATTCCGGCGCCGGGCTTCACCCACTTCAGAAAACTGCGGGAGGTCGAGGTGTTGCTACCGTGGTGGGCAACGACCAGGACATCAGCCTGCACCTGCTCCCGCCAGTATTGAATGAGCTCTCGCTCTCGGTGGGCATCAATATCCCCCGCCAGCAACAACCTGAACTGTCCATACCGCCACATGAGCACACAGGAGCTGCTGTTATCGAGTCCCGGGCCGTTGAGTACTGTCAACGTGACCTGATCCCGGTCATACAGCACCTGCCCTGCACGGCAGGACTCACCACCACTGCCCAGCCTGCGCGCTATGGGCAGTCGATCAGCCACTATCCCCAGGCCGCCAGCATGATCCCGGTCGGGATGGCTGATGATTTGCAGCGACACCGCCCGGACACCCCGCTTACGAAGATAGGGCAGCAGAATTTTCT
The DNA here is from genome assembly GCA_012270045.1 of Luminiphilus sp. Classification (GTDB taxonomy): domain Bacteria; phylum Pseudomonadota; class Gammaproteobacteria; order Pseudomonadales; family Halieaceae; genus Luminiphilus. Next base: position 8,523 of record JAAXJC010000159.1, read on the forward strand.
CCGCCTGGGTTCTGCCCTGTAGGGGCGCATCGCCCGTGTCGTAGACCCAGACCTGGTCGCTGTGCTGCATAACCACCGCCAGACCCTGTGCAACATCGAGCACCGCCAAAACCGGGTCATCGGCGTTCGCTGGCGCGGTCAATGACGATCGAATAATGGCCCAGTCGGGCACCCGACGATCGACGATTTCAATACCCCTCAAACCCCAGGAGGCTGCATATTGCGCCATCGACCAGGCAGCATTATCCGGCGCGTCAGCTAGGACTGTGATCAGCGTGCCCAGCAGGGCCAGGGGAATCAGCAGCAAGCTCAACAAGGGCACGATCACAAGGTTGGCGATAATGGCAGCCAGAGAGAGTTGACCAAACCAAAACAGATTCAGGGGGGCCATCAGGAGCAACAGCAGTAACTGGATGAGCAGCCCTTTCAGCAGCCAGTTCGAGTTGATGGGCGAAAGCGGGCCAGCACGCAGGGCGGCGACAGACAGCAGGACGGCGGTCGCGACCACACTCAGCCAGAAACTACTGCCCAGAACCGCATAATAGTCTGTGGCGATGATGAGCAGCGCTGCCACCAGCAACAGATGCGCTCCGGGGGTCTTCCAGCCCAGTAGACGGGTAACGGCAGCCAATACGATCATGACCAACGCCCGCTGGGTGGGCAGGGAGAAACCGGCCAGGGCTGCGTAGGCAAATGCCAATAGCGCGGCGGGTACAACCGCCCAGTCCCGGTGTACAGCTGCCAGGGGACAGCAACATAGAAACAGGCGACGGTTGAGCCACCACGAACCAATAAAGACCAGCCCCAGGTGCAGACCGCTGATGACAAAGGCATGGCTAATGCCCAGTCGCCTGAAGCGCTGCCAGTCGGTTCGAGCTATCGCCCCACCCTCTCCCAGCACCAGCGCCTGCAGTACCCCAAGGGATCGCCGGTTGCCGTCAAGGCCTGCAAGTCCCTGGGCCAGCCGAAGTCGTAACGCCGACAGGGGACCCACCCCAGCGTCGACTACCTGCAAGTCGGTGACCGAAATGCGTCCGTGTACGCCCCGGGCCAACCACCGAGCCTGCTCCGGGATGGCCCCCGGGCTCCACTGGCCCGGTGGGGGGCGCAGCCGACCCCTGAGCGTCAGCAGATTACCCGTCTTCCGGTCTGGGGTGTCTTTAGCGGCGAAGACAGCCAAACGACGGGGTGAGCCACAGCCGGGAACCGCGCCCTGCAGCTCCAGGATAAAAGACTGGCCGGGAGGACCCGATGGTCTGGGCAGCTCCCGGATAAACGAAACCACCTGGCCGGCAACGGCAACCTCACTGCGGTAACACTCGGATGGTATTTGCCAGTCAGCCCACAGGCAGCCCCAGTACCCGGCGAGCAGGCCACCGACACAAACATAAACACCGGCCCTCTCAGCACCAAGCCACCTCAGGCACAGGCCGACAGGCACCAACAGCAATCCTCCCTGGGGCCACGGCAGGCACAGGGGTAGCAGCAGGGCGGCCAAAAATGCAAAGCGAGAGCTGTGGCAAATGTCAGGCGCAATTCTGTGGTTCACCCAGCTTAAAATCGGCATACTCGCTGTCATTGGTACAACCTGACAGTAAAACACCCAGGGTCGGCCGCGCCGACAGCGGCGACGCCAGACGGCAGTAATTGATCGGGTTCGTAGGCGCCAAACCCCAGATGACTGTGAGTCGATGGCACGAAAGATTTTCCAGCGTTTTGCCCCATCCCAACAGCGACTCAGGCAGATGCGCTCCCTGAGCGTTCTGGGGGACTGGATCTACGAGCCGAATCTTTGGCACATCAATCGACACTCCACCGCGACGGCTTTTGCCATTGGACTGTTCTGCGCCATGGTGCCAGCGCCGGGACAGGTGTTCGTCGCAGCCTTTGCCGCCGTGCGCCTCAGGGCCAACCTACCCCTCAGCATCAGCCTGATTTTCGTGACCAACCCCCTGACCATGCCGGTCATTTATTACGCGGCCTACGAGTTGGGAGCGTTCCTGCTCGATACGCCGCTGCAAGACATTGAATTCGAGATCACCTGGAGTTGGCTGAGTCAGCGGCTGGGAGACATCTGGCAGCCGTTTCTGCTGGGCTGTTTCGTCATCGGGGTCATTGCCGGGCTGATGGGCTATATCGTCATCAACCTGCTGTGGCGCTGGCGAGTCAGTCGTGCCTGGCAGCAGCGCAGCCTGTTGAGGCAACGCCGGCAGCCGTAGTCACGGTTGACTGCTGGCCAGGGCGGTGGCCACGGGCACGCGGATAGCCCGACGTGCGGGCACGATGGCGGCAAGCAGGCACAGCACTACCGATACCGACCACAACCACAGGGCATCCGCCGCTCGGGTATCCACGGGCAAGAAGTCCAGGGGGTAGACATCGGTATTTAATAGCTGCACCCCCACCAGCCACTCCACCGCTGCAGCCAGGGTGGGCAATGCTGACGCCAACAGCCAGCCCAGCAGCACACCCATGGAAGCCCCCAGCACCCCTATCCAAGCACCCTGCAGTAGAAAGATCCAGACAATGTCAGCCTGGGTGGCACCCATCGTCTGGAGCATGGCGATAAACCCCCGTCGATCGCTTACCACCAGCACCAGAGACGACACCACGTTGAAAGCAGCAACCGCGATAATGGACAGCAACAGCAAGGTCACCAGGTCCCTGGATAAGCGGATGGCCGCATACAGGTTGCCGTGCCTGACACTCCAGTCACTGACATAAAAAGCGGGGGACAGCTGCTGCCTGAATTCCCAGCGTCGGCGCGGCGCATCAAAAAGCTGCTCCAGTTGCAGGGCAACCCCGGTTGCCGTCACCGCATCCCCCAGCATGCCGGCGGTATATTCAAAATCAGCCAGCATCAGAGCCTCATCCAGCTCGGTACCTGAATCGATCAACGACACCACAGCCAGGACACGGGTGACCGGCAGAGTCCCGGCCTCCAACGACCCCTCCGGCGCTACCACCCGTAACGGATCGCCCGGGCCCACTCCCAAGCGCCGGGCCAGACCCGTCCCCAATACCACCTGCCCGGGCTCCAGCCGTTCCACGACAGCCGAAGACCAGGGCTGCCACCGCGTCCATGTCGCCGGCTCGATGCCCAACAGCGTTGCGGCATCCACCCGACTCCCCCGAACGGCGAGCAGGTCACGCTCGTGAAACAGTGCCGTCTCGACCACACCGTCCAGTGCCATGACCCGAGTCTGCACCTCGCGCCAGGTCGCCAGATCGGCGAACCCCTGGATACTGATGTGGGGCACCACACCCAGTATCCGTTCGCGCATTTCGCGCTCGAAACCGTTCATAACGGCCAGTACCGCCAGCAACACGGCGACAGCGAGGGTGAGACCGAGTATGGAAAGGCGGGACAAAAAGCCTGACAGACCGCGACCCCGGTCCAGTACCTGGCGCACGGCCAAGTCCAGCCGATCACGCCATAGCATGCTGGATTTCCGAGAGCTGTCCCGCCTCTAGCTTTAACTGCCTATTCATCTTTGCCGCAATGGCGGGGTCGTGGGTGACCACGACAAACGCGGTATCACCGTTGTCGATGTCGGCGATCAATGCCAGCACCCGTTCCGCAGATTCCGGGTCCAGATTGCCGGTGGGCTCATCCATCAGGACACAGCTGGGGCGATTGGCCAACGCCCTGGCAATGGCTACGCGTTGGCGCTCGCCACCGCTTAAAGCCCCCGGGTGATGGGACATGCGGTCGCTCAAACCTACCGCGGCCAGGAGTGCTTCGGCACGCTCCCTCGCCGCCGATCGACTCTCCCCCGCAATTCTCAATGGCATGGCAACGGCCTCCAGGGCAGTGAACTCGGGCAAAAGGTGATGAAACTGAAAAACGAATCCCAAATGCCGGTTGCGCCACCGGCTGCGGGCACGTTCATCCATGGTGGAAATCGCGGTACCGGAGACGAACACCTCGCCACCGCTGGGCAGGTCCAGCCCCCCCAGCAAATTCAGCAGCGTGGACTTACCCGAACCAGAGCGCCCGACAATGGCGATGCGCTCCCCCGCCTGCAGTGACAGATCGACGCCCTGCAACACCTGCACGGCGCGGGAGCCGTCCTGGTAGCGCTTGCTCAAGCCAGAGCAGCTGAGTACCGGATCAGCCATTATCCAGCACCTCTGCCGGAGCAATCCGGGACGCACGCCAGGCCGGATACAGGGTGGCCAAAGTGCTCAACAACAACGCCAGCAGGGTGGTCGCCAGCACATCGGTCCAGAACAAATCCGAGGGCAGACGCCCAATGTAGTAGACGGCGGGGTCAAACAGCTGGGCTCCCGTCACCCGCTCTATCCAAGCCGCAAGGTCTGCGATGCCCAGGGATAACAGCACACCCAGTACCGCGCCGACGAAAATGCCCACGGCGCCCAGCAGTAATCCGTGCCCCATGAACAACAGCATGATCCCCCCTGCGGTGACTCCCATGACACGCAATACGGCGATGTCCCTGGATTTTTCTGTAACCGACATGGTCAGGGTCGACACAATATTGAACGCTGCCACGGCGATAACCGCCAGCAGCAAAACACCGACCATGATTTTTTCCATGCGCACAGCCGCGAACAGGCTGCCCTGGGAATCTCGCCAGTCAATGATCTCCATCCCGGCAGCCAACCGCTGCCGCAAGCTGGGCACCGCTCCGGAGACGGCATCGGGACTTCCCAGATCAAGCTGAAGCCCATCCACGCCTGGCCGGGCAAAGAGACGTCTGGCGGTATCGAGACTGACGTAGGATTGAAGCGCGTCCAGGCTGGAACCCACCTCAAACTCAGCAACTACCAACAGCTCGCGGGTACGGGGGAAGACCCCAAGGGGTGTCACCGACAGCGTTGGCAGTACGACCTCCAGACTGTCGCCCGGGACCACCCCCAGCTGCCGCGCCAGGGAGCTCCCCAACGCGAGGGTAAAAGGTTGAGCGGCCAGTTGTCCGAGGTCCCCCGCTATCACCCGCTGGTGCAGTTCACTGACGGTTCGCTGGCGCTCCAGATCGATACCGGTGATACGACTGCCCTGTCGACGATAGCGGGATTGGAGCAGGACGGTGTCTTCCATATAGGGTGCCACCGACTGCACACCCGGGGACTGTTCGATATCCTCAGCAACCGTTTGCCAGCTTTGTATGGAGCCCTCAGTGGGCACCACCCGGGCATGGGGCACAAGTGACAGGATTCGGGTCCGCAATTCTCCGGCGAAACCATTCATAACCGACAGCACGGTAATGAGGCTGGCCACCCCCAGCACCATGCCCAGCATCGATGCCCGGGCGACCACCCGGGAAAAACCCCGCCTACGGCCCCGGAAGGTGTAGCGAATGACCATGTCACGGGAAAAGGACATCCCGGGCTATCCGAACCGTTCAGTCTCGGGGGTCGTAGCTTTTGACGGCGGGCTCACCCGACCCAACACGACGGGTCTCGGTTTCACAGACCTGGGGGTCGCCACCACAGAGGTCACATTTCTGATCGATGCCCAGACGCCCGACTCCGCCACAGGAACCACTGATGGGGGCTCGACCCGCCATAACACCCACCGCCATGGCGGCGACAATGGTGGCAAAGGCTATAAATGTGACCAGGAAAATCACGTTGCTACTCCCCGTTGCTGTGGCACTACTTTATCCCGATGCGTCGCCTGAGGCCAGATAGGGCCCAAAGTACGAACTCCAACTCGCCGTTAAGGCATCACCCTCCCGGCGCACCAGGTAAACCGCCAATTTCTGCTGTTCCGCCAACGCCAGTGCCGCATCCGACCCGAGCACACACAGGGCGGTCGCCCAGGCATCGGCCAGCGCGGTCGATGGATGGATAACCGTCACAGAGACCAGGTCATGGGTTATGGGATAACCGGTGCGGGGATCGATCAGATGGGAGTAGCGCTGGCCCTCGTGTTCATAAAAATTGCGGTAATCACCCGATGTCGCTACCCCCGCGTCGGTCACCTGCACCGCAGCCTGAATGCCGCCCTGCCCAAGTTCCGGGCGCTCCACGGCGATCCGCCAGCTGTCTCCCCGTGGGCTCAGGCCCCTCAGTTGTAATTCTCCGCCGACCTCCAGCATGTAGTTGCGGACACCCAACTCATCCAGGGTATCCGCCGCCAGGTCAACGCCGTAACCCTTGGCAATAGAAGACAGCTCCAGGGCAACACGGGGATCGCGCTTTACCAGGGTGCGGGTCTCGGGCTGCCACAGCAACTGGTCCAGCCCCACGGCCTCAAGCACTATGGCAATACGGTCAGCCGAAGGCCTGTCAGCGGGACCTGACGGACCAAAGCCCCACAGTTCAACCAAGGGGGAGACAGTGACATCGTAGGCCCCACCGGTCAGCTCTGAGAGGTGACGGGCCTCATTGAAGACATAGGTAAAATCCCAGTCCATCTCCATGGGCTGGTCTGCGGGCAGGGCATTGAAGCGGCTAATGGCAGATTCCGGATCGTAGGTGTTCATGCTCTGATTAACCGTCTCAAAGGCCTCCAGAATCCCATCCTAAAGCACGTCCAGGGCCGGGACG
>JAAXJC010000159.1:15051-15574 GCA_012270045.1 Luminiphilus sp.
ACCGGTACCAAATACCCGGCCCTGCAGGCGCTCGGTATCGGGCCCTGCTGAGCAGGCCACCAGGCCCAAAAGCAATACGACCAGCACTAGGGCTGGTCGCAGGTACAGCAATGGCATTCGGTCAGCCACCAAAATCGTCCAGGAAGATGCTCTCGCGCTCTACTCCCAGATCCAGCAGCATCTTGATCACCGCCGCGTTCATCATTGGCGGTCCGCACATGTAGTACTCGCAATCTTCCGGCGCTGGGTGATCCTTCAGATACTGCTCGAACAGAACGTTGTGGATGAACCCGGTCAGGCCTTCCCAGTCATCTTCAGGTTGCGGGTCGGACAGGGCCACGTGCCAGGAGAAGTTGTCGTTCTCTGCCTGCAGGCCGTCATAATCCTCAACGTAGAACATTTCACGCAGTGAGCGAGCGCCATACCAGAAGGTGATTTTTCGCTTGGAGTTGAGGCGTTTTAACTGATCGAACAAATGGGAACGCATGGGTGCCATGCCCGCACCACCCCCGATGAATACCAT
>JAAXJC010000159.1:15584-32951 GCA_012270045.1 Luminiphilus sp.
GGGTCCGTAGACGGTCACCTTATCCCCGGGCTTCAGGTTGAATGCCCAGCTGGACATGATACCGGCCGGGATACCTTCACTGCCGGGCGGCGGCGTCGCTATCCGGATGTTGAACTTCACGATGCCCTTTTCTTCCGGGTAATTGGCCATCGAATAGGCGCGGATGGTGGTGTCCTGACAGGCTGATGAAAGATTGAAGAAGCCAAAGCGCTCCCAATCGCCGCGATATTCTTCACCGACATCGAAGTCGCTGTAGTTGACCGTAGGGGGCGGGCACGCCAGCGGCACATAACCGCCGGCGCGACCGACGACGCTCTCCCCCTCGGGCAGCTTGAGCACCAGTTCCTTAATGAATGTCGCGACGTTGTCGTTGGACTCCACGGTGCCCTCCCACTGCTTGACCCCGAACACCTCCTCCGGAATCTGTATTTTCATGTCCTGTTTGACCGGGGTCTGGCAGGACAGACGCCAGCCGTCATGGGCTTCCCTGCGGGTAAAGTGGGATTCCTCGGTGGGCAGCATGGAACCGCCACCGTCGCTCACCTGGCACTTGCACTGGGCACAGGTGCCGCCACCGCCACAGGCACTGGCAAGGAACAGGTTGGCGTCGGCCAGGGTCTGCAGCAGTTTGCCCCCCGCGGGCACCTCAATGGTCTTTTCACCGTTGATTTCTATGCTGACGTTACCCGAGCTCACCAACCGGGAACGGGCTGCCAGAATGATCATCACCAGAGCCAAGACAATAGCGGTGAACATGCCCACGCCATATACGATCGTCATATCCATTGTGCTCTACTTCCTCTCGCTGCCCATCAGACTCAGATATCGATACCGCCAAAGGACATAAAGCCCAGTGACATCAGTCCCACGGTGATAAAGGTTATGCCCAGGCCCTGCAACCCGTCCGGAACATCGCTGTACTTCAGCTTCTCCCGGATACCCGCCAGCGCCACGATGGCCAGGGCCCAACCAACCCCTGCTCCGGCACCAAATACAGCACTCTCTCCCAGGGTGTAGTCACGCTCCACCATCAGCAGGGAGGCCCCAAGAATTGCACAGTTCACGGTAATCAGGGGCAGAAACACGCCCAGGGCGGAGTACAGGGCGGGTACATAGCGGTCAAGGAACATCTCTAGAATCTGCACCAGCGCAGCGATCACGCCAATCTGGCTCAGCAGGCTCAGGAAGTTCAGATCCACGTCAGGCAAACCGGCCCAGGCCAGCGCGCCGTCGGCGAGCAGATACTGGTAGATCAAGTTGTTGACCGGCACGGTAATGGTGAGAACCACGACCACGGCTACCCCCAAGCCAAAAGCGGCCTGGATTTTTTTCGAAACCGCGAGAAATGTGCACATGCCCAGGAAAAAGGACAGGGCCATGTTCTCAATGAACACAGCGCGAACAAACAGGCTCAGATAGTGTTCCATCAGGCGCTCTCCTCCACCGCGGTGTGCTTGGCAATACGGAACTCAGGCTCCTCGACCTGATCCTTCTGCCAGCTGCGAATGGCCCAGATCAACAAGCCGATCAGGAAGAACGCACTGGGTGGCAGTAACAGCAATCCGTTGGGTGCATACCAGCCGCCCTCGGTCACCAGGGGCAGGACTTCCACACCGAACAGCTTGCCGGAGCCGAACAACTCCCGCACGAAGGCCACCGCCATCAACACAAAGGAATATCCGAGCCCGTTACCGAAGCCGTCGAGGAAACTGGGCAGCGGCGGGTTTTTCATGGCGAAGGCTTCGGCCCGTCCCATGACAATACAGTTGGTGATGATCAGCCCGACAAAAACCGACAGTTGCTTGGAGATATCGTAGGCCACCGCCTTGAGCACCTGGTCAACCACAATCACCAGCGACGCGATGATGGTCATCTGCACAATGATTCGGATGCTGGAGGGAATGTAATGCCGTATCGCCGAGATGAAAAAGCTGGAGAAGGCGGTCACCAGGGTAAGGGCAATGGCCATCACCAGACTCACCTGCATTGACGAGGTAACCGCCAGCGCCGAGCAAATGCCCAGTATCTGCAGGGCGATGGGGTTATCCCTGAATACCGGTTTAAATAGAGTGTCCTTAATGTCCATCAGGCATCTCCCTCACGCAGGTTGCGCAGATAGGGCTCGAAGCCATCTTCTCCCAACCAATATTGAACCAGGTTACTGACCCCCCGGCTGGTCAGGGTCGCGCCGGACAGGCCATCCACCTGCCAGTTGGCGGCGTCAGAGCCCTGGTCGACACTTCCTTTCACGACACTGATGGCCACTGCCCCGTCCCGGTAGACCTGCTTGCCCTTCCACAGGTCCTTCCAGCGGGGATTGTCCACCTCACCACCCAGTCCGGGAGTTTCCTTGTGCTCATAAAAGCCAAGGCCAGCGATGGTGTTGCCATCAGATTCCAGGGCGACAAAGCCGTACAAGGTTGACCACAGACCATAGCCGTGCACCGGCAGGATCACCTTGCTGAGATCACCGGCTTCATCGTTGACCAGGTACACCATGGCGTAGCGGGACTGGCGAATAATATTGGCAATGTCCGCGTCCGCATCCAGGGCCACAGAAGTCGCCGGATCCTTGGCCGCAGCCCGCTGATCGAAACCCTCAGGATCAATGTCAGTGGCGTATTCGCCGGTACTGATATCGACAACCCGTGAGTCCACCCGCTGAAACTGCTCCTCAATGGTCAGGCCGGCATCGTAAAGACCCGCAGCCATCAGGATGTTGCGTTTCAGGTCCCGGGTCTTGTTGACCTCCTGGGCCGGCTTGAGCACTACCGCGGCGGCGGATACCACGATGGAACACACCACACACAGGGCCAGGGCGACCGAGACGATGCCACCCAGGGATTCCTTGTTACTGGACACGGGCGAGTCTCCTTTTGATGTTGGCCTGGACTGCGAAATGATCGAACAGGGGCGCAAACAGGTTGGCAAACAAAATCGCCAGCATCATCCCTTCCGGGAACGCGGGGTTAACCACGCGAATCAACACGCACATGACGCCAATCAGGATGCCGTAGGCCCAGCGGCCCCGGTCCGTCATCGCCGCAGAAACCGGGTCAGTGGCCATGAAAAATGCTCCAAAGGCGAAGCTTCCCACCACCATGTGCCAGTACCAGGGCATGGCAAAGGCCGGGTTGCTGTCAGAGCCCACCACATTGAGCAGCGTTGAGAACGCAATCATGCCGACGAAGCAACCCGCAACCACCCGCCAGGATGCGATTTTGGTGAGCAGCAATATGGCGCCACCCACCATCACCATCAGGGTCGACGTCTCGCCGATGGAGCCCGGGATGGTGCCCATGAACGCGTCCATCCAGGACACGGCGCCGGTGAGACCGGGCATGCCCTCTGCGGCCACAATACCCAGGGGCGTGGCACCGCTGTAGCCGTCCACCGCGGTCCAGACCGCATCGCCGGACAGCTGCGCCGGGTAGGCGAAATAGAGGAAGGCCCGGCCGGTCAGGGCTGGGTTGAGGAAATTCTTACCGGTGCCGCCAAACACCTCTTAGCCAATGCCGACGCCAAACCTGATGCCCATGGCGGCCTGCCACAGGGGCAGATCCGGCGGCAGGGTCAGGGTGAAGAGAATGGAGGTGACAAAAAACCCTTCATTGACCTCGTGACCCCGTTTCATAGCAAACAGCACTTCCCAGAAGCCGCCCACCACAAAGGTCACCAGGTACAGGGGTAGAAAATGCAGCGCCCCAAAAAGGAAACAGTGCCACAAGCTACCTCCGTCGTAGCCGCCCAGGGCCGCTATGACGGCGCCTCGCCAGCCTTCAATGGCGTCAATGCCCAGCACCGACATGGCACCGGTAGCCTGGTAGCCCAGATTCCACATGCCGTAGAACATGGCCGGGAAAGTAGCCAGCCAGACCGTAATCATGATCCGCTTCAGATCAACGCCGTCCCGCACGTGGGCGGAGGCACGGGTGACGTGGCTGGGCGAGTAAAAAATGGTATCGACCGCTTCGTACAGGGCATACCACTTCTCGTAGCGCCCTCCCGGCTTGAAGTGGGGCTCGAGGTTATCGAGAGTGCTGCGCAACCCCATGTGTTATCCCTCCTTCTCGATGCGCGTCAGGTTCTCGCGCAAAATGGGCCCATATTCGTATTTGCCGGGGCAGACGTAGGTGCAGAGCGCCAGATCCTCCTCGTCCAATTCCAGACAGCCCAGAGCCTGGGCGGTCTCGGTATCCCCCACCAGCAGCGCCCGAAGCAACTGGGTCGGCAATATGTCCAGTGGCATGACCCGTTCGTAGTTACCCACCGGCACCATTGCGCGCTCGGAACCATTGGTATTGGTGGTCATGGCGCTGGGCTTCATGCCCAGCCAACTGCTGAGGTAGATACCCATCACCGAATGCTTGGCCATGCCGGGTGACAGCCAGCCCATAAACGCCCGATCGCGACCCTCGGCCAGGGCTGTGACCTGGTTGTGGTACCGGCCCAGGTAGGCGGTGTCGGATTGCACCGCACGACCACCGAGCACGGAGCCGGACAGCAATCGGGTCTCACCTGTCGCCAGTTCACCCGCCGTAAGCGCCTGCAGATCGGCGCCGACGCGGGTTCTTATCAGTCTCGGGCGCTCCACCTGGGGTCCGGCCAGGGACACGACCCGATCCGTATACAACTGGCCGGTCAGGAACAACTGGCCCACGGCGATAACGTCCTGATAGCCAATGGTCCACGCTATCCTGTTCAGCGCGGCCCCCATCAGAAAGTGGATGTGGGTGCCCGGCAGGCCCGCGGGGTGGGGCCCGGAAAAGTCCACCTGTTTAATCCGGGTGTGCCCGCCAACTGCGACACCACTACCGGGTGCCGTGCACAGATATACCGGGCAGTCCACCAGGGCCGCCAGAACATCCTGCCCCAGGGCAAAGGCCTCGCCCTGCTCCGCTATGACCCTGGCGGGATCGGGGGCCAGTGGATGGGTGTCGATCGCGGTAATGAACAACCCGGTGGGCTGGGTCGCCGGATCCGCCACCTTGCCATAGGGTCGCGCCCGCAGGGCCGTCCACATGCCGCTGTTGATCAAACGTTCCTTGATTTGAGCCGAATCCAGTGCACGCGCCGCATCCGCGCTGTGGGCACCGAAGTCGACGGCTTCAGCAGCGTCATCAACTTCGATTACCAGGGACTGGAACACGCGTCGCGCGCCTCGATTGACCGCTACCACCTTGCCGGATGCGGGGGCGCTGTACTGCACACCCTCGGTTTTTTTGTCTGCAAAGACGATCTGGCCCTTGCGGACGACATCCCCTTCAGCGACCGCCATGGTCGGTTTCATACCGACATAATCGGGACCGACCAGGGCGACGTGCCGACTGCTGGAGAGGTCGTCGATGGCCTCCGGTGCCGGCGCGCCCGCCAGTGGAATATCGATACCGCGTCGAATTTTGATCATTTGCGCTTCCGATTTAGCTTGTCGTCCGCACCCACGCAAAGGGCACGCGCTTCAGGGAGAACGTTGATTCAGCACAACAGGTCCCTCGCCGCGTCGTCGGGCTCTCCCCCCAGCCTCGACCGCATCGCAGGATCGCCTTGCACGATCCACCCTACCTGTCGTTGGTCACCGGGAACGGTACAGTCTCCGGCGGACGCAAGTGTACCGGAGGTGCCCCCCAACTCCAAGGTGTATCAGAGGGTCCCGGTGGAGCCCTCGGGGTAGGTCAGATAGCGGATACCGGCCATTTTTTCCATGACGCGGTAAACCTGACAGCTGTACCCATACTCATTGTCGTACCAGAGATAGCAGACAGCCTGGGTGCCGTTGACGATGGTCGCCTGGGCATCGAAAACACAGGCTGAGCGGGAGCCCACAAAATCCGAGGACACCACCTCGGGGGAGGCCGAGAAGTCGATCTGCTTGCGCATATTGGAGTGCAGCGCGGTGGCGCGCATAAATTCGTTCAGCTGCTCCACTGTGGTGCCCCTGGCCAGCGTCAGGTTGAGGATGGCCATCGACACATTGGGCGTGGGTACCCGGATGGCATTGCCGGTCAGCTTGCCCGCCATCTGGGGCAATACTTTCGCCACGGCCTTTGCCGCCCCGGTCTCCGTAATCACCATATTGAGCGGCGCAGAACGCCCGCGCCGGTCGGCCTTGTGGTAGTTGTCGATCAGGTTCTGGTCGTTGGTGTAGGCGTGTACCGTTTCCACATGACCACTGACGATTCCGTATTCGTCGTCGATCGCCTTCAGGGGCGGCACAATGGCGTTGGTTGTGCAGGAGGCGGCTGACACCAGTCGATCATCGGCTTCCAACTGATGGTCATTGATGCCGGCGACAATATTCTTCAAATCTCCCTTGCCCGGCGCGGTCAGGATCACTTTGGCAACGCCCTTGGCCTGCAGGTGCCGGGAGAGACCCTCCTCATCCCGCCACACCCCGGTGTTGTCCACCACCAGACAATCGTTGATACCGTAGGCGGTATAGTCCACGTCCTCGGGCTTGTCCGCGTAAATCACTTTCACTTCATTGCCGTTGGCGACGAATGACTGACGATCTTCGTCAACCCGAATGGTGCCCTTGAATGCGCCGTGCACCGAGTCCCTGCGCAGCAGGCTGGCGCGCTTGACCAGATCGTTGGCCGCGCCGCCCTTGCGAACAACCACAGCCCGCAGTCTGAGGCTGTCGCCGCCGTCGGTCTTGTTAATCAGGATGCGGGCCATGAGACGTCCTATCCGCCCAAATCCGTACAGCACAACATCGACTGGCTTTTCCACCGGACGCTGGGTGGAATTGACCAGAAATCCCAGCTGCCGGGAGACATATTCTTCAAGGGAAAGGCCCTCGCCCTGCCCCTTGTCATAAAACTCAACAGCCAGGCGACCCACGTCAATATGACTGGGGCCCAGCGGCAGATCCCGCATGGCGTTCAGAACCGGGGCGGTTTCAAACTCGGACAATTCGTTGTGCTCCACCTGACGCACGTAACGGTGGGTCTTCATGATGTCCAGAACGGATTGATTCACCAGGGAGTGTCCGTATATGTAGCATTTGACATTGCGCTCCCGGGCCATGGCGCCGACCTGGGGTATCATGGCTTCGGCCAGGGCCTCCCGCTCCTTCCAATCGGAAAAATAGTCGTCTGGGCGCTCGCGTTTGCGCTGGTCGGTCACGGTATGCTCCTGGTATCGGGAAAAATGCGATTAGCTGATGGGTTATTATCCTTGTAACCCACCCGGGGTCGCAAGCTATAGCCACTATTCAGGCGCCCAAGCCGGTGGCCACTCGTGAACCCCGCCCACACTAGGCCCTGTTTCCACGGAACATTGATGTTTGCCCAATTAGTCGCCCAGACGCCCTGGCCCCAGAAAGCGGGGTCCAGAACAGCCGTTGGACCCTGCAGCGGAGCCGCCGCCGCCATGGCGATTGCGGACCTGGCCGGGGCGGAAGGTCTACTGGTGGTGGTGGTCCCGAGTTCTGCCGCAGCCGCCACCATCGAACGGGAGCTACCGCTGTTTTTGGATGCGCCCACAGAGGTATTGACGCTGCCCGACTGGGAGACACTCCCGTACGACAACTTTTCCCCCCATCAGGACATCATTTCGGAGCGTCTGAACGCCTTTCACCGACTGCCCCAGATGACCTCGGGAGTCCTGCTGGTGCCGGTCACCACCCTGATGCAGCGCAGCCCACCCGTGCATTACATTGCAGGCAATAGCCTGGCACTGGATGTAGGACAATCCCTGGACAGCGACACCCTGGTCAGAAACCTGTCGCTCAATGGCTACCGCGCGGTGGACACCGTTTACGAGCATGGCGAGTATGCGGTGCGCGGATCCCTGCTCGACATTTTCCCCATGGGCAGCCATCTCCCCTACCGAATCGACCTGTTCGATGCTGAGATCGAAAGCCTGAGAACCTTCGACCCGGAGACCCAGCGTACGATTGCAAAGGTTGACGCTGTGCGTCTGCTGCCGGCGCGGGAGTTCCCACTGTCCGGGGATGCGGTGGACCGCTTCAAAATGAATTGGTACCGACAGTTCGACGGCGATCCCGAGAACTGCTCCATGTACCGGGAAGTCTGTGCCGGTCGCGTCCCGGGAGGAGCGGAATACTACCTGCCGCTGTTTTTCGAACGCTGCGGCAGTGTTTTCGACTACCTACCCGAGAACACTGCATTCATCGCCATTGGTGATCATTACTCCGCCGCGCGCCAATTCTGGAACGAAATCGCATCACGATACGAATCCTACGGAGTCGATCCCAGGCGGCCACTACTCCCACCGGCGACGGTTTTCATACCGGTGGAGGAACTGTACGCCGATCTTGGCAAATTCTCGGTATTGGAGCTCCGTGAGGAACCGGATGCGCCGGTTCATTTGCGCACAGGATTCCTGGCACCGCCACAACTCGAGCAGGATGGAAGCAGCTCCACAGCCATCGAACGGCTGGCCCACTTCATTGAGGACCACAAGGCGCCGGTGCTGCTGGTCGCCGAATCTCCGGGCCGGCGCCAGGTGCTGTTGGAGAGTCTGGGGGAAACCGGTCTGACACCCACCCCGGTGGACAGCTGGCCAGACTTCCTCGCCAGCTCCAGCGCGCTGGGTATTACCGTGGCACCCGTAGACCGGGGCCTTTACCAGGGCCCGGAACAACCCACCATGCTGGTGGAGAACCAGATTTTTGCGGAGCGGGTCGCCCAGCGCAGGCGGCGCCATACCCGGGAAGAGACCAACACCGATGCCATTGTCAGGGACCTGACCGAACTGCACCCCGGAGTACCCGTGGTGCACCTGCAACACGGCGTGGGTCGTTATATGGGTTTACAGACCCTTGAAATTGACGGCGACCCGGCCGAATTTCTGCTGCTGCAGTACGCCGACAACGACAAGCTCTATGTGCCGGTGGGCTCGCTGCACCTGATCGCCCGCTACACCGGCGCCGACCCCGACACAGCCCCCCTGCATCGCCTTGGCAGCGAACAGTGGGAAAAAGCCCGGCGTCGGGCCCGTGAAAAAGCCAATGACGTCGCCGCACAACTGCTGGAGGTCTACGCAAGGAGAGAAGCTCGACAGGGCTTCCAGTGCCAGCTGGATGAAACCCTGTGGCAGCGCTTCAGCGAACAATTCCCCTTTGAGGAAACCCCTGACCAGCAAACCGCCATTGAGGCGGTGCGCGGGGATATGTGTGCGCCCAAAGTGATGGACCGGCTGGTGTGTGGCGATGTTGGCTTTGGCAAAACCGAAGTGGCAATGCGAGCAGCCTTCATCGCCATCCAAAACGGTAAACAGGTCGCCGTTCTGGTACCCACTACACTGCTCGCCAGGCAGCACTTCAACAGTTTCCGTGACCGGTTCGCGGACTGGCCAGTCACCATCCGGGTAGCATCAAGGTTCCAGACCGACGGTGACATCGAAAAAATACAGTCAGAGGTCGCCTCAGGCCGGGTTGATCTGCTGATAGGAACCCACAAGCTGCTGCAGAGCAGCTTCAAGTTCGAGGATCTTGGCCTGCTGGTAATCGACGAGGAACACCGGTTTGGAGTCAAACAGAAAGAGGCCATAAAGGCCCTGCGATCCCAGGTCGACATCCTGACAATGACCGCAACACCCATCCCCAGAACCCTCAACATGGCCCTGGGCGGACTCAGGGACCTTTCCATCATCGCTACCCCTCCGGCCCGGCGCCTGTCTATCAAAACCTTTGTCAGGGAACACTCAACCGCGCTGGTGAAAGAGGCGATCCTGCGGGAGACGCTACGCGGCGGGCAGGTTTACTACCTGCACAACGAGGTCAAAACCATAGAAGAGACAGCTGCCAAGCTGCGGGAATTGCTGCCCGAACTTTCCATCGGCGTGGGACACGGACAGCTCCGGGAAGCAGAGCTGGAGCGGGTCATGTCCGATTTTTACCACATGCGCCACCATATTCTGGTCTGCAGCACCATTATCGAAACCGGCATCGACATCCCCAATGCCAACACCATCATTATCGACCGGGCGGACAAATTCGGTCTGGCACAGCTGCACCAGTTGCGAGGCAGGGTCGGGCGTTCACATCACCAGGCCTACGCCTACCTGCTGTGCCCACCCCGCTCGGCGATGACCGGCGACGCAGAAAAGCGGCTGGATGCCATCGAAGCGGCCGGGGAACTGGGGGCCGGGTATTTGCTTGCGACCCATGATCTGGAGATAAGGGGCGCCGGTGAACTGCTGGGTGATGAGCAGTCGGGCCAAATCCACAGCGTGGGTTTTGGACTGTATCTTGAGATGCTGAACAGCGCTGTCAGGGCGCTCAAGCGCGGGGAGATTCCCGATGTCGACAGCCCACTCGATAATGGCACCGAGGTGAAACTGCACATCCCGGCCCTGATACCGGATGACTATTTGCCCGATATCACCACGCGACTGGTACTGTACAAACGCGTTGCTGCAGCGAACAGCCTGGAAGCATTGCGAGAGATACAGGTGGAAATGATCGATCGCTTCGGGCTGCTCCCGGAACAGGTCAAGAACCTGTTTAGCCAGGCAATGATCAGGGTCAAGGCACAACGTCTGGGAATCGCTGAGATTGAGGCCAGCCACGACGGTGGTAGCATCGCCTTTACTGACCAAACCCAGGTAGCACCCCTGACCCTGGTCAAGCTTATTCAAGGCAACCCAAAAATGTTCAGTCTGTCGGGCTCCAACAAACTGCGTTTCAGTACCGAACTGCCCGATCTGGCTGAACGGCAGGACTTTCTCGAACAACTGCTGGTAACGCTGGAACAGGATCCGACATGATAGTTAATCGCACAGGAATGGCGCTGTTGCTGGTGTTACTAACCACTGTGCAGGTTGTGCTGGGTCAGGATGATGCCACGATAGAAGTCGCCGTTCCGGAAGGTATCGATCCCAACGAACGCTCGGGCTGGATTCGTGTTGAACTGGCGGTGCTGGTGGATGATCGGCCCGAGGTACTGCGCTCAGAGAGCTGGCCCCCCTACCCCGAGACACGCTACCCGGTCAGCCACCGCCGACTCAGCGACGCCCGGCAGGTCGCCGCCCTGGCCCAGCGATACCCGGAGACCCAGGTCTTTCTGGGCAGCGACGGCCTGATCACCCTGTTGGTCCCCGATCCGCAGCAGGTATTGGCTGCCGCAACCGAGGCGGAACTCAGACCTGAACTGACCCTTGAGGAAGGGGACCTGAACGGAGACGCATCGATGGCCATTACTGGGGGTAATGGCGAGTCGCAGCCCCCGGCACCCGAACCCCTTGGTTCCGATGACCCGGACACCAAGGTGCCCGCGCTGGAAATGATCGATGCAACCGAAGAAGTGGGCGTTGCCGGGCCCGACTGGCTGTCAGAGTTCACGGATAGCGACCCGGCTGACCCTGTCGCATCGACCCCTGAAGCCAATGCCGAAGCCGAAACCGATGGCAGCGCACCCGAGGACAATGAGTTCACTCCGGCCCCGGAGCTCAGTTTACCCAATGCGTTCAGCGCCAGGGACATGACACTGCTTGAGGACGGACTGACACGGCTGACAGCGACCAATCCCGACCGTTTGCAGTTGGGCACGGCCTGGCTGCAACCTCCTGAGGCAGCCAACCTGCCTATTATTTTCGATGACTCGGGGGATAGCGGCGAGTGGCCGCCGCTGCAGGGTTTTGTTGAACTAAGGACCGGGGATACCCTGCGGGTGGGGATCAATTTCTGGTGGAATACTGACGGCTCTTATTTACCCCCGGGGTTTTACATGGAGGCCCCCCCTGCCGCCCCGCCGCAGTTAATCTGGCGCGATGAGCAGACCAACGCGCCCCTTAGCATCGAGGAGGTCACCGAGCGCCAGGAAACCCTGAAGGCCATTGTTGATCACCAATTGGCGGGGCTTCCCATTGTCGAGTTCGTCGATCCGAACACGGGTTTTTTTCGGGAACAGGCGCCTCCACAGCGAGAGGAAACCGGGCTACCGCCGGAGGACCCCTGGCCATGGCACCACCTGCTCCATGTCTCAGATACCCGGGTCGTGCCCGAGGGTTACATACGCTATTTCGACCACCCGGTGGTGAAAGTCATTACCACCTGGCGGGAGCTGTCATGGGGCGAGGTGTATCAACTGGGGGCGGCCGACAGGGAGCGGGCGGAAATAGAAGCAGCCGTTGAAGAAGCCCAGAATAAAGCCGCATCCGGTAGCCAACCGACCCCACCGAACACCCCCTAATCGCCGCTGGCAGCCTCGGCAGCATCTGCCATGGGCAGGGCCGGGTCGCCACCCAGCAATACCGTGCGGGTGGGGAAGGCAACCTCGGCCCCGTGGGATTCGATAATACCCAGTACCTGCAGCAGCACATCCTGTTTGATGGCGTGGAAGGTCACCCAGTCGGTGGTCTTGGTGAAGGTGTAGATAAAGAAATCCAGTGATGAGGGGCCGCAACTGACGAAATTGACGATCAGGGTGCGACCCAGGTCAATGGCTTCATGGCTCTCCAGCATGGCTTTTACGTCCGCCACGATGGGGGCCATACAGGCCGCATCCTCGTACCGTATCCCCAGGGTTTCGTAGATGCGGCGGTTGTTCATGCGCGAGGGATTTTCCAGGGCGACGCTGGCGAAAATCGAATTGGGAACGTACAGGGGCCGCTGGTCAAAGGTCCGGATACGGGTCATGCGCCAGCCAATCTCCTCCACCGTGCCCTCGATTTCACGGTCGGGGGAACGAATCCAGTCGCCGACAGTGAAGGGCCGGTCAAGGTAAATACTCAATCCGCCCAGGAAATTGGCCAGTAAATCCCTGGCCGCAAAGCCCACCGCAATGCCCCCTATGCCGCCGAAGGCCAGCAATCCGGATACCGAAACCCCCAATGACTGCAGGATCATCAGGGCCAGAATGATCCATAGGCTGATCCGGGCGAGGCGCACGGTGGCGCGAATGGTGGCTCGCTCATCGGACTGTCGCTTACCCCGATGTTCTGCCAGCAGCTCAGTCTCGATACCCGCCAGAGCCCGCTGCGCCACCCAACCCAGAAATAGAATCAACCCGGTGTCGGCGGCTTGCCGCAGCAGGTCCCTGAACTGGTCGGCACCGCCCAGCAGCCCCAGTGACAGGTAGGCAATCACCAGCCACATGGCCCAT
Source organism: Luminiphilus sp. (assembly GCA_012270045.1). Classification (GTDB taxonomy): domain Bacteria; phylum Pseudomonadota; class Gammaproteobacteria; order Pseudomonadales; family Halieaceae; genus Luminiphilus. The sequence goes on from JAAXJC010000159.1 coordinate 28,655, forward strand.
TCGCTGGGTCGCACGATAGCGTCGGCCAGTACGTTATCCCAGCGGGTCTTGGAGTGCTCGGCCACCCGGTGCAGCTGTTTGACCAGCCGGGTGATCAGAAAATGGCCGACCAGACCCACCAGCAACAAAAACCCCAAAATCACAACCACCACCGGCAGGTTGAGTTGATCTGCCAGCGGCGCCAGCCAGTTGGTCATTGCCTGGGTTGGAGCATCCATAACGGTTTCCGGGGCCTGATACGGAGCCGATGCTACCCCAGGGACCACTCCCCTTGCCACGTGAACTAGACAACCAGGGGGCGATGACAGCGGAAAAATAACTGTATAAAATACCAGCTTGTACAGACAACCAGTAGGCAGGTTCCGGCATGATCAAATTAACGGCGCGGCAACAGCAGGTCCTCGACGTGGTTCGTCGCAGTATCGATGACACTGGTTATCCGCCCACCCGGGCGGAGATTGCCCGTGAACTGGAGTTCAAAAGTGCCAACGCAGCAGAGGAGCACCTAAAGGCCCTGGCCCGAAAAGGCGCCATCGAGATGATCCCCGGTGCCTCCAGGGGTATACGGCTGGCGGACAGCGAACCCTCAGGGCTGGCCGTGGTGGGTCGGGTGGCTGCGGGGGAACCGGTTCTGGCACAGGAGCATATCGAAGAACATTGCCCGGTGACGGGCGACCTGTTCCACCCCAGGGCCGACTACCTGCTGAAGGTAACCGGCGACAGCATGATCAATGCGGGTATCTTCGATGGGGATTTACTGGCCGTACACAGCACGCCAGTGGCGGCCGAGAATCAAATTATCGTGGCGCGCATCGACGATGAAGTAACCGTCAAGCGGCTGCAAAGGCCTGACAGTCGACACGCGGTACTGGTGGCGGAAAACGACGCCTACGAACCCATAGTCGTGGATCTCGGGGCCCAGCAGTTCGCTATCGAAGGGATTTCGGTCGGGATCATCCGCCGGAGCTAACGCGGCGCGCCAGCGGGGCCAACCCCGAGGTAGGGGCGGAAGCCCGGTCAGTGCAGGGTCCGGTCGCCGGACGCTTCGGAGGCCTCGGTTTCGACTTCCACGTTGCTCAATTCCGCCAGCCGGGCCGCGGTCTGAATACCGGCCTGGATCATGGCTTTGGCAACTTCGAGGTTGTTTTCCATCAGATACGCCGACGTCTCTTCGGAAAACTGGATGCTCACCAGTGGCTCAGACCCCTCCTCATCAGCACGCTGCAGAACAATCTCACCGTCACCCAGATCGACAATTTCCAGCAAAGCAGTGGTCATGGACAATCCTTCACACTAGATGTAGTGGTTATGTTAGCAGTCCCTCGCAGGCTACACCACCAATAAACGTGCTTGAAACCGGCCTGCTCAGTATTCGTCCATGCAATCGGCCATGCGCTGAAACAACCCGTCCAATTGCTCCCACCACTGTTGGTAAGTCGCTATCCCCGGGACGCTGTGGCTGGATGCCAGGGTGCCGCCCGGCAGTGAACGCGCCAAACCCAGTGGCGGCGGGGCCTGCAGCTGGGCCAGCCAACCCTCCTGTTCCAGCCTTCGATACTCGCCAACCTCGCCGGGCTCCGAGATGCCCTCCCCTAATTGGGGCAGCTGCTCTGTGTGATGGGGGGGGACCCGGGGCAGCGTCGTGGCACGGGTCATTGCGAGCAGGAACCACCCGTAACCATCGAGCAGATGTCCCCTGATGGCCGGACCGAAGGCGGCATCGAGAACCCGTTCCTCGGGCCCGTTATCTGCGTTGAGGGCGCTCTGCCAGGCTTGCAACAGTATCCGCGCCATGTACAGGGAGTGATTGGCAAGTCCCCGCGCACTGCCCACGGTCTTCAGTCTGCTGGCTGCTGTGTGGCGGCGGATGAACTACTTTTCTTGGCTGGCTTTTTTTTCTTGCTGGCGGCTGATTTCTTTTTGGCGGCCGCTTTTTTTCGTGGCGCCTTGGCCGAACCCGAGACCTGCCAGGCACCGCCGTCGAAAAACGCCTTCCAGCCGGTGGCTTTACCGTCAACATCCGTCATCACGTACTGCTCTTTGGTCTTTCGGCTGTAGCGGATCTGGCTGCGATTTCCCGCATCGTCCACCAGGGGTGCATCCAGCAGAAAGTGATATTTGGGGTCGATTGCCCCCTGATGCGGCAGCAACTCATCTACAAAGGGAGGCCGGGTCTCACGATTCTTGGGGAATTTGCTGGCTGCCAAAAATAACCCCGAGGCGCCGTCCCTCAGGATGTAGTGGTCGTCGACCTTCTGGCAGGCCAACTCCGGCATGGGTACCGGGTCCATCTTCGGCGGCGCAGGCTCACCGTTACGGAGCAGCTTGCGCGTGTTCTTGCATTCCGCATTGGTGCAGCCAAAGTATTTACCGAATCGGCCACTCTTCAACTGCATATCCGAGCCGCATTTATCGCATTCGATGGTGGGCCCCTCGTAGCCCCTGATGCGGAACCTGCCCTCTTCGACCTGATAGCCGTCGCAGTCAGGATTGTTACCGCAGACGTGCAATTTCCGCTGCTCATCGATCAGATAGCTGTCCATGGCTGTGTTGCACTTTGGACAACGGTGCTTCTGCAGCAACAACCTGGACTCCGCTTCATCGTCGGCATCGGCACTAATGGCCTCGTCCCCGGAGATAAGATTCAGCGTGCTCTTGCAGCGCTCCTTGGGCGGCAGGGCGTAACCCGAGCAGCCCAGGAAGACGCCGGTGCTGGCGGTGCGAATCTGCATGGATCGGCCGCAGCTGCCGCAGGGAATACCCGTGGGTGTCGGGTCATTCGCCTGCATCCCGCCCGGCTCCGGCTGACCCGCCTGATCCAGCTTCTTGCGGAAGCCATCGTAGAAGTCATTCAACAACGCCTTCCAGTCGAGCTGGCCATCGGCCACCTCATCGAGATGTTCCTCCATGGAGGCTGTGAATCCGTAATCGAGCAGATCCGCAAATGCACCCTGGAGGCGCTGGGTGACAATGTCGCCCATCTTCTCGGCGTAAAAGCGCCGGTTTTCCAGACGTACGTAGCCACGATCCTGGATAGTGGAAATGATCGCCGCGTAGGTCGAAGGCCGGCCAATGCCACGCTTTTCCAGTTCCCGCACCAGGCTGGCTTCACCGTAGCGCGCCGGCGGTTTGGTGAAGTGCTGTTTCGGGTCCAGTTGCTCAAGCTGCAGTCGCTGACCCACGGTAACCGCAGGCAACTCAGCCTCATCGGGTTTCCGGGACATGGGCGGCTGCACCCGCGTGAAGCCGTCAAACTCCACGATCCGACCCCTTGCTGTGAGGTCATAGTCCCCAGCCGTCACCGTTACGGTGGTCGACAGATAGCGAGCGGGCGTCATCTGGCAGGCCACGAACTGACGCCAGATCAACTCGTAGAGTCGCTCTGCATCCCGCTCCATACCCTGCAGCTGGTGCTGACCGATGGCGACCTCCGAGGGCCGGATCGCCTCGTGGGCCTCCTGGGCCCCGTCCTTGGAGGAATAGCGCAGGGGCGATTCGGGCAGGTAAGCCGCCGGAAACTCGCTGGCGATGTGCTCCCTGCAGGCTGCTACCGCATCGTTACTCAAATTAGTCGAGTCGGTCCGCATGTAGGTGATGTAGCCGGCCTCGTACAGGCGCTGGGCCAGGGTCATGGTTTTTTTGACGCTAAAGCCCAGGCGGGTGCTGGCCGCCTGCTGCAGGGTCGACGTTATAAAGGGCGCTCCAGGCTTGCTACTGGTTTTCCTGGACTCGAGGTTACTGACCTCAAACGCCGACGTTTCCAGGGCGGCGACCGCCGCCATCGCCTGGGCCTCATTTTTAGGTGCAAATTTCTCCCCGGACAGGTAACGCACTTCAAAACGCACCGCAGGATGACCCTCGGGCGCCAAATTGGCGTGTACCTCCCAGTACTCCTCGGGTACAAAAGCGCGAATTTCACGCTCGCGCTCAACAATCAGACGCACGGCCACCGACTGCACCCGTCCGGCCGACAAGCCCCTGGCGACTTTCGCCCAAAGCAGGGGTGACACCTCGAAACCCACTACCCTGTCGAGAAACCGCCGCGCCTGCTGGGCATTAACGCGATTGGTATCGAGCTCAGTGGGATGCTGGAACGCTTCCTGGATAGCCTTCTTGGTGATCTCGTTAAAAACCACACGCTGATAACGATTGTCATCACCGCCGATGGCTTCCCTGAGATGCCAGGCTATGGCCTCACCCTCGCGGGCCAACTCGGTCGCAAGATACATAGCGTCTGCCGTTTCCGCGCGCGTTCGTTACTGAGAGCCGACGTGTTCCTTGCCCGGCTATACCTCGT
>JAAXJC010000202.1:0-27632 GCA_012270045.1 Luminiphilus sp.
GCCCCGTGCAGGACACCGCCGCCGAGATCCTCACCCAGAGCTCGGACCGGGGGTCTATATCCCCCGATAATGGCTCGGCACTGACTGACAACGGAATAGCGGAATTTACGCTGCGCTTTGACGGTTCCGTGGGCGCCGGCGAGGTAAAGGCGACCTATGAAACCGAACAGGGCACGCTGGAGCAGACCGCAACCATAGAATCCCAGGCGGAGGGCGTCAGTAACTACGTGCTCTCCATCAGCCGCAGCGGTGGAGCAGTAACCCCCACCAACCCAGTAACCGTGACTGTAAACCTTCGCGCCGACTCGGCTTCAGGCCCTGCAGTGGCGGGTGAACTGGTGTCACTATCCAGCGATGTTACTGACGTATCTCCCGGTAATGGCACCGTGGTGACCAATAGCAGCGGCAATGCCACGTTCACCCTTGGCTTCAATGGCACTGAGGGAGCGGGCGTAGTGGAGGCCTCCTACACCTCCGAGGAGGGCAACACCTTCAGCAACAGCATCAATGTGACCGCCAGTCAGGGGACGCCTCTCTACAGTCTGGACATACAACAAGCGTCCGGCACCCAGTTTGACGAGACCGGGGTTGCAATCTCGGTTCGACTGACCAGCAGTTCCGGCTCAGTAGCCAATCAAGTCGTCGCACTCAGTACCGAGGTGGGCCTCATTGAACCGGACAACAAGCAAGATCTGACTGACGCCTTGGGAAATGCCGGCTTCACGCTGACCGGCGATGGCTCCACGGGTGCGGGGGTAGTGACCGCCTCCTTCACTGACGCCGACGGTAACGTCTACGAAGACAGTATTTCTGTCTATATGTTTACCAGTGGCACTGGTGGTGGCGGAACCGATCCCAGCAAGATGACATTCGTAAGTGCTGATCCCGAGACCATTGCACTCAGGGGTTCGGGAGGTGGCACCGGGCTGTCAGAGCAATCTGTGGTCACTTTCAAAATTACCGACAGCTCGGACGTGGGTGTCCAAGGCCAGGTGGTGACCTTTAACCTCTCCACCAGTCTCGGAGGTGTATCCTTCGACCGTGATAGCGCCGGCACCCAGACCACGGGGACGACCGATGCCAAGGGCGAAGTCATCGTCACCGTTTATTCAGGTACGCTGCCGACGCCGGTCAGGGTCACAGCGACCTTTGGTGACTTTATCGTGCTGTCAGATACCCTCAACGTCTCTTCGGGAATACCCGTTGCCAACCGGTTTAACCTGTACCGATCCAGTGCGGCATGCTCAGGGGCGACCAGTGTGGCGGGCAGCGAGTGCCCAATCCAAATTGCAGCCTTTGACCGTTTCGGCAATCCGGTGGTTGACGGGACCGTGGTCAACGTCGTCACCAATTGCGGCGGCGTGGGCCAGGACAGCGCGAGCACACCGGGATCATGTGTTTTTGGTTCCGACGGGTTTGGTCGCTGCGAGGTTCAGTGGGTCGCTCCGGAAGGTATGCAAGGTGCAAACACCTGCCCCGACGGATCACCTGTCCAGGTGATGGGGTACACACTGGGCGAAGAAAGCTTTGATGATGCCGATGCGGACGGTTATTTCTCAGCTGGGAATCCCTTCACAGACCTGGGCGAACCCTTCTTGGATGAGGATGGCATGGGCTACAACCCTCCCGATTTCTTCGTTGACTGGAATAGCACGGGGGTTAGGGAAGGCAATACAGGCAACAAATCAGACGCTGCAAGCACTCTGTACAACGGCACCGCCTGTGATGAGAACCAGGGTAATCCTGCTCCAGTGCCGGGAACCGACTGCTCAAAAGAATTGATTTTCGTCTTTGATACCGTCGATCCGACCCAGTAACAAGTCAAACCACTGAAAGCGCCCTGACGGGCGCTTTTTTTTTGCCCGCGAATTCTTCAGGAGGTCACCTTCCGAATTTGGAAACCCCCGCCGACTCTGCGGTAAGTGGACTGCGTGGCAGGGGTTTTAACTTGAACCTGGGTTGATGGTTGCCTAATGTGATCGAACTTGTGTCCGTGTCACAACATCAGGAAATAAGTCATGCTGCTGCACCAACCCATCGACTACCACGCCGAGCGCCGCCCCACACACGCGGCCCTCTCCGCCCATGACTTTAACTGGGATTACACCACCCTCGTAGCTCGCTCCCATGCCGTGGCGCGCCTGCTACTGGAGGCCGGGGTCAAGGCAGAGGATCGGATAGGGGTACTGGGCCTCAATTCGGCAGCCCATTTCGCCGTGCTACTGGGCGCCAGCCGGATCGGCGCGGTGACGGTTTCAGTGAATTTCCGGCTCGCACCCGCAGAACTTGCCTTTATCCTGGATGACGCCGGTATCGATGTGTTGTTCATCACCGACGCCAGCATCGACGAGATCGTCACCACCACCCTGGCGCTTCGGGATCAGCCGACCCGCCTGGTGGCCGACCGGGACGATGCTTACCAGCAACTGGCTGAAGTCATGAACCGGGATGCTGTGCCCTACATCAGCGACAGCCCCATGGACGAGCGCGCTCCGGCAGTCCAGCTCTATACCAGCGGCACCACAGGCAAACCCAAGGGTGCCGTGCTCAGCCATCGCAACCTGCTGTCCCTGACCCAGATGATGGCCCTTTCCAACGATGGGCTTTACACGCCGGACACCGTGAATCTTGTGGTGGCCCCCCTGTTCCACATCGGCGGTACTGGCGTTACCTACATAGGGCTCGCCCATGGCTGCCACAACATCATGCACGAAACCTTTGAGCCCCAACGGGTGGTGGAAGCCATCCAGGGCCATGGGGTCAGTTCCATGTTCATGGTGCCAGCCATGATCCAAGCCATCGTGAAACTGGTGCCCAATGTGCGGGATTACGATTTCAGTTCCCTGGAAATCATCGCCTACGGTGCCTCCCCCATCAGTGCCTCCCTGCTGGAGGAGGCGATGTCAGTCTTCGGCGGCCGCTTCATCCAAGTGTATGGCATGACAGAAACCTCAGGCACAGTAGTGGCCCTGGCCCCGGAGGACCATGTGCGCGCGGTGGCAGAAGCACCCCATCTGCTGACCTCCTGTGGCAAACCCTGCCCCGGTAACGAGGTCAAGATAATCGACGACAATGGCAAGGCCCTGGCGCCCAACCAGACCGGTGAGATCTGCCTGCGCTCCGCCAGCAATATGCTGGGCTACTTCAAACGACCCGAAGCCACCGCCAGCACCCTGCAGGACGGTTGGGTATTGACCGGCGACGCGGGTTTTATGGACGAAGCCGGCTACCTCTACCTGCGGGACCGCATCAAGGATATGGTGGTCAGCGGCGGGGAAAACATCTACCCGGTGGAGGTGGAAAACGTCCTTGCCGCCATACCCGGCGTGGTTGAGGTGGCGGTGATCGGCGTCCCCGACGAAACGTTTGGCGAGGCCCTGCTGGCCATCTTCGCCATGAAGCCCGGGCACAGCATCGATACCGAGGCCATGGTGGCCTTCTGCCGGGACAAACTGGCGGGTTATAAAATTCCCCGTCGACTGGCGTGTGTAGACGCCCTGCCCCGCAATCCATCGGGGAAAATCCTGAAAACCGTACTCCGGGAGCCCCACTGGCAGGGGATTGATCGGCGCATCTCCTGACTCACCTGGCGGGCAGGATGTCGTAGCCCACCGACATGCGCGCCCGGGCCTCGCATAAGGGCTCGGTGCCGTGCCACAGATAGGAAGGAAAGACCACCAGCAGACCCTCCCTGGGCCTGATCCAGTACTCCGCGGGCAGCGGCTCCCGGGCCCTGAAACCGGGCTCGCCAAATTTGATCCAGCCCTCCGGGCTGTGGCAATTAATGGCATCTGGCACGCTCAGGTAAAAGGCACTGGAGAGCCAGCCCTGGGAGTGGAAATGATTCTTGTGGAAGCCCTGCTCATGGAGCTTGATGGACCAGGAATCAGAGAAGCGCAGTCCACCCCGATTCCGGGACAACAGGGGATGGCGATCGTCCCTGGGCAGCCCGTCAATCACGCGCTGCAGCTGTTCCGTCAGCCCGGCTTTCAGCCGCCCAATGCCCTCATGGCGCCGGCTAAACAGATCGTCAAGGGTCTGGGTCCCGTTGACCGCCGATTGTTCCACGGGATGACGCTGGGTGGTATGCAGGACGTCAAGCTGATCACGAAGATAAGCGACGAAGCTGCCACTATCTGGAAATTCCGGGGGCGGCTGTATCTCCCTGACCTGTATGAGTCGGTCATAATCGACCAGCGCCCGATAACGATCCCCATCCCCGGTGTACCGCAGCGCAGTGCTCATCAGGGCCCACAAACCCTGGTCTTCAGGATGGTCGCGCAACAGGCCATCCAGTAACGCGCGCGCCTCAGCATAATCATCCCCGGCGGCCATCAGGGCAGTGGCGAGCTCGCGCATGACGGCAGCATCCTCCGGCGCCCCCGCTGCCGCCCGTCTCGCAGCCGCCAGGGCCTCGGCAAACTCCCCCTGTTCCCGATGAACATGACTGATCTCGGCATCGATCGCCGTGGTGTCATTCACCTGACCACGAACCGCTGCCAATACCGTCAGGGCCTCTGCACCGCAATTGCCCAGCAACAGCTTTCTCGCCAAGGACACCGCCAGTGCCGTGTTGCCCGGCTGTCGGGCCAGTGCCGACCGATAGGATGCGAGATAATCGGAATGACCGATGACCCCCAGGTAACCGTTGTACCAGTCGTGCAGACTGACGTTATCCGGGCTGAGCTCCAGCGCCTTACGGTAGGCGGCGACCGCCTCCTCCTGGCGGTCAGCCTGGGCCAGTGCACTGGCGAGATTAATGGCTATTTCCGGGGCATCGGGTGCCCGCTCAGCCCCTCTTAAAAGGTAGTCCACGGCATCATCAGCGTAGCCCAGGGTTTTCAGGGAAATCCCCATGCCATTGAGTGCCACACTGTTCCCGGCGTCCTGTTCCAGCACGGATTCAAAGAGGCCCAGTGCGGCTTCCTGTTCACCCAATTGCTGGCACGCCTGGGCCAGCCCCAGTGAGGCGTTGCGATGACCGGGGTGGTTGCCGAGAATGGTACGAAACGCGCTTGCTGCGTCATCATAGCGTTGCAAATCGAGCAGGGCGCGGCCACGGTTCACCCGCGCCGGGAGATGATCCGGCGCCACCCCCAGTGCCTGGTCATACCGGGCCAGTGCCTCCCCAGCCCGACCCAGACTGCGGTAGAGATTGCCCAGATTGGTGACCACATGGGGCTGGGCACCGAGATCAATACTGCGCAGAAAGGCCTGCTCCGCGGCCAGGGGGTCATTCAGTCCCTTGTGGGCCAGCGCCGTCAGCTGCCAGACATCGGCGCTGGTCGGATGTCCACCCGCCAGCGACTGCAAGGTGGCCAGGGCTTCGGCATACTGGCGTTGCTGCAATAGCTGGCTGGCCCGCTGCAGGTTCTGGCCCAGGCTCACGGCAAGTAGCCCCGGTACCGTTCAGGGGTTGAGCGACTGCTCATGCCAGTCTCCATGGTCAAATCGACTGAGATGACGGGTCTGGACCTTGGCCAGTACCAGATGGTCAATGTAATCGGGTTGCAACACCAGCACCGCAAAGGTCCCGGGCAGTCCGGCCCCAACTGCAGGCCGCTCACCCTCCCCCAGCGGCCTTCCGGGCGAGCGCCAGAAAAATTGCTCTCGGGCCGGGTCTGAAAGCCCGGTCCAGACGCGCTCCCGAAGGGCCAGCAATCCCGCATCCTGCTCGTCGGGGGTTATCGCATTGACCCGAACCCTGAGTCGGAACTGCTCCCGGGTATGGGTGAAATACCAGGCCACTTCGGCACGACATTGGGCAGACAGTTCGGCCATTTTTTCGCTGCGGGTGTCGGTGATGACCAAGAGGCCGTCCTCCTGCGGAGCAAAACCCCGGAACACCACCGTGCGGTTGCGGGGCGCGCCATCGGCCGCAACGGTGGCCAGTTGAAAATACCGATGATGGGCATCACGGCGGTTTTTTTTCAGCGCATGCTGCAGCTTCGCAAGGCCTTCACAGGGCCCGGTTGACTTGTGCTGGTCTGTCACGCTTGCCTGCTGCCTCCTGCCGCCTAAATGCGGGCCAACCACCCGTTCGCTCCAATGGGCGACGATGGCGCCCTGACGTGCTAGCTTAACGCTTCAGCTAGCGGGAAGCCCCTATGACTTTAATTGCAATCGACAACCATCTGGGTGTCTTTGCCGCCATTATGACCCTCGCGGGCCTGTCTTTTCTGTTGGAGCGGACGCGGTTAGGGGCGCAATTAACCGGCACGGTCATGGTCATACTCGCCGCCATAGCGGCCGCCAACGCCGGCCTGATACCCCACAGCGCACCGGCCTACGGCTTTATATTCAGCTACATCGTACCCATGCTGATCCCCCTGTTCCTGTTCCAGGCCGACCTCAGGCGCCTGTGGCGGGAGGCCTCCCGAACCAGTATCGCGTTCCTGATCGCAGCGGCGGGCACGGTCGCCGGTGTCATGGTCGCAGCCGCACTGCTGGACCTGTCCAGCTTGGGAGTAAATTCACCCCTGCCCGCTTCTGAGCGGGAGGCCGCCGTTGTCGGTCTGTTCGCGTCCACCTATATCGGCGGCTCGGTGAATTACGCCGCCCTGGGCGAAATGACCGGCCTCAACCAGGATCGATCCTTCTTTTCGGCGGCCACCGCCGCGGACAATCTGTTCAGCGCCGTCTACCTGAGCATCATTGCCCTGCTACCGGGTATTGCGGGAATCAGTCGCTTTTTTCGAACGCATCCAAAAAATCCAGAGCCAACACAGGCCCTGGCAGAACCCGCTGCGGTCACCGCCCAGTCCCTGTGCCTGGCCATTACCGCTGCGGCCGGGCTGGTAGCCGTCAGCGACGCCCTGGTCGCGGGACTGGGACTCGACGGCTGGCGCTACGTCATACTGACCACGCTGACACTGTTGCTGGCCACCCTGTTCCCGGGGATCCGAATCTGGTTGGCCGGTGCCTTCGAATTGGGTGTCGCCCTGTCCTTCGCCTTTTTTGCCGCCATTGCGGCGGGCGCTGATTTGGCCGCCATGATCAGCGTCGCCCCAATGTTGATTGCGGTGGTGCTGATACTGCTCACCGTGCACTTGGCACTGCTGTTGGTGCTGGGGGCTGTCAGCCGACTGACCCTGCCCGAACTCTTAACCGCCTCCAACGCCGCCATACTGGGTGCCACCACGGCGCCGGCGATGGCGGCGGCCAAGGGCTGGAAGGACCAGGTCACGCCCGGGGTGCTGGTAGGAGTGATGGGCTATGCATTGGGGACCTTCGTAGGTTCCGCATTATTCAAGTTGTGGTAACCAAGGAGTCCGACATCGACACCCCGTCCCTGTCCCAGCGCCAGCGCTATTTTCAACTGCTGATACTGATCATAGCCTCCGGCTCGATTTACCCGGTGGTGTACATGCGACAGAATTTCGAGGGCTCGATGCTGGAGACCTACGGCATCACCCTGGAGCAGTTGGGGGAATGTCATTCCCTGCTCGGGCTGATGTTTTTCCTGACCTATTTACCCAGCGGCTGGCTGGCGGACCGCTTTCGACCGAAATGGTTGCTGGGTGCGTCCATGGCGGGTACCGGGGCGCTGGCGCTGTGGTTGAGTACCGCTCCAAGTTTTGAATACATAAGGCTTATTTTCATTGGCTGGGGTATTACCAGCGGCCTCACACTCTGGGGCGCGCTGATCAAAAGCACCTCCCTGCTGGCACCCCACGACCAGCAGGGGCGATTTTTCGGCATGCTGGAGAGTGGTCGCGGGCTCGTGGAAGCCCTGTTGGCCACCATCGGGCTGGCGGTCTTTGCCTACTTCCTCGAATCACTGGGCTCGGGCACAGATATCGCCCTGATCGCCGTGGTCCGCTTTTATGGCATTGCGGCCCTGGCCCTGGCGCCGTTGGTGATCTGGGCTCTGCACAATCCGGGGGAGCAGTCCCCCAAGGCCACCGACAGCCCCGGGCAGGGGTCGATATTGGCGGACTTCGCGACGATCATGGCCAACCCTCGCATCTGGTTGGCGGGACTGACCATTCTCATCGGCTACCAAATGTTCTGGGTCAGCTATTCCCTGGCTGGATTGCTGGAGTCCGTGTTTGAACTGAGCGCGGTGACGGTGGGTACGATTACGGTTGTACGCCTGTGGATGCGACCGGTGGGTGGCCTGCTGGCCGGATTCATCGGGGATTATTTCCACGTCGTACGCTTCCTCGGTGTTTTGATGCTCGCAGGGGGTGCAGCTGTCATTGCGCTGCCCCTGCTGCCGGCAGCCACCGGTGTGCTGCTGCTGGGCCCCATGGTCATGCTGATCGGTGTCCTGTCCTACGGTATCCGAGGGATTTACTGGGCCACCCTGGACGACTGTGATGTATCCGCCGGAACCCGCGGCCTCGCGGTCGGCGTCATCAGCCTGCTGGCCTATACCCCCGACATTTACGTCCCCGTCGTGCAGTCCTGGTGCATGGAAACCTGGCCTGGACAAACAGGCTATCAGGTCTACTACGGCATCTTCGGCGCATCCGGTGTCGTGGGTTTTATTGCGGCGTATCGGCTTTCTGCGCTGGCACGGCTGAGCCGGGCCGACGCCTGAGCGCCATCCCCAACGGCGATTACCCCTCATCAAATGGAGACTTTAGCGGTACGGCCTGTCATCCAGTTGCAACACCCCACGGGTAGAATGCAACGGGAGCCATAGTGCAACTTGGCCAGTACCGGCGTATCAGCGCTCGTGGTCTGTGGATAACCCGGAGCCCCCTGAACCCGACAACGTGAAACCCCTATGATTGATCCGCAGTTCGAGCCTTATTTGCGGGAACAACCCGGACTGACCTACGCATCCAGCGACCAGCCCTGGGTCACCCGACACCTCACCCGATCCGTGGAACGGGTGCTGGGGAGGCGGCGACTCGAGCACCACTATTTCGCCCTGAAAGAACGGGGCCTGACCTCACAGGCTTTTTTCCAGGAGGCCCTGGCGCGCAGTGGCGTCACCCTGCAGGGCGATTTCAGCCACCTGGAAGAACTGGAACCGGGAAAGCCGCTGCTGTTTCTGGCAAACCACCCCTTCGGCGTCCTGGATGGCCTGGTCATGTGCAACATCGCCCTGCGGGTTGCCGGGGATTTCCGAGTGGTGATCAACTCCCTGCTCTGCCAGGATCGGGACCTGGCCCGTCATTTCCTGCCCATTGATTTCAGCGGCACCCGGGCCGCTGAACGGCGCAATGTCCGTGCGAAACAGCTCGCGAGCAAGGGGCTGGCAGATGGAATACCCCTGGTGTTGTTTCCCTCTGGCACCGTATCGACCGCCAACCGCCTGGGGTTTGGTCCGGTGCGGGAGGCAGCCTGGACCACCTTTGCGGCGAAACTGATTCGCCAGCATACGCCGACGGTGGTACCAGTGTATTTCCACGGACAGAACAGCCGCCCCTTCCATGTAGCGTCCCACATAGCCGAACCCCTGCGCATGGCGATGTTAATGCGAGAGGCTCTGCGGCGCTTTGGTACCACGGTGGCGGTGGACATCGGCAAACCCCAACATCCCGAGGACTATGCCCATCTGGACAGCCGCCAGGAACTGACCGCTCACTTCTACGACTGCGTGCAGCGGACGGGACAGCAAAGGGGTGGGTGACGCGGGCGGCACCCCGGACCAAAGGGCAGGGGCAGTTGCCACCACAGCAACCTAGAGCAGCGCATCCCCGCCATTGGGGCTGATGCACTGCCCGCGAAAGTGCCGGGCGGCGTCACTGGCCAGAAACAGGTAAGCACCGACGATATCTGCCACGTCGGCAATTTTCCCCGCGGGTATGTTGGCCTTGATGCCATCCAACACGTCGTCGGGGACGTCCGCCAGTATCGGGGTCATAGTCGCCCCCGGGGCCACGGCGTTAACGGGCACATCCCGCTCACCCACCTCCAGGGCCAGACTGCGCGTAAACGACAGGATGGCGCCTTTGGCCGCCGTGTAATGGGCAAATCCGGGGGCGCCGATATAGGCCAGCTGGGATGCGGTGTTGATGATGCAGCCTCGTCCCTGACCATACATCAGCCGCAGCGCCGCACGGCTGCACAGAAAGGTACCCAGTGCGTGCACGTCCATGACCCGCCGAAAATCCATGGCCGCCAGGGACTCTACCGGACTAGAGTGGGCGATGCCGGCGTTGTTGACCAGGATATCCAGGGATTGCGAGCCACTCTCGACGGTGGCGAACATGGCGTCGACCTGGGCTTCGTCACTGACATCCGCCATTACCCCCATGGCTTCACCACCCTCCGCTTCAATGGCCGCGATGACAGCCTCGGCAGGGGCCGTCTGGGACGGGTCGGGATAATTGATGTAAACCCGGGCGCCGCTGCGGGCATAGGCCTCGGCGACCGCCGCCCCGATACCTGAACTGGCGCCGGTAACCAGTGCAGTCCGCCCGGTCAGGTCAACCGACAATCCCCTATGCATGGCCTTCACCTCCTGCGCGTACACCCCGGAAACCGTGCCCCAAGCCGGCGTTTGTGTCGAGCCCCCAACTCGAATTTATTGTCGGCGCCGACGCCCCCCGTAGAGGTGAACCTGCAGGCTGGAGATCGCATGCACCAGCACCACCGGCGCAATTTTCTGCTTACCGGTCCACTGGATGTTGGGGAACCGGTCAAATATCCGTTCGTAGGCGATATTCAACTGCATCTGGGCAATTCTGTTGCCCAGGCATTTGTGCACGCCATGACCAAAGGCGAGGTGTTTCTCTACGTTGGGCCGGTGCATATCAAAACGGTCCGGATCCGGAAACACATCGGGGTCTCGATTGGCGGCGCCGTACCACATGATCACCTTCTCGTTCTCGGCAATCTGCTGTCCCGCAATTTCGGTCTCTTCGGTGGCCGTCCGGCGCATGGTAATCACCGGCGAGACCAATCTCAGGGCTTCATGGGACATCTTCGGAATCAATGACGGATCGTCGATGATCATCTGACGCTGCTCGGGAAATTCCGTCATCAGCCGCATGGTTCCCGAAAGGGAGTTTCGGGTGGTGTCATTGCCGGCAAAAATGATCAGCAGCCAGGAGCCATCCAGGTATTCCTGGGACATCTTCTCGCCTTCAATCTCGGCGTGGGCAATCAGACTCAGCAGATCCTCCCGGGGATTGCGACGCCGGTCGGCCATCACTTCCTTGCCGTAGTCGAACATCTCCTGCAGAACCTTGTTGAACCGGAACGGCAGGCTGGGCTCCGCCAGGAAGGCCTGCAGTGGATTGGTCAGATACTGGGCGGCGGATTCCAGGTAATGCATCCATTTGATCACCCGGGGCCGGTCCGATTCGTCGATGCCCAGCATTTCGCACAGTGTGAACATGGGCAGTTCATGGGAGAACACCTTGGCAAAGTCGACTACGGGCCCGCGTCGCTCCAACTCGTCAAGCAGTGAGTCGACTTTCTGCGCCACCCGGGCTTTGAGGGATTCCACATAAGTCGGGAAGAAAAAAGGCGCGTGTTGGGTGCGCAGATTGATATGAACGGCTGAGTCCATGTTGATCAAGCTGTTCAGGGAAGCATCCACCAGCTGCCTGGGTTTCCACTCATTGCGATCGGGCAAAGCCAGGTGCATGGAGCCCCGCTGGGACGAAAACACCTCTGGGCTCAGCTCGACCTGTTTGATATCGGCGTAGCGGGTAATGGACCAAAAACCCGACATGCCCTTGCGCCGGGATGGGGACCACATGACCGGCGCCTGTTCGCGCATCTCCTTGAACAGCTGAAAGGGCTGGCCCCGGGTCCATGAAGCGGGGTTGTCCAACTGGAAGCCGCCCAAAGAGGGATAAACAGCAGGAAAGGTGGGATCGCGCTGGCCGGTATCAACCACAATCTGGTCACTGACGTTTTGCATACACTGGGTTCACATGAATGGGGTGACAGGGATACTGGTTTTCCCACTGGCTCGCAAGTTTAATAGTTCCACCGCCTGCAGAAGTCAGAAAACCAGGGGTTGGCGCCCTCCCTAAGGCTGGATGGTTAGCTGTACCGGCCCTGGTCTCACTTACCCCAGGGCAGCCACCGGTAGCGACCTACCAGGCGGTAATTGATCGTGCCGAGGATAAACCAAACCAACAGCAGATAACCGGTATCAGAAATCAAATCCAGGGCCCATGCCCGCTGCAGCCGCAAGGGGTCATCCGCAGGCAGGTGACCCAGGTCCCAACCGTTTGTCAGGGAATAGACCAGCGGCAGGAATTTCAGTATCGCCAGCACCAGCAACAGAAAAGCGAACCAGGCAACGACGTGGCTCGCTTGGGTATTACTGAGTTGTAATTTCACCGACCGATCCCATTGCCACGGGCTCTGTCAGAGCCATAGCGTCCGTCCGCAGCCACCGAAGCACGGCCGGGGCCCTCTAATCGGCGAGGGCCAGGGTCACCAAATTCATTCACCGCCATCTCTTTGCACTTTATCGCCACAAACGCAGATGCACCACGCTAATAGCCAAGGTCAGGTTGTACCGCATCCGGCAGCGCCTCCCCCGCCAGGTAACAGCGCAGGTTTTTTTGAAACACGGCTGGAATCGCCGCATCCGGCGTCGGCGCCGCCGTGTGCGAAGTGATGAACAAACCGGGTATCTGCCACAGACCATGGCTGTCCGGCAGAGGCTCTTCCTCGAACACATCCAATACCGCGTAGCGCAACTGGCCTTGATCCAGCGCCTGAATCAAATCCTTCTCCACAACAGCATTACCCCGACCCGCATTGATGAAGATAGCGCCCCGGGCGAGTTGCGATAAAAGCTCAGCGTCAACAAAGCCATCGGTTGAGGGCGTCGCAGGCAGAATGCTCACCAGGTAATCGAGTCCCAGGGCAAACTCGAGCCGGGCCTCCCGGGTATAGCAGCGCTCAAAACCCGGCCGGTCGCCGCCCCGAACCGTAAGCCCTGTTACCTCCAGGCCGAACACCGCAGCCCGTTTCGCAACCTCGGAGCCGATACTGCCAGCCCCCAAAATGCCCAGCCGCTTCCCGGCAATGGGGGCTTCCACTTCGGCAAGCCATGACCGTTGCCCGGCACGCTGGATAATGTTGCGCTCCAGGGCGAGCAGCCACCCCAGAACAAACTCCCCCATGGACTGACCAAAGACGCCCTTCAGTGGTGTGATGGCGAGTCCCGGCCGCAGGCTGTCGAGGAGTGCGTCGACGCCCGCCCAAGTGCTTTGGATCCACTGGAGCCGTGGACAGTGTGCAACCACGGATTGGAGCTCTGGCGGGGCGCCGATCAATACCTCCACCCGGCTGGTGTCCGGCAACTGTTGCGGCGTGGCAATCGCGACGCTGAAATGCTTCGCCGCCAGTTCGGCGACTGGTGCTACCCAGGTCTCATCGGGCCTGGCAACAATAAGTGTTTCGGCGGCGGCCATGGCTATGACGCTACTCCCATGGCAAGCCTGATCACCACTCGCTTCCTGTCATGGCAAGACGAGACTATGCCTGTCACCCGAGTCCACAACAGCTGCGGTTGCGCCGCGGCCGGGACAATCAATTGACCTCCGGCCAGTCATGCCAACTGTGCAGCCTGACCTTCCACTGCCCCTGACCATCCCGAGTCACAATATCAATGTAGTGGGCGGAGGTTTTGGCAGCGACCAGTGCGCCCGGTTCCAATTTCGCATCAGCGTCAACGATGGGGTGACGCAGGATGGTGTAGTCGTATTCGACAATGGCTGTGTCGCCAAGCAGGGTGACGCTGGGGGGCGTGTCTATTGTAATTTCGTAACGAGCGCTATCAAAAACAGGCCCCAGAAACTCCCGATAGTTGGCCCGGCCATCCAATCCGGCGACCCCCGGGGGCCGCAGGCTGATATCGGGATGCAGCAGATCAACATAACCCGGGATATTGCCGCTCTCAACGGCACTGCGCCAATCAGCGTAAAGCGCCGCGATCTGCTCGCCATCATCCGCAAGCCCGGGGGTCGCATAAAACACTGAAACCAACAGCAGTGTGCGAACCCATTGCAAACTGATACTGCGCATCTTCATATCTCCCGGCAGGTTTGAGAACCAGGGGCGCCCGGTGGGGCGCTCCCGGACTGATCTTGGTGCATGGATCTTTACCGACCACCCAAACATCAGTTACGGCCACTCGAGAGTGTATCAGTCGCCAAAAGCATCCGAGCCGAGGTTTACCAAAAAGTTGTGCCAGTACATGATTGCACTGGTGAACATATGTTTGACATGACTGTAGTGGTGAAAATATGTTTGAGCTGTAGCGCCTTCGGCTATTCGTTAAGCCGAAGTGAGCGACGGTACCAAAGAAACTAAGGTTAACAATAAGCGAAACGGAGAACCGGATGAAAAAGATATGGATCTTGTGTTGCGCTCTGGCAATAGTTCTGACCGCATCAGTTGGAGTACTGGCCCGGGAAATCACTATCGATGCCTGTTACGAGGACGTCACGACCTTCTGCTCTGATGTCGAGCCGGGAGAGTCCAGGCGCTACTACTGCCTGAAAGATAATATGGACGCACTGACACCCAACTGTCGTACCGCCATCCAAGGTGCCTCGGAACAGATGGAAGAAGACGCCATTGACCTGTTTGTCGTGGTGCCACACCTGGAGGACCGGGAGATTGGTGAGGCCAACCTCGACGATGACGGTAATCCGGTGGTATGGGACCACCCCCTGCCCTTCTTCGGCCAGGACGTCATCGACCTCGGTTTCGAATTACCGCTGCCCTTTGGCATCAGTGTCATTCCCGCCGCCTTTGAGCAGGACCTGACCCTGAGTGACCTCAGGATCGGGCTGGGCGGCGAGGCTAATACACCCATCGACGCACTCAACTTTGACAACCCGTCGGTCAAGAACACCGCGTTGCAGCTCAAGTTCGACGCCTGGCTGTTCCCCTTCATGAATGTTTTCGCGACGGTGGGTCAGGTGGATGGCAGGGCGACTGTGCCCCTGTCACTGGCCGGCGCGGACCTGCTGCCTGACCGCTGTGACCGGCCTGTTGGCGCCCCGGCGTTCTGTGACCGGGTGTTTTCCGCGACCGCCAAGCCGGACTATGAGGGCACCAACTGGTCCATAGGAACCACTTTAGCCATGGGGTGGGACCGATTTTTTGCAGTGCTGCCGCTGGTTTATGCGGTCAGCGACATCGACATTCTTGACACAGACGTCGACGCGATCAACATCAGCCCCAGAATAGGCATCAATGCCGAGATGGGACGCTACGGCGATATCGCCCTGTTTCTGGGCGGCACCTATCTCAAAGCCGAAATTGAGGTGGCCGGCAGCATCAGCTTTGATGACCCGACCAGCCCGGGGGAACAGCTTAATCTGAGCTACCGACTGATCGAAGAGAACAAGGACCCCTGGAATGCCGTCGTTGGCGGCAACTGGCAGATCACCCCAAGGTGGGGCATATTACTGGAAGCCGGTTTTGGTGGCTCCCGTGACGATGTCATTGCCGGAGTCACCTATCGATTTTGACTAGAATCTGTAGATTATCTCCCGTGGAGGCAGTGACCCCTGATGCGCAGGCAATGCCAGGCAACGGAGCAGGGAGCCCCTGTCCCAGAAATCGTATCGTCAGACGCGTCCGCCCTACCCCGGCTCAAGGCCGGCATTACCACCACACTGTTTCTGTTTCTGCTGGGCTGCAGTTCGCTGTTCGAGGAACCGGCTCCCTATAAAGCCATCACCGCCGATACCTGGCAGGTCCATTGCGAGACCGCCAGCTCCCATCGGCCCAGTGACAAAGAACTCAATAAAGGCGTCGATAAAGCCATTTGGCTGGTGGCTCTGGATAGCGACAACCAGCCTATTGAGTTGCGGGGTACGCTGGAAGACGGATTCCTGCGCCTGGGTCCCGCCCAGCCGGATGAGACAGAGTTACTGGACGGCTGTGTCCGGGCGCTGGTAAATGCAGAACGAAGCAAAGCCAACGAAGTGGCTCGTGTCCGGGCATTCCGGCCCAATGAGCGCATCAACGTGGCGATTCAATATCCCGGTGACGATGGACCCGGGCTCTCCCGGGTCATCATTTTCGGCGACAGCCTGTCGGACACGGGCAATATGAAGGCGCGTCTGCGCATTTTTCCCGCCGCACCCTACTGGATAGGACGGTTTTCCAATGGTCCCGCCTGGCCCGACTACCTGGGATCACTGAGTTATGTCGCCATTCGCAACCATGCCGTGGGGGGCGCCTCGGTCTCAGGGAAAGCGACCATTCCCAAGGTGACATTTACCCAGCGGGTCATGGACGGCGGCCAATTTTTTATCAGCGGCACCACCGAGCAACAGATCGACCTGTTCAAAGGCAACTTTATGACCGGGGAAGGTATTGCCAAACCGGAGAAGACTGCGGTGGTGGTGTGGGCGGGTGCCAATGACTATATTTCTAAGGAACCCTTTACCGGCGCCATAGAGACGCTGCTCGACAGGGTCGACTCACCGGAGGGATACCCCGCGGTGGTCGCGACGGTTATCGATAATCTTGAGCGCCAGATTCGCAGCATCATGGCTTTGGGAGCCCAGCATATTGTCGTAGGCAACCTACCCGACCTGGGCCTGACCCCCATTGTGCTGGAGAATAAAACCTATGGTGTCGAAGCCGGACTGGACGATAACGAGCGGCGGCTACAGCTGAGTCAGCGGCTGTCCCAACTCACCAGCTACCACAACGAGCAGGTCGCCGCGATGGTCGACCGGCTCGACGGGGAATCCGACCAGGTCAGCGTGATCCTGTTTGATGCCCACACCTTGTTCGACAATATTCTCCAATATGAAACCTACCCGGATTTCGACCTGAGCGAGGAGGCCGAATTCGACATTGCGGACAACGCCCGGATTCTCGAATCCAAGCAGGATGAGTCACCCCACAGCTACCAGGCCCGGTGCTACAAGGGCAGCTACCTCGGGGAAACCGACCCCTCCTTCGTGTGTGACAACTCCCAGCGCGCTGTGTTCTGGGATGTTGTACATCCGACCACCTACGTCCATTGCTGGGTCGCCTTCGGCCTGCATCGCCGTATGCACGACGCGGGCTGGACCCGACCGACCCCGGAAATCAGTGAGGTGGGGGACTGGTGTGAGGGGGTTGCTGACCTGGCCGCAGGGCACCAGGAGTTACGGGTGTTCCGCTACGTGCGCGAGGAGGACATGCTCTCGCCATTCGAGGAGTGAGATCCATGACGGGCAATGCTGCAATTATATTTGGTGTCGGTCCACGACGGGGCATCGGTGCTGAGCTCTGCCACCGCGCTGCCCGGGACGGGCTGCATGTGTTTGTAAACGGTCGCAGCGAAGAGAAGCTGCAGGATGTTGTGGCGGGTATCAAGGCCGAAGGGGGTTCAGCAGAAGCGCTGCCGGCCGACGTCACCAGCACAGCGGCCGTCGCGACTGCCATGGCCACGGTAGCGTCCTGCGGACGCCCCCTGGAACTGGCTGTCTACAACGCCGGCAACAACCGCCCCGAAGCGTTTCTCGATGTCAGTGCAGCCGTCTTTGAGAATATGTGGCGGGTCGCCTGTTTTGGGGGCTTTGTAGTTGCTCAGGAAGTCGTCCGCCTTATGCTGGACCAACAGGGTGCCGGTCACCGACAAACATTGCTGTTTACCGGGGCCAGTGCCAGCCTGCGGGGCAAGGCTGGCTTCGCAGCGTTTGCCGCCGGCAAAGGCGGACTCAGGATGCTTGCACAGTCGGTGGCGCGGGAATTCGGCCCCCAGGGCATTCACGTGGCCCATATTCTCATCGACGGTGTGGTGGAAGGGGATAAGGTCAGGAGTCGGTTCCCGGAGTACATCGATAAATTGGGTGAAGACGGCGCCCTCCAGCCCGCAGCCATCGCGGATGCCTATATGGCGATTCACGCCCAGCCCCGGTCGGCCTGGACCCAGGAACTGGACCTGCGGCCCTATAAGGAGCAATTTTAACGCTCGCTCGGGATGAACCGGCGCACCACCCGTTTTCTTCCCGTCAGCGGCCTCCAAGACAAGTCGCGGCACTAAAGACCCGGCGAGACGCAGGGTCCTCAAAACTTCCACTCCATGCGAAGCTCAGTAATACTGCACAGACAATGTAAACGGTACCCGATGCGCTGCCAGCGCGTTGATCCACGGAGGATATTCCCCATGTTCCAAACACCGCCGCTACGTGCAGGCCACGGCGTTTTGTGCGCCCTCTTTATGCTGGCAGCCAACTCCCTGACGGCCGCACCGGCGCCCAGCCAGCCGGAAATCCTTTTCACGGCGCAGGATGTGTTCGGACTCGAGATTGCCACGGATCCACAGGTATCCCCCGATGGTTCACGGGTTGCCTATGTCCGAGTCACCATGAACATCATGACCGACAAAGCGGAGCGTTCCATCTGGATGATCAATACCGACGGTAGCCATCACCAGCCCCTGGTAACCGGGCCCGGGGACTACAGTTCGCCCCGCTGGTCACCGTCGGGCAAGCGCCTCGCCTACCTCGGCAAAAACGAAGGTAAGACCCAACTCATGGTGCGCTGGCTGGACAGCAACGCTGAGGTACAGATCACCGATCTCCCCAACGCACCTTCGGGTATCGTCTGGTCTCCCAGCGGCGAGCACATCGCTTTTACCCGACTGGTGCCCGCGCCCGCTGCAACACTGGGGGAGATGCCGAAGAAGCCCGAGGGTGCCCAGTGGGCAGCACCTCCTGTTGTGGTTGATCGGATGGTCTATCGGCGTGATGGCGCGGGGTATCTACCCACGGGCACACGACATCTCTTTGTCGTACCCGCCGACGGCGGATCACCCCGTCAGTTGACCGAGGGGGATTACCCGATGGGAAGCACCGTATCCTGGACTGGGGACGGCAGTTCCATTGTTTTCAGCGCCAATCGGCGTGATGACCACCCCTACCACCCCCGGGAAAGCGATCTCTTCCAGGTGTCGGTCGAGGACCGGACCCTAACCCAACTCACCGATGCACCCGGTGCCGAGAGCGCACCCATGACTTCCCCCAGCGGCGACTACCTCGCCTATCGAAAAACTGCGGATACAAGACGAGGCTATAACCCCGCCCAGGTCGCCATCCTGAACCGGCGCTCCGGACAACATCAGATGCTGACAGAGGACTTCGATCGGTCAGTGGATAAAGTCCAATGGGCAACAGCTAGTGACGCCCTTTGGCTGCAATACGATGACCGCGGCGTGGCGCGACTGGCCAGAATGAATCTTAAGGGCGACCGGCAGCAAGCAAATATTGCCCTGGGGGGCGTCGGCATCGGGCGTCCCTATACCAGTGGCAGCTTCTCAGTCGGCGGGGACGATGTCATCGTGGCAACCCAGGGCCAGGACGACAAACCGGCTGACCTGGCGCTGGTCAGGAAGGGCAAAGACCCTCTGGCCCTCACCCACCTCAACGATGATTTGCTGGGGCACAAAAGCCTGTCCACGACAGAACCGCTGACCTGGTCCTCATCCCACGATGGACAGACTATTGCCGGTTGGGTAATGAAACCCCCGGGCTTCGACCCCGACCAAACCTATCCGATGATTCTTGAGATTCACGGCGGACCCCACACCGCCTACGGACCCAACTTCAGCGTCGAGGCTCAGCTCTATGCCGCCGCAGGCTACGTGGTGCTCTATACCAATCCCAGGGGCAGCACCAGTTACGGTGAGAAGTTTGCCAATGAAATCGACCTCGCCTACCCCGGCCATGATTACGATGACCTGATGTCAGGGGTTGATGCCCTGTTGGCACAGGGATACGTGGACCCCGAGCAGTTATTTGTAACCGGAGGTTCCGGTGGTGGGGTACTTACCGCCTGGATTGTCGGTAAAACCGACCGTTTCAAAGCTGCGGTGGTCGCCAAACCCGTGATCAACTGGGCCAGCTTTGTGCTGACTGCGGATCTGAACTATTACTTTGCGACCACCTGGTTCGAGTCACCACCCTGGGAGGACATCGAAAGCTACTGGCAACGATCACCTCTGTCCCTGGTGGGCAACGTTGCGACTCCTACGTTATTGCTAACCGGTGAAGTCGACTACCGGACACCCATGAGCGAAACGGAACAGTACTATCAGGCGCTCAAGCACCGGGGCATCGATACCCTGATGGTGCGGATACCGGGGGCAAGTCACAGTATCTACAAGCGACCTTCCAACCAAATTGCCAAGGTCAACAGCATACTGGCCTGGTTCGAGCGTTATCGGCCCTGATCTGCGGTCTCGGTGCCGGGCTGTTTGACCCGGCACAAACCGTCATCAGCTTGACGGCTCTTTACCCTCCAGAACGGCCCAGGGCAATCGCCTCGGCCTCTGCGGCGCAGGCTTGGGCCGAGACGGATTCAGTGTCCGCCTTCGCCAGTTCATCCCCGGCAGCAGCCACCGTCGCCAGGTACAGGGGATCGTTCTGCAGCCTGGCGAAGGCCGCCGACGCCACCGCCATGCCCGCCAGAGTATCGCTCTGCCAATGCACATTGCAGACGCTACGGCTGTAAACATACTCCCTACCCCGATTCAGGATAGCCTCTGCCTGCTCCGGCATCAGTTGCGACAGCACCAGCGCCCAGCCCCAGCCAATGGCACTGTGGCCACTGGGGTAGGAGCCATCCTTGGCCAATAGTTCCTGGTCTTTCGGAGTGCAGATTGGCTGCTCATTAATTAGAAAAGGCCTGGGTCGCTGGTAGGCATTTTTCGCGGGATAGGTGGCCAGACCAAAATCGGTCAGGGTTCGCTGCAGCAACCGATACACCACCGGCGTGCCGGCCTCAGTAATGCTGACCTGGGCCGCACACTCAAAGATGGATGCGGCTTCGGGAAACTTGAGGTTGGCATCCCGGGCGGCCAACTGCCAACGAGTTGTGTCCCGAAAAGCCTGGGCCGCCTCGTTGGCAGCGGTATCAGCCTGCTGTCCCGGGCTGCCAGTGGCAGGCGGTGCCGGCACAAAAGCCGCACTGTTCAGGGGTGGCTGCCCGTGTAAAAAACCTTCCATTAACCCTGGACGAACCTCGCCCACGGGGGCCAGCAGGTCGAGCTCCTGCTCCGCTCGTGTAGCGACCGCCATCACTGCCCAAAGCAGTGCCAATGTTCCGCGTCCAAACCCTGTCATATTCGCTCCCGATCAGTGCCTTGTGAATCCGATGGAGACGGCCAGCCGCGACCGCAACCTTCTACATTATCGATGGCAACAGCTACTGCTGTGAAACCTTGCCCGCCATGGGTCATGACCGCTCATCAAAAATCAACGGCCAATGCCACAACCGTGCGACCGTCAGTGTAAACCAGCCACTGTCGGGTTGTTGCAGGCTGGCTCGCTCAGGGTGCATTGGTCAGGATTGGATAACGGGCCCGCGTCTCTTCATACCCCAGTCAGCCGGGATAACAGGGATAAAAAAAGCCTTGTTTACCCCCACCGATCGCGGGAACGACATGCCCCTGAGGACGTGGTGAGTGACTGTCGCAACCCGCACAATTGATGGCGGAGACCGCCAATCTCCCTCGATCCGTTACCGCAACAATCCAATGTCACTGCCAAGTAAGGGACATTGGAATGAAACAACAGTTGGAAGTGCAAAGAAAAGCTTTGCGAGACCTGGTAAAAACACATCGCAAAGAATTTTCCCTGATAGCAGGCCTGTGCGGCCTCTGCTTTGTTCTAGGCTGGCTTTGGAACGGTATGTGGCTGATCGCCGCCCTGTGCCTGTTACACCTTATCGGCCAGTGGGGGCGCTACACCGAGGAGCGGCTGACCTCCAGCCCGGAAAATACCCGGGTAAGTCTGTATCAGCGGATATGGGGGGAGGATTGGCAGCGGGCGCTTTCCAGGGATCATCCCCAGTTGTTGAGAAAATCCCAGCAACGTAGCGGCGGGTAACTGCGTGCCGGTATCGTCGACTCCAGGGAATCGCGCGAAGGTGCCACACCCCCGAGGGATTACGGGTAAAACATGCCCAGGCCAGTCAGCACCTCAACGTTGGGCGCTGTCAACGGTCAGTGTTTGCGGCCCTGCTCCCTGGCCTCAACCAGGCGACTCATGGCGTCGACCAGATTGCGGCCCAGGGCCCGGGCATGAATGTCATCCTGGGACGCTTTTACTCCCATAATTTTAAAGGGAGGTCGCTCATCGTAACCGGCAAAAGCCATGGCCCAGGCGCCAAAATAGCGATCGGGTGCCGGGTCGAAAAACAGGATTTCAACACCCTGGTGCCGGTCGTCTGACATGATCACTTCAAACAGGTGCTCGACTTCAGAAGCGGGGCCTTCCAGCAACTGGCAGAAGTAACCCCCTGAGTACAGTAATGCACCCGTAACATTTCGCGGCGGGTTGTTACGCTTGGCTGCAGCAAGGATCTGCTCGACTTCGTTGCGAATAAAGACCTGATTGTCCCCCAGGGTGCTCTGGCTCAGGTAGGCCAAATGGTAGAGGTCGCTCATCGATACTCGGGGTTGTGAGGCCAATGGAACCTAAAGTCTCTACAGTTTTCAGCCCCGTGTAAATCCAAACAAATGCCGGGGGCCGGGCCCGCCACCTTTTCGACGCCACCACAAGAGCAGCGGGCCTGGATACTGCCGCTCCGCTGGCCGGGACATCACAGGGCGGCCCCTACCCGCCGGTTGTACCCACCCAGAGGCGAGTGGAGCTACCCAACGGACCTGCGAATCAATCATCCGCCGGCGGACCAAAACCCGCGGTCGAAGGCATAGCCTCTCAATTTGATCAGCCCGGGCAGGAGCAGCAGCGCTCCGGTCACGGTAATACCCTGCCAGCGTAGCGCCATCCCCCCAAAGACCAAGTAGTACAGCGCCAGCAACACCACCCCGAGGGTACTTGCGGCCAGCAGGACCACCAGCCCTTGCCAGAACCAGCGCTGTAGAACCGGTCTCTGCATAAGGTCAGCTACCAAACCCACTATCAGGATGGTGACCAGCAGGGGCGGGCCGAACTGGCTGATCAAGCCACCACTATCCGCGGCGATCTTGCGGGCCATTTGTCCGTAACCGACCAGGGCCAACACACCACAATAGATCACCCAAGCTACCATCGCCCTGGGCATGTTTACCCCTCTGTCTTGAAGCCTTGCAGTTGACGGGAGACGCTGACGGTTTTTTCCGTTACCTCATCCCCCGTGTGCTGGGTGTCGGCAGGTTCGATAAGGGCCAGCAGACACTCTCCCTCGCACACCGGATTGTGCATTGTCCCTCTGGGCACTATGTGCATATCGCCCTGCTCGAGGTCCACGTAATGGCCATCCTCGTATTCGATGCGAAGGCGGCCCTCCAGAATGAGGAACATTTCATCTTCAAGATCATGTTTATGCCAAACAAGCTCGCCTTTTACCTTCGCCACTTTCACGTACTGGTCGTTGATCTGCCCGACCACACGGGGACTCCAGTAATCGCTCAGTTGTTTTGCGGCCTGCAACAGGTTGTTCATTGCTCTCTCCCGGGTCGTGCTGGGCTGCCATCTAAGCCCAATGACATCCCTCGGTCACTCGTATCCCAACTGCACTGCTGATGGGCGCTGGGGCAAAATTTGTCTGATCAGCCAAGTCACTCGACGACAAAACTACCCAGCACAAACTTGCCCGACGCCTGTATCCCGGCTTCACCGATGGGTCGGCCCAGAGCACTGGGGACATTACCCACATAGAGCGGATAGGTGCCCGGCTTTATGGGCACAAAGGAAACATGGGCTGACCCCACTTCATCACATTCAATGGCATTAAAGCTCAGCCCCTGAAGGTGGACTTCAATATCACCTACCGTCACAAGGCGTAGGTGCGCGTTCCGCAGCAGTTCGGGCATTTCAATGCGCCAGCCGGTCAAATCATCCCGCACGTCAGGGCAATGAATGTTAAGCCGGTAGTAACGACCCGAGGCCAAGGGGATTGTCAGTGGCTCAAGCCTCGGCATGCCGTCGTCGGCCGTGGTGACCGTTAAGTCCACCCCCTTGGGCGGATACTGGGCCAGATTCCCAAGGGATTCGCCCCACGCTAAATCAGTGGCAAAAACCCAGGCAGCGACCGGATAGAGACATTTCCGCCCCATCAAACCCATGACATTTCTCCCAAAATTACGCACCACTTGCGCTTTGTTCATAAACTGCCAGAAACAAACTCCGACAGGTCAGGCAGCAGCTCCCGCAACCTGTGTTATGCACCTTTGCCGCTAGCATCAAGGTGCTCGGTACGACCGTGCCCGCCAGTGCATAACGAAGTAAGCAGCATCACAATCGCTCCCCAACACCCTACCCAATTTACAACCAGCCACCCGAAGGGCAGGGGTAGACTGGTTGCCGCTAGCGCTGAAACCCGGCTTAAAGGACAGGAATTAGACCACCCTGGAACCTAGCGGCAGTATGCTCTGGCCCAGAATGCGGCCAAAGGTAATCGCCGGAGTGACCAGCATGCCATTGGTATAGGCATTGCCGGAGGTCGCCCCGGCACCGATAACCTCACCCAGGGCATAGAGATTGGGGATGGGCTGCTGATCCCGATCGAGCACGCGCAGTTGACCGTCGACGGTCAGTCCTGCGAATGAAACCAGGGTCCAACCCTGCATTTCTATGGCGTAAAACGGTGGCTCTACTATTGGCAATGGTCGATGCACCCGGGCGAATTGATCAACATAGCCCTCAGCCAAATCCTTGTTATACCGGGCCACGGTCGCTGACAACACCCGTGGATCGAGTTGTGCGCCCAGGCCCAACGAGGTGAGGTTATCAGCTCGAGTGAACATGGGACTTCTCAAATACTCGGTGGCCAATCGCTCCCGATCCCATTTGGGGATGATCGGGGGGGACTGGGCCAGCATTTTGGCATCGTAAATAGCCCAGTGACGCTGCCCGGGCTGGGCCACGATACCGTGCTCAATGTGGTCGACGCTGGGGTGATCTTCCTGCACAAAACGCTCGCCCCGGGCGTTGACGAGGATTTCCCAGGGCTGCCTCACCTCCGGATGCAGGGGTGCAAAGGCGTGCATGCTGGTGGGGTACTGGTGATCTGCAGGTATCAGCCCCGGCAGGGAAGCATACTTGTTCCCTCCCCTGATCTGTCCTCCGGCGGCCAGCCCCAACATCAAACCGGCCCCCATGGAGGTGGGGTAAGCGGTTTTTGCGTACAGGGGTACGCCATGCAGTTCCTCAAAAAGGCGAGGATTGGCCGCACAACCTCCCGTGGCCAGTACGATGCTGCGGCCTTCGATATCCCGTAAAACGTGGTTGGGATCGCGGGAAACGACCCCCCGCACGGCGCCCTGCCGATCCTGGATGAGATCAACAACCTCTGTCCCCAGCCTGACTTCAATGCGCCCGGCATCCACCTGTGCCTGAAATGAGGGCAGGAAGGCATTGAGAATCGACAACCCGTTGTCGACTCCCTGCTGATAACGGCGGGTCTTAAAGTGGTCGTGCCCGATACCGGTAACGGGGTGTCCTGCCAAAACCTCGTATCCATGACGGGCCAGCCAGTTGATGGTCTCGCCGGCGTGATTCACCGTCAGCCGGGTCAGGGTCGGATCGGCGCTGTTGCGGTTGATGCGCATACAGTCGGCAAAGTGGGCCTCGGGGGAGTCTTCAATCCCCAGTCGCTGCTGGAATACCGTCCCGGCACCGGCGATCTGACCGCTGGACCAGAACAAGGTACCCCCCAGGGCAGACGCTTTCGCCAGTACCAATACGCGGGCACCACGCTGGGCCGCAAACAGCGCCGTCGGTATGCCCGAGGTACCGCCCCCGATAACGATGACATCGTAGCCGCCAGCGCCACCCCGGGCGCCACCCGCAAACAGCAACGCCATGCCGGCCCCTGCGCCCAGAAAATCCCTTCGCTTGACTCGCATCGAGGGTCCTCCCCAAATGGAATGAGGCATTGCCACCTCCCTCCGCAGGTTATCGAAGTGCTCCCGAGACCGCCACCAGGAGTCACGCATTGACCGTGAATCAGCGGCATAATCCGGGTCTTCTCTCATTGGCGGTAGCTTGCCAACAAAGACAAGGTAAGATTGAAACTCGTGTGTGGTTTTGTACGGCACACGAGTCTCCGGTGTATGACATCGCCGGGGCCCGGCATGGGCCTCACCACCATGGCGAGGAGGCGCGCAGGCGGCAAGGTCCGGCCTACAACTGCCGGGTGGTTACAGGAAAATAACAAGGGGAAGCGGCAGCGAGGTTATGACAGAACACGAGACACAGCCGGAGAAACTCGACCGTAAGGTCTTTGCCATTTCCATCATCTGCCTGGCGATCGTCAGCATGACCATGGTGCTCTTTCCCGACGGCAGCAGGGACGGCGCCAATACCGCCCTGACCTGGTTGACCGACCGCCTGGGCTGGTTTTACCTGCTGGCGGGGATGGCGCCGATCATCATGGCGTCCTGGCTGGCCTTTGGCCCCTATGGCGATGTGTTACTGGGTCCCGAGGGAGAGCCCCCAGAGTATTCCACTACCAGTTGGATCGCCATGATGTTCACCGCCAGCATGGGGGCGGGATTGATTGCCTGGGGCTTTGCCGAACCTATTTTTTACATCGAGACACCGCCGTTCGGCATCGAGCCCCACAGCGACCTGGCCTACGAATTTGCCCATATGTACCCTATCTATCACTGGGGGATCGTGCCTTGGGCGATCTATTGTCTCCCGGCTATTCCCATCGCCTACATGCTATTTGTTGACAACAAAAAAAGCCTGAAAATCAGTGACGCTTGCGAGAGTGTGCTGCCGGAACAGGGTCGTTCAACCTGGAAAACCGTGATCGATATTTTTGTGGTGCTGGGTGTCGTCGGTGGGGTGGCGACTTCCCTGGGATTTGGGGTGCCTCTCAGTGCCTCCCTGGCCTCTCAGTTGCTGGGAGTGCCCGATAACTTGCTGACCCAGGGTGCGGTGATCCTGATCATGACGGCTATCTTTGGCACCAGCGCATATCGAGGCCTTAAGCGGGGCATCAAGATACTCGCGGACGTCAACCTTTGGTTAATGTATTTTGTGATGGCCTTTGTCGTTCTGCTGGGCCCCACGGTTTACATTTTGTCCCTGTCCATGAACTCCATCGGCCTAATGATGGACAATTTTTTCCGCATCAGTTTCTGGACCGACCCCGTTTCCAAGAGCGGTTTTCCAGAGGCCTGGACGGTTTTTTACTGGGCCTGGTGGCTTGCCTACGCGCCGATGATGGGTTTGTTTTTTGGTCGCATCTCCAAAGGCCGAACGATTCGCCAGGTGGTGATCGGCATTATCGGATTTGGCGCCCTGGGGACCTTCCTGTTTCTGGGGATCGCCGGCGCCTATGTGCTGCATCTTCAAGCCAATGGCGCGTTGGATGCCGTCGATATCATTACCAACCAGGGTATGGGGCCTTTGGTGGCCCAGGTAATCAATGAGTTGCCGTTCCGGGTGGTGATACTTACCGTAGTAGCGGTGCTTTCGATTATTTTTTATGCCACCACCTTCGACTCGGCGGCCTACGTACTGGCCAGTGTCTGTACCCACGATCTGGCACCGAACCGAGAGCCTTCAGCCGGGATTCGCTTGATCTGGGCCTTGGGGTTGGGCCTGGTTGCAGTGGGTCTGATGGTGGTCAACGCCCTGGATACGGTGAAATCCATTTCGGTGGTGTCCTCCCTGCCAGTCATCCCGATCCTGGTGTTAATGTGCTACGGACTCTATCGCTCCCTGAAAGATAAACATTGAGACGGGTTCCCGCCCGGCCAATGGCATCAAATGGCGGTTTAGGGA
>JAAXJC010000202.1:27642-32554 GCA_012270045.1 Luminiphilus sp.
GTTTAGGGATGGTGGCACAATAGCCCCCTTTACCGCGGGGCGGTTCTGCGGTCAGCAGCGAACGACCAACCCCCTGACCTGGCGTGCGTAGGCAGATTATTTCTGGTCGGGCCGAGTGTGTCTGCCGAGCCGGCAGGGAATCAACACTGGAGACTACCGCGACGGAAAACCTGAGTCCCGGCCGTAAAACAAGCAACGGTTCAATCAGGGGCTGACCTCATGACTTCCACACCACGCTTTTCAAGGGATTTGAATGCGTTGCCGATTAAACGTTTCAGCGGATTGGTCTCATGCCTGATCGTCGCGGGACTCTCTGGAACCGCCCACGCAGATTCCGCGGGCCACCTGGGTCGCTTTGAAAGATTGCTGGGCACTGTTCAGTCTGTGCATGGTCCAGGGCCTACCTTCAAACCCTGCAAAATTGAAATTGAAACGGCTGTTGAGGGTGGCGTATCCACCAACTCAACAGCAATAACATGCGCACCGAACACAACGTGCCGTGTGGATGTCAGTGACATTTACTTCGATGAGACTTTTATTGCCCTGCCCGGACCAGGCTGGAATTTCTCGAGCTGGCAGAAAAAATCTGGGGGTTTATGTGGCGGCGAGACTACATCCTGCACTGTCAGATCCTCCGGCCCTGACGGAAATTCATGCGAAGACGGCATACTGATCGATGCTACGGTCACAACGTACCTGGAGCCCCAATTCAGGGTCAGCCGAACTACCAGCGGCATCACACTTGCTGGTGAACGGGCGATAACCCAAGCCGGTCTGGGTCTGGACATCGATTTCTACCGCAATTCCGCCTACCAATGCGGGATATCCGGTAATTATACGTTCATGGTCCTGAATCCTGCCGATGGCAGCGCAGCTGACGAGGCGCCCTTGTGGGTGTACCTGCACGGTGGCGGTGTTGGCCATTTCGACGAAGAGGGAAACTACTATGGCGTGCTCGGCCAGACCGCAAGTACCTGGAACGAAGAAGAGACCTTCGAAGATTTGCTGGCCATCATGGAGACCCGCACCCGAGCGAATGATGGGCAGCTGATCGACAACACCTTGACCCGGCGGGTCCAGGAGGGCTACCGAATGCTGGTAGTCTCGATGTGTGACCACGACCTTTACTCCGGGCTGGGCACTCCGTATACCAACAATCCGAATACTGATGCCAAGGTCAATGGCATGCAGGCCACCATGTCCGCGCTGGACTACGTAGTGGCGAACTACCCCACCACAGAAGTCTGGGCACACGGTACCAGCGCCGGCTCCTCCGGTGTCTACAACCTGGCCATGAGTTTTGCGGCCGAGGGCATTAACCTGACCGGAGCGGTGCCCGACTCACTCTTCCCCACGCCACGCGCAATCCCGCTCACCGCCGCTTACGGAGGTGATCCCAGCTCGCCTTACCAACTAGGCTTCGACCCAGAGGCCGTGGTTGAAAAGCTCGGGTTCTACGGCGACCTGAGCAGGGAGACCTATCCAGAAGCGCGTATTGCCGCCGGATTTACCGATGTCCCGTTCCTGTTTGTGGGCGGCCGCAATGACTGGTTTTGTAACCACGACCTGCCAGCCATACCCGAAGCTCTGGCTGAGGGCATTGATCACAACTGCGACTACTATCACCACGGAATATCCCAGGTGATCGCTGCCCAGCCGAACTCTCCACACCAGTTGGCCTATATACAGGACCGGGGTCACGTTCCTACCCTTGATGCAGGGCCGGTCAACAACACAGTCGACACCTTTATCAACGATGTCCACGCTGGCGACCCTGGCGCAGCGTTTCGCGTGATTCCCGGCGACAAAATGATGATGATGGGCCACAGTTTTTTCCGCCCCACCGCCGATGAGATGCCTTACCACGCTGTCCGAGCCGGCATTGAAGGGCACAGTCAAGAGGTTGAATTTTCGGGTGGCGAATCTGGCACCCCTCTATCGCTATGGAACGATGCGGAGCATCGCACCAATGTACAGGCGGTGTTGGATTCAGGGGATGTCGACGTATTCGGTATGACCTGTTGCGATTGGATGCTGACGCCCGAAGGCGAACTGGCGCTGGATTCCGAGGGCTATCCAATTCTGTCACTGGAGGGCTGGCAAACCTGGTTCGATTACGCCTTGGCCCAAAACCCCAACACCGAATTCTTCATCGGCATGCCCTGGATTGATTACCCTACCGACTACGCAGACGCCGAAACATACGCTGACATCTGGGATCTCTTCTACTCCACTAAGTTGCTGCCGGCAGTGGATGACTTACGGGCACTGTATCCGACAGTGACCATTTACAGTATTCCCTATGGCCGAGCCGTAAACGAATTGCGTGCACAATTTGAAGCGGGTGATGTGCCGGATTTGGCTAATCTGGAGGGCCCCAGCAACACCTCCCTGTTCACTGACTATAAAGGACACGGCGGTCAGTTGCTCAAGGATCTTGTCGAGTATGTTTGGATTGATGCTATCTATGGTGTGGATTTAGACAAATATGCCTACGATGACGGCTACCAGACTGACCTGAAAGCCCTCGCCAAGTCAGTCATGGATGCACACAACCCGAAATACAACGGTCCAAATCGATAGCAATTGGCCCCGGCATGGTTTCACACAGCCCCCCCCCTTTCAGGGGAACTTGCTCCGATACGTACCGGGTATCCGCTACTGCAGCGATGATGGATTTGCTGCCATTCAAAGTGTCCTCAAGGGCAGCGAAAGCGATGTCCCCAAGGATGAACTCCGTGGAGCAGCGCACTGTTACCACTCAAGACCTCAGACTCCACTGCACGCAGGTCTGGGTCTTCAAGCTACAGGGTCATCACTGGCTGGCTGTCACCCATATCGGGGACGTCCATGCCCGTTCCTGAATAGTCGCTGGCACTTTGTCTGATGGGGGCAGCCCCATTTTCACGGCGTCATAGGTTGACCACCGCGGGGTAGGCACTTCCAAAACACGAGCGTAGTAGACAGCATCCTGGCCCGGCACGAAATCCGGATCGGTCCACAGTGCACGCAATTCAGGGGCACCGTATTCATTGGAGTAGGTCGCATTTGAAACATCGACTGTGTTTGGGACCGGCGCTACCGCCCCCGTTTCTGGGTCTACGGTCCGGCCAGCGGAGACAGCCACGTTATAAATTTTTTCATATTCCATGTACCCGTCGGACCAGAGTTTGATGATTTGAATTCGATCCAAGTGCGCGCTCTCTGGTGCTTTCATGGCTTGAACGGCAATTGACACAGGTTTATCACCCATCGCCATCTCGGCCCCCATGGGCACACCGGTTTGGCGCGCCCGGGCGACCCAGTCGCTGCTCTGCATCAGGTCCTCTGGAAAGCCGTAGCCCGCGAAAAGCCTCACCGCGATCCGCGTACCGCTGGTCGCATAGCTTTCCCGGCGCTCTAGTGCATCGTAGATATCAGCCCGATTGTTTTCAGCTACCCACACACCGGTCAATGTGCCTGGGTTTATGAAAAGATTATCGCCCTCTCTACCCAGCTCTTGGCCGGGAAGGCCGCTGCGGCGCTGTTCCAGTGTGGAATCATTGACGTGATTCCCCATGTTATTAAATTCTTCAAACGTATTGATGGTGCCGTGTGTGTCGGAGCCGCCGCTCACCCCTAGCATGTAAGGGTTGATTCCGCCCAACTGATATTTCATGCCGAGGCCAATTTTCCATCCCTCACGCACATAGTTGCCCCGCAGTGCAGGTGCAGGCCCACCATTGGGGACCACCCGGTTCCAGATCTCGAAATTGGCAAAGTCATCGTTGGGAGAGAACATTGGGTGCGCCATCGAAACGCCCTTTACCTGTCCTGCCTCGTGCTGGGGCTCATTAGCATTGCGGCGCATTGCCCATTCTTTGGAAATCAGCGCCCCATCGGAATCGAGCAGGCCAAACATTTTGCCGAGGCTGGCATTGCCGTTGTGTGATATGGCAAATACCTCGATGCCATCCTCTCGCCAGGCATCCATTGCATCCCAGAGGTCCTCTGGCCTGTCTGAATCCATGGCTGAAAAAGGTAGCCTAGGCGTCTTGTCGCCGCGGAATATGATGTTCCGGTGCATGTTGGCGCGGCCAGGCAGTGACGTCCATTCATAACCCCTGAATGCCGTGAACGTGCCGGGGTCGTTGTATTTGTCGGCCAATGCCACGTATTGCGACCATAGGGTGGCGGTAACTTCTGGGTCTCCAAGACCCTCCAGTGGCGTTCCGGACACAATGGCGTTTCCGATCATGGTAAACGCTTCGGTTGCTTTGCCATCCCTGCTCAGGCGGGCGATTTCCGTATCGTAGGTAGGACTGCCCTCCACGATAAAGCCCGGGGCGGTGCCCATCATCTCTGCGTGATCTGAAAGCATGAAGAAATCCAGCGGCTGACTCAGTTGCACTTCGGCTCCATTTAAATGAGTCACTCGCTCACCACGAGCAAACTCATAAGCCTTTTCCGGGCCCAGCGAGGTATTTCCTACTCCGAAAGCGTCGATTGACCAATTGGAGTGGCCGTGCAGTGTGCCGAACAGATTTTTTTCCGCCAGCGTCGCTCCCGAGTGCAACCCGCAAAGAACCGCCGCACCAAGGGCGAAAGTGGTGAGCCTGCTCATGACGGCATCTCCTCTAGGTGTCTGCAATCAGAGTCCGAAGGATAAAGCATTGCAAAGGGGCTGAAACCTTCCAAAAGCGGCGCTGTTTGGTGGCTGTTTGCTGCCGGGCGATGACCTCAGTATGTCGCGAGCAGTGCCTGCGATCGCTACGCGACGCCTACGGCGAATTCACGGCCGCAGCTGCGGTGCAGGCGTGATCACATGAACCGAGCTGCGCTCGGTCATGGCGGGAAAGCCAGGATCACGCATCCGAAAAAACAAAACCCCGGCCACTGTGTGACCGGGGTTTTCTTTTTTAGAAGCCTGGCG
>JAAXJC010000040.1:0-5766 GCA_012270045.1 Luminiphilus sp.
GCACCATCAGATCGCGCCAATGGGCCACCGATCCCCTGCGTTTCCAGCCCCAGCCTTCTCCGAAGGCATCCAGGGGTATACGTCCTTCATGGTCGCAGGCACCCGGGATCACCGCCTCCCCGCCGACCCAGCCCGGCACCTTGCCCAGCATCCAGAACAACCGTGACTGGCTGCGCCAGGCCCAGCGCTTTCCTGTGCAGGTTGATATTGATGATCTGACTGACCCCGAATTGAGGGACGCCCTGCGCATTGGTGGACAGGCCTCAATTGTCGCCTACGGTGACGCGCCCTGGATTCTCGACGGGCTGGCCTGGCTCAGCATCCGGGTGCGCAGTATTTTGTCCTATGCCTATTGAAGCCCGCAGGACCTTCCGGCTGGCGTTGACAGTGGCGCTGGCCCTGTTCCTGTCCTACGGGAGCGGCAACTCGGTGCCGTACTTCGCACCCCTGCTGGCCCTGTTTCTCACCCTGAAACCCGCGCCCCCCATGCCGGCGGGTAAACTGTTGGTACTTGCCGTCGCCCTGGCGATTATTCTGGGGGTCGGTTTGGTGGTGGCGCCCCTGGTGCAGACCTACCCGCCGGTGGGGCTGACCTTGGTGGCAGTCGG
This sequence comes from Luminiphilus sp., assembly GCA_012270045.1. Lineage (GTDB taxonomy): Bacteria > Pseudomonadota > Gammaproteobacteria > Pseudomonadales > Halieaceae > Luminiphilus. Next base: position 609 of record JAAXJC010000040.1, read on the forward strand.
GCTATTTCTCAGCAGCCGTATCAGTCTTGCCGGGGAAAATGCAGCGGTTGGGACGCTGCTGGCCATGGGGCTGACCCTGATCTCGGCACTGGGTGTGGTAAGCCTGGCGCTCGCCCAAACCCTGGTAATGATGTTAGTGGCAGCCGTGGTTATCGCGGTGGTCAGCCAATGGCTGGTTTATCCCTTTTTTCCCGAACCGAAAGGGAGTGAAGAGGGCGCCGTCGTGCCCCCTAGCGAGGTGGAGGTGTCGCCGCTGCGGGCGCTGAGGGCGGTGGTGGTGATTATGCCCGCCTACCTGTTTTTGTTGATCAACCCGACCGGGCACACGCCGGTGATGATGAAATCGATCCTGTTGGCCCAATCCCCTGATGTCCGTGAAACAAGGCGATCGGCTATGGAGTTATTGGGCGCGACATTGTTGGGGGGGCTGTTGGCGGTTCTGCTCTGGTTTGGCCTGAAGCTGTCCCCCCAGCTTGAGCTGTTCGCCCTTTGGATCTTGCTGGCCTTCATCCTGCTGGGGCGCAAGTTCTACGTGCCGGGTGCCACGAGCCTCTCTGAGCAGTTCTGGTTGGATACATCGGTCACCATGCTGATTCTGCTGGGGCCCGCGGTCGCCGACAGCATGGTGGGCAAGGATCCCTACCAGGCCTTCGCCTTTCGATTTGGTATGTTTTTGCTGGTGGCCCTGTACGCCTGGGCCAGCATGGCCCTGCTGAATCGTTTGGGCTGGTTAGGCGTCCACAGACAGGAGGCAACACAATGATCATTACCTTGTCGGTGGGGTTCGCCGCCATGGTGGTCTGTTTGTTTGTCCAGGGGATTCTGCTGTTCCTCGCTACCCGCTACTACATTGGGCATCTCAACTGGGTGAAGAGCTCCTCCCGGGCCATGGCGATGATCCTGATCACACAGGTGATGTTAATGCTGGTGCTCGGCAACCTGTTGCAATGCGGCATATGGGCCCTACTGTTCATGTTGCTTCGGGAGTTTGGAGATTTCGAGACCGCCTACTATTACTCGCTGGTCAATTTTTCGACCCTGGGCTATGGCGATATCGTCATGTCGGACCGCTGGCGGATGCTGGGCCCGCTACAGGCCATCAACGGCGTACTGATGATCGGCGTCAGCACCGCATCGATCACATCAGTGGTGCACGACACTTTCGAGCGCTCAAGCTTGCTGCAAGGGCCTGGTCAGAATAAAGACGCCTGATCTCATTACTGATCCCGCCAGGTCCCCGTGGGGTGCTGAACTGGGGTGTGGTGGGGCGCGTACCAGTGTTGTTGCCCACTTTAGGATTATTCATGTTTAGATCACTTCCCACCACGCTGTTCTGTTTGACTGTAGCCTGGGCTCTGGCCGCCTGCTCCCAGCCCACCATGAAGTCTGTTCCCGGAACAGAGGTTGCCACCGAGTCCGGCTCGGTGATGGGAATGGCCGCCGGCGAGGGGGTGGTGCACTGGCAGGACATACCCTATGCCCAGGCGCCTGTGGGTGATCTCCGTTGGCGTGCGCCCAGGCCATATGAGAACAGGGGGGCCAGCATCCTGCCCCGTGAGGAGACCCTGTGTGTACAAACCCCGGGGGAAATCTCCTCTACTGATGGATCGGGCCCGGTGGGGTCCGAGGATTGCCTGTACCTGGATGTGGTCGCGCCGGCGGCCTACGGCGGGGAGCAACTGCCGGTAATGTTTTGGATCCACGGTGGCGGCAATACCTCTGGGACCAAGGACACCTATGATTTTTCTGCCCTGGCCCAGGAGCAGCAGGTGGTGGTTGTGACCATCAACTATCGATTGGGCCCCTTTGGATGGTTTACCCATCCATCACTGCAGGGGCAGGCTGAGGGTCTGGACCGAAGCTCCAACTTTGGTCAGCTGGATATTCTGGCGGCGCTGGCGTGGACCCAGCGCAACATTGCCGCATTTGGGGGCAACCCCGACAACGTTACCGTTTTTGGCGAAAGCGCCGGCGGCCATAACGTGTATGCGCTGTTGGCATCGCCCCTCGCAGACGGCCTGTTTCATCGGGCCATCGCCCAGTCGGGGTACACCACCACGGTCACCACCCGGGAAGCCTACAACCGGGAGCGGGAATTTCCCCAGATAGACCGTGGCGGCTGGGAGCTGACCGGTGCCCTGGGTCTCGCCGCCGATGATGCCAGCGCGGCTGCCCTGCGGGATGTCCCGGCCTACGATCTCCTTGAGGCCTATTACGATCTGGACAAGGACCATCTGTCACCACTGTCCACGGCGGATGGCATCGTCATTCCCCTGCAGGGCATTGACGGAGCGTTGGCAGACCCGGAGTTCGCCAAATCAATCCCGGTGCTGTCGGGCTCAAACCGGGATGAAGTGACGTTGTGGCTGGGCCTGAACCGTTATTTCGTCAATGGTGATGAGGTGTTATTTGGCCTGCTGCCCCCGCGCATGAGCCTTAAAGACCGGGAAATGTACCGTTACTGGGTCGACCTGCGTTCCCGGGGTTGGAAAGCGAGGGGCGTTGACGGTCCCATGCTCAACCTGGCCATGGCGGGCTATTCCGATCTGTATGTTTATCGCTTTGACTGGGATGAACAGTCCGAGAATTGGTTTCTCTCCTTCCCCGAGATTCTGGGGGCGGCCCACGCCTCGGAAATCGCTTTCATCATGGGCGCGCCGATGTTCGGGTCCGTGGGTAAATACATGTATCCCGATACCGAATCGGCCCGGGAGATGACCGCTATCATGATGACCGCCTGGGGTGAATTCGCGCGTAACGGCAACCCCGGACCTGTCGCCGGCCGGGCCTGGCCGCCCTTTGTCACCGATGCCCCCCATACCATGGTGCTGGACGGAACCCAGGACAGCGGCGTGGTGATGGCGAGCCCAACCCTCGAAGGCTTACTGGCAGAGATCGTAGCGCCCTCCAGGCTTGATGCCACCGAGCGATGTTTGCTGGTGTGGGAGATGGTCACCAATATCGGGCAGCCCGAGTATGGGGACTATGAGCGCTGGAACGAGGGTGAGTGCGCTGACTTTGATGCCCGGGGTACAAAAATGGCTATCACCGAGGCGTTGATTGAGGAATATGGTTCCGCCTATCTGCCCTGAGAGCAGGCAACAAAGACAAGCTGCGTCCGCTGATCACAGTGGCGGAGTGACCCATGGCATTGCCTGATACAGGCCCCCTTGTCACGGGGCGGTACCCGTAATGTCCGACACTCGCATACTGGCGATTACCGGCGCCTCGGGTTCAGGCAAGTCCACCCTGGCCCAGGCCCTGGTGAATGCGTGTAATGGGGGGGCAGGCGCGGCGAGCGCCTGCTTGTTGAGTCTGGATGCCTACTACAGAGACCTCAGCCACCTGTCCATGGCAGCAAGGGAGCGGGTCGATTTCGACCATCCCGACGCCATTGAGTTTCCACTTTTTGCACAACACCTGGCGGCGCTGAAATCCGGGCAGTCGGTGTCGGTGCCGCGATATGACTTCAGCAGCCACACCCGCATACCCGAGCACACGGACCAGGTGGGGCCGGCCCGCACAGTGGTCGCTGATGGTGTGCTGTTGGGGGCCTGGAGTGATCTCCAGGACGCAGTGGATGGGGTCATCTTCGTCGACACACCTCTGGAGCAATGCCTGCAGCGCAGGTTGGCCCGTGATTGTGGCGAGCGGGGCCGAACCGAGGCATCCGTTCGGGATTTTTGGCACACCCGGGCGCTACCTGCGTTCCAGAGCTGGGGTGATAGGGTAAAGGCCGAAGCAAACCTGGTGGTCAGCGGTGTCGAACCGATGGAAAGCTCGGTTGCCGCCGTGCGAGGCGCTTTCGCCCTTTAAATTCGTTCCCGCTGTCGGGCCACCCACTGGAAGTGGCGGGCCAACTCCGGGTCTTCCAGTAGTCGGGGCAGGGTATTGAAGTCGCGGGCCAGGGTCATCTCGTCATGGCGCCGGTGGATGCCCCGATGGCAGCGTCGGCACACCATAATGCCGGCGTTCAGGGTCTCCCGATCGTAGCGGCGCCGGAAGTGGGGCCGGCGGTGCATTTTTTTCGGGATCAGGTGGTGGAAGGTCAGTGGCACCCGGCGCCCACAACAGGCGCAGGGTGCAATCAGTCCTCGCTGGCGCCTGCCCGTGTCAGTCGGCGGAGGCGAGGGCCGCATCAATGCTGCCGCGCAATTTTTGGCTGTCAGGGCCGACGTTGCTGCCGAAGTGCTCAACGACATTACCCTGGGTATCGACCACGTATTTGTTGAAGTTCCAGCTGGGGTAGCCCGCGGCTTCTCCCAGTCCGCGGAATACCGGGTTGGCATCTTTACCGCGCACGCCGCTGGTGGCCATCATCGGGAAGCTGACGTCATACTTTTCGTAGCAGACGGCGGCGACATCTCCCTCATCGTTTTCTTCCTGGAAGAAATCGTCGCTGGAGAATCCAATCACCACCAGACCCTTGTCCTGGTACTCCCTGTGCAGGGCTTCCAGGCCGTCGAACTGGGGGGTGTAGCCGCAGTTGCTGGCGGTGTTGACGATCAGCATGGCCTTGCCGCTGTAGGCCTCGCAGAAGTTGATGGTCTCCTTGGAGCTCAAGCGCCGCATCTCGTGATCGAGGTAGTCCGGGCAAGCCATCAGTGCGGGGCTGGTGAGCGCGATCAGTGGGATGGCAATTCGTGACAATAGCTTCATGACAATACTCCTTGGCGGGTTGCGCCCTATGTCTTGGATTGATGCCGGTGATACGTCAACACCACAGGGCTGGATGTGCTGGATGACTACGTTCAGTGGGCATCTGTGGTGTGCAATATGGTGCTGCAATATCGCTATACCCCTTCATGGGGCCCTGGGCGGCGCCACTGGTCACCCCAGGGCAGTGCTATTGGGGTGCTGCGGCCAGGGGCGGTGTGTTGAGGTCTAGCTGCTGGGGCCCCAGGACCCGATCAAAGAAGTCACCCAACTGTGCCAGTGTCCAGTTTCTGTGGCAGTTGAATAGGGCTACATGGGTGCCCCAACGGCCTTTGCCCTCGAGACAGGTGTCATTGGGGGCTACCGGTGGTGACACTGCCAACTGCACAGTGGGGTTGTTGTCTGCCAGTTGTCGGGCGAAGGGCAGGCGGGTGATGGGGTCATCGGGGTCCTGCAGTAACAGCAATGGCAGGTCCAGCCCAGCCGCCACCGCTCCGGCGTC
>JAAXJC010000040.1:5776-6122 GCA_012270045.1 Luminiphilus sp.
AGTTCGACCAACTCTGTAGCCGCACACGTCATTGGCGCGAACACCCATGTCGGCAAACAGTATGCAATCCAGCCTCCTTGCTTGAGTGCAGCCCGGGTATTCAGCAGCGGGTCGATTAACACCGCGCCGTCCAGTCGCAGACCGTTGCTCAGGGCGTAAATTGTGGTGGCGCCGCCCATGGATAGCCCGACACCAATCCGGGGCAGCCGCCCCTGTTCCCGATCGTCCAGCCAGCGGGACAGGGCCAGCAGGTCGGGCCATTCGGTACTGCCCATGCCCAGCTTGCCGTCGGTTTTGGGTGAGTTGCCGTGGTTGCGCAGGTCGATGGTGGCCCCCGAAATACCCA
>JAAXJC010000040.1:6132-13645 GCA_012270045.1 Luminiphilus sp.
CGCCGCTCTGTGGCGGCCCTGGAAAACTCCAGGGATGGCAAAAACCAGGAGGTCCTGTGCGATCCGGCACCGTGGGCGAACAGCATCACCGCCCTCGGTCGTGGCGCCGGAATCCACCAGCCCACCAGGTCGACCCCGTCACTGTTTACAATGATGTCCTCATAGTCCAGGCCGACATCCCCAGGGGTATCGACGACCGGGTTGTCACCCATGGCACGGGCGGCATCGGGGCCCAGAAAAACCGAGCCGGCCAGCCAGATACCGACCGTGATCAGCATCAGTATGGCGAGTCCTCGCAGTACCCGTGTCATCACTTGCCTCTCCTTATAGATTGAGAACCCGCCGCAACAGCCCGTCCCGGTGGCGCTGCTGTTCCCTGCGCAGCAGCAGGTTTTTGATTTCTATGTCAATCGCCTCTTCGATCTGGCCACGAAGTTTCATCTGTTGTTTCTCGGTGAGATCACGGCCCCGGTAACCGCTGAGGTCCAGGGGCGGGCAAAAGCCAAAGTAGGTGGTTTTGGGTTTTGGCAGGGGTGAGCCAAACACGCCGGCCGGCAAAGGGGGGATCAGGTCCGCCCTCAGATCCGCTGGCAGTATGCCCAGCTGTATCAGCAGTTGGGTCAGCCGCGCCTGCTGTACTTCGGGCCCGGTGAGGTGTTGATCAAAGTATTCATCGGGACCCACTGCCGCAAAGGGTACGATGGTGTAGCCCATTTTGGCCGCCATGCGCACGAACCCATAGCGTTTTTTCCACATCAGTTCATAGCGTTGTTCAGGCTGCTTGACGGCTTCGTAGGTGCCGCCCGGATAGAGCAGGAGATCCTTGCCTTCGCTCATCAGGGCCATGACCACCTCACTGTGTCCCAGGGCGGCTCCCAGCTGAATGACGGCGTCGGCGTATTGTTTGTTGGCGAACAGGGTTTTATCCCCCAGCGGCCTCAGGAAACGCCCGTAATCGTAGTGCATCAGCAGGTGGAAAATGGTGGCGTCCACGGCCAGCAGGGAGTGGTTGCCCACGAACAGCGCGGGTTGGCTGGGCAGCCGCTCCAGCCCGGCGAAGCTGGGCTTAAACCATCGCCGCAACAGGGCAGCGGACAAGCTGATGCCGGGGCCCGTGGGCATGGCTACGCGCAGTACCCGCTCGACATGGGCTGCCAACTCCGGGCTGAGCTGGGGTGTGTCGTCCAAAGGATACGATCTCGAAGACAGAAGGGTGGCAAAGGTTAGCAGATTGCAGTCCGGAATAATGCGAACTTCGTACACCCACTCGCTGAATTATGGAGCGGGCAAGTGATGGTGTCGCCAACCCTCCGCCACTGGGCGCTGCTGTTTTATCTGGTCATTTTCTGGGGCTTCGCCTTCGGGCTGATTGCCGTTGCCCTGGACTATTTCCATCCCGTGGCGTTGGTCTGGGCCCGGCTTGCCCTGGGCGCGCTGGTCATGTGGTGTGTGCTCTGGTTGCGCGGACTGGCGTTGCCCATTGATCCCAGCGCCCTGACCCACATGACGGTGCTGGCTGTCACGGGTAACGTCCTGCCCTTTGTGCTTATTGCCTGGTCTGAACAATATGTCGCCAGCGGTGAGGTAGGCCTGCTGATGGCTCTGATGCCGATCACCACCCTGGTAATGGGTCATTACCTGCTGACCCATGAAAAATTTACCCGGATACGACTGCTCGGGGTGGTATTGGGGCTGGTTGGTGTATTTCTGCTCATGGGCGAGGAGTGGTGGTTGTCAGAGAGCGAAATGAAGCTCTGGGGGCAGCTGGCGGCGCTTTTGGCGACGGTCTGCTACGCCGCCAACGGGGTTTATGCCAAGCGGATTCCGGCCATGGACCCGGTTGTGTTGTCGGCGGGGTCACTGAGCATTGGTTCTCTGCTGCTGTTTTTGCCCATGCTTTGGTTTCAGGATTGGCGTGACCCCAGCGCAGCCGTCAATGCCTGGCTGGCGCTGCTGGCTTTGGGCACCCTTGCCACGGGTGTCGCCACCTGGGTCTATTTTGTGGTGGTGGGGGAGGTGGGCCCCGGTTTCCTGTCCACCATCAACTACCTGATACCCGGGGTGGCTTTCCTGGTCGGCATCACCGTGCTGTCAGAGCCAGCGGCTTGGCCCCAGTTTGTCGCCCTGTTCCTGATTCTCGGCGGGGTCTGGCTGATCCAGCCCCGGCAGGCAGCCAGCGGCGGGGAGCAACCGCTGGCTCATCGCCGGCGGGCTTAGAGGCCGAACCGCTCCCGCAGGAACCGGGCCACGCCGTCTTCGTCATGGTGACCGATAACCTCGGTGGCTTCCGCTTTGACCTCATCGTCGGCGTTGGCGGTGGCGTAGGCCTCATCAGCGACCGCAAACATGCTCAGGTCATTATCGCCGTCACCGAACACGATCACATCGCCACAATCCAGTTCCTCCCGTAGGGTAGTGATGCCGTTGCCCTTCGAACCATTGCTGTGATGAATGTCCATCCATGACAGGCCCTGGGATTGTATGGCCGTGCCCGTGTAGGCCACCAGACGTTCCTCGTCGGCCACCGAGGCGATAACCGCGGCGATATTGTCGTGGGGCCCCATACCGCTGAGGTTAATCACGTGGGCGGTGTCGGGTATGGCGCTTAAGGGTTCCAGTGGCAGTTGTCTCTCGTCCTCAAAAAGCTGTGCCAGACGGTTCTCGGCCTCGGTCTTCAGGGTGCCGTGATAGACGGCGTGTCGGCCCGATGCTTCCAGGGTGAAAATAAAGGGCGTGATCTCCTGCAGGGTCATAGCGCCCAAGACGTGCCAGACTTCGCCCTGGGTCAACAGGTGCCGATGACTGTAGTCCTCCCGCTCCGGGCACCAGATGACGGCGCCGTTCTTGAGGATGTGGGGCAGTTCAAACCCGTGCCCCCTCAGCGGCCCCAGGGCTGCCTGTAGGGTCCGACCCGTAGCAACGGTGTAGGCAATACCGGCATCGCGCATGCGCGTGAGGGTCTCGGCGGTGAAGGGGGTGATCTCCGATTTGCCATTTAACAGCGTGCCATCCATGTCGAACACAACAAGGGTCACGGCATTCTCCTCTGCCATTGAGTGGGCGTGATCAAGGGTTGCCACGGGTCAACAATCAGTTTGTCGACCTCCGAGACCGGTTTGCCCCCGTCCGTCATCAATGGGTGGTCTGGGTCAGGTCGTTGCTGAGGGAGTTCTTGATCACAGCTTCAACGGCAAACTTTTCAATGGTGTAGGCAGGGTGGTCAATGCCGGCGTACAGCTCTCCTCCGGCTTTGAGAGCGCTGATCTGCTCAGTAGTCAATTCAAAACGGAGGAAGTGCACTGAGGAGGTTTTCTCCTCGTTTTCCCGCTCAAGATCTTCATCACAGATGGGTGAAATGCGCTCCAGTTCATTAATCTGCAACCACACGGCGTCTTCCACACCTTTCATTTCCCGCAGTCGCTGGGCTCGCTCCACCGGATCACCGAATTCGATCATGAAGGTTGCTTTCCAGTTGTGGCCGTCCGGGATCAGCGGATTGTAGGCATTGAGTTCCTCTTCTATGCCCGCTGCCTCAAAGGTTTTTTCAATACGCAGCATTTCCTGTATCTGGTAACGGATGGTGGTGGCGTCCTCAAAATAAAGACGCGCGTGCCGGCCCAGGGCGAGTTGGCGGGTTTTTTTGTGGGCCATCACCTCGGCCCGGTATTCGCTGCGCCGGACCGCGTATTCTTCCAGGGACCAGAGGTCTTCCCTTTGCAGTTGTGTCATCGTTTCTGTTCCTCGATTAAAAATTCAGAGCCCGTAGGCCATGCGCAGCAGTGTCATGGGGTGCAGCGCCTCGTCCACTTTGTCCGAGAGGTTTGCTATTTGCGCGCCGGCCATGGGGCAGTCACTGATGAAGTGGTCCGGCGCCTGCTCGTTGACCTTCCTCACCGTGGGCCGGGCGATCTTCACCGACTTGTCCCGGGTCTCGCTCTTCACCGCATAGGTGCCGTCATGGCCCGAGCAGCGCTCGTGGGCAACCACCTCGCTGTCGGCCACCAGCGCCAGCACATCCCGGGTTTTCAGGCCGATATTCTGGACCCGTTGGTGGCAGGCGACCTGGTAGGCCACGTTACCGATGCCGTTCGGAAATTCGGTCTTCAGTGCGCCGGCCTTGTGCCGCAGCCAGAGGTACTCGAAGGGATCGTAGAATGCCTGTTTGACTTTCTGCACCTCCGGGTCGTCCGGATACATCAACGGCAGTTCCTGCTTGTACATCAGCACGCAGGAGGGGATAGGCGCCACCAGGTCATAGCCCCGGTCAACCAGTTGGGCCAGTACCGGGATGTTGGCCTGTTTCAGGGCATCAACGGCGTCCAGGTCGCCCAGCTCCAGCTTCGGCATGCCGCAGCACTTTTCCTTGGGCACCACATCGATGTGAATGTCGTTATGCTGAAACACCCGCACGAAGTCTTCGCCCACCTCGGGACTGTTGTAGTTGCCGTAGCAGGTGGCATAGAGCGCAACTTTGCCCGTGGTCTCGCCGATGGCTCGAGGTTCAACGGGCTTGATCAGTGGCGCCACCCGCTTGCGCAGGGTTTTGGCGTGCATGCGGGGCAGCGGCGCTTCATGGTGGATGTCCAGGGTCTTCTCCACCACCTTGCGGAACCCTGCATTCTGGTTCAGCGCGTTGACCGTGATGTCCACCAGGGGTATCGACATGATGCCCAGCATGGTGTCGGTGCTGGTCAGGGATTTGTCACGCAGGTTGCCGCCCTGTTCCTTGAATTTGATGGCCTTGGCTCGCAGCATTAGATGGGGAAAATCCACATTGAACTCGTGGGGCGGCACGTAGGGGCACTTGGTTAAGAAGCACAGGTCGCAGAGATAACACTGATCCACGACCTTGGTGTAGTCGGCCCGATCGACACCGTCGACCTCGAAGGTCTCGGATTCATCAATCAGGTCAAACAGGGTCGGGAAGGAGTCGCAGAGGCTGACACAGCGACGACAGCCGTGACAGATGTCGTACACCCGCTCGAGTTCGTCATTGAGTGCGTCCTTGTCCCAGAACGTATCGCTTTTCCAGTCTATGGGGTGCCGGGTCGGGGCTTCGAGACTGCCTTCTCGCATGGTTGATTTCCGTAGGGTTGGTGCTTACGCAGTGGTAAAAAAGTAAGGGGAGCGACCCGCGCTCCCCTGACCGGTCATCCGCGGGTGATCAGTCGTCCATGGTGTCCAGGGTCTTCTGGAACTTGTTGGCGTGGCTGCGCTCAGCCTTGGCCAGGGTCTCGAACCAGTCGGCGATTTCGTCAAAACCCTCTTCCCGGGCGGAACTGGCCATACCGGGGTACATGTCGGTGTACTCGTGGGTCTCACCGGCAATGGAGGCTTCGAGGTTCTTGCGCGTATCGCCCATGGGCAGACCGGTCGCGGGATCGCCGACCGCTTCAAGATACTCCAGGTGGCCGTGGGCATGTCCGGTTTCGCCCTCGGCTGTGGAGCGGAATACCGCTGCTACATCGTTGTAGCCCTCAACGTCGGCCTTGGCGGCGAAATAAAGGTAGCGACGGTTGGCCTGGGATTCGCCGGCGAACGCATCCTTGAGGTTTTGTTCGGTCTTGGTGCCTTTTAGTTCCATGCTTGATCTCCTGGAATCTGAAAACAGTGACGTCTCTATCCCCACGTCACGAAGGGGACTGAGCAATATACCGAAGTGGGGTGATTTTGGCTTACATGGTTTTTTTAAAAAATATGATCGATAATTTCGATCGTTCGCGTAGTCTCCGTTCGAGGGTTGCCAGATGGCACGTCAACCGACGCTGAAGCAGCTGAAATACCTTTGCGCCATTGCCGATCACCAACATTTCGGCAGGGCCGCGGAGGCCTGTCATGTCAGTCAGAGCACACTGAGCGCCGGCATCCAGGAACTGGAGGATACGCTCTCCGCCTCGCTGGTAGAGCGCAACAACCGCAACGTGTTGCTCACCGGACTGGGTCAGGAGGTGGTGGCCAGAGCCCACTCGGTGCTGGTTGACGTTGACGACCTGGTGTCCCTGTGCGCGGCGGCGCGTGAGCCCTTCAGTGGCAAGATGCGCCTTGGGGTGATACCCACCATCGCCCCGTTTTTACTGCCCCACCTGCTCAGTGACCTGCGTACGGAACACCCGGACTTCCGGCTCTACATCCGCGAGGATTTGAGCCATCACCTGGTCAATGCGCTGCATGCGGGTGAACTCGATGTGCTGCTGCTGGCGCTACCGTTTCCTGCCGAGGGGGTGGAGGTGATGACCCTGGCCCAGGACGACTTTCTGCTGGCCAGCCCCAGGGGGCATCCCCTTTCGGACCGAAAGCAACTGGCCACCGGCGATTTGAGGGGTGAAGATTTGCTGTTGCTGGAGGACGGGCACTGCCTGCGTGATCACGCCCTGGAGGCCTGTGAGTTGCGGGGCTCCCAGATAACGGTTCCCTACCAGGCGACCAGCCTCGCTACGATCGTGCAGATGGTGGCGAATGGCATAGGGGTCACCCTGCTGCCGCAAATGTCTGTGGCGGCGGGTATTACGGCCGGCACCAATATTGTGGTGACACCGTTCAAGAAACCTAGGGTAGCCCGTGAGATCGGTTTGATGTGGCGCAAAAAAACCCCCAGAAGGGCTGAATTTCGGCTGCTGGGGGAGAAAGTGGTGGCTTGTGCCAGCCGGTGAACTCGGCTCGCCGGGGCCGCCTGCCACATCTCGCCACTGAACGGAGCTGTTGGCTGCCGTCGTGCCGGCGTTTACTGCGAACAGAACAGGCGGGCAAAAAAAAGCGAGCGCCCGACACTGTCGTTGCGCTCGCCGGTGGTCCGGGTTGCCCGGCTCCGATTATTCGAAGTTGTACTTCAAGGTCAGGCCGTAGGTTCGGGGCTGGCTGGGGTAGCCACTGATGCTGCCCGCCTGGGCAACCGACGGAAATGCCGATAGCAGGTACTCGTCCCCAGTCAGGTTGCGACCCCACAGGTTCAACTGTATGCCATTGGCAAAGGTCAGACCGGCACTGGCGTTAACCATGTTGATCCTGCGGGAAGCAATGGAGGACGGGATGTTGTCCACCACCTGCACCTCGCTTTCGTAGACATTTTCCAACCGGACATAGCCCATGGTGTTGCCGGCCATGAAGTTGTAGGTCACGTTGGTGTTGGCTGAAAACTCGGGGATACCGGAGGGCGTGCGACCAGAGAAATCTTCCGGTCCGTCAATGCCCAGTGCACCCTGGAATTCGTCATACAGGGGGTCCAGCCAGGTGGCTGCGAACCCAAACCGCAGGCCATCGGTGGGCGCCCAGTTGACGTCTACCTCGACACCCTCGGTGGACTGCTTGCCCGCGTTGGCCAGCACAAAGCCGGTGCCGGTGAAGACATTGGACTGGAAGCCCTCTATCTCCTGGTCGAATATCGCCAGGTTCACAGACACCGTGTCCCATTCACCCTTCAGGCCAATTTCAAAGACCTGGGACTCCTCGGGTCCGGCCAGTCGCGTGGCATCACCAAGAGCCCCGGGGTAGTTGGCAAAGCCCGGGGCTCTTGGTG
>JAAXJC010000040.1:13655-14302 GCA_012270045.1 Luminiphilus sp.
GGGCGGGATCGCCCACGGCGAGCAGGGCATCCAGGTCTGCCGCCACAGGACCGGTATCCTGGGAAAGGTTCCAGGAGGTGGCCTTGAAGCCTGTGCTGACGCCACCGTAAACGCTGACATAGGGTGTCAGGTCATAGGCCAGGCGCAGGGTGTAGGTGGTATCACTGTCGTCGCTGCGACCATCCTCCACCGAGTTCGGGTAGGCGACAAAGGGTGGCAAAAACTGAGCGGGCAACAGTGCCTCCAGGCCGAAAGCGGCCAGGGGAATCGTGCCAAAGAAGTTGTCATTGACCACCGCCGCTGAGGCCTGTTTCTCAGACTGGGTGTAGTTGATACCTGCGGTCAGTGTCAGGCGATCCGTCAGATCGTAATCGACCTGGGCGAACAGCGAGAGGGTCTCGTCGTCCAGGGTGTAAGTTTCCGACTGGTTGCCGGTGCCATCCGCATAGATAAATCCCGGTGGCAGACCAAGGCCACCTTCGATGGCCCCCAGGGCTCCCGGCGCGCCGAGACCGGCGCCGACCTGGCCCGCGATCGCGGCACGATGGGCAACCCCGCCTTCTATCTGTCGATCCCTCCCAAGTCGTTCCCGCTGGTGACGGAGCAACTGCGACGCAGTGGACTCGCGGAGGCCGACGACGGTCAGT
>JAAXJC010000040.1:14312-32330 GCA_012270045.1 Luminiphilus sp.
CATAGATAAATCACGTTTGCAGAGCAAGGAAAGCTTCGATGGCACCCAGGGCTCCCGGGGCGCCGAGACCGGCGAGCAGTACGTCGACATAGGAGCGGAACTCCGGACCCAAGCCGAAGTTTTCGTCATTTTTGACTTCCTCGTCGAAATAAAAGGCGCCGACCATCCACTGCAAGGGGCCGTCGCTGGTAGAGGTGAGCCGCAGTTCCTGGGTGAAGGTGTCGATCTCGGTATTGCGTTCATCATAAATATCAGCGCTGACCAGGCGAGAGCTGGTGAAATCCACATCGCAGGATAGGAACTGATCCAATGTTCGGAACGCTGTGATGGAGGTCAGTGCAAAATTGTCGAAGTCATACTCGATATGCAGTGAGGCGCCATTAGTTTCGATCACATTCTTGGGGTCGAAGTCCTGATAGTTTTCATAGGCGAAGGGTGCGTTACCGACCACATCACCGCCCAGTGCCCTGACGATGGCGCCAGTGGGACCGTCTACCAGGTTGGCTACGCCGCAGCAGACTTCGTCAATGTCTTCGGCGTCGATAATCAGGCGCGCTTCGGCTCGATCCGAGGGTGCCCACAGCAGCTGACCCCGGAAGTTCCAGCGGTTGAGCTCGTTGAACTCGGTACCGGTGGTCAAGTTGTCAAAATAGCCATCCCGCTCGTTCACGCTACCAAAAAGGCTGAAGGCAAAATTGTCAGACAGCGGGCCCGTGACATCGCCCCGGATGATGGTCTGGTTGTAGTTGCCCAGGGTTACACCGACGGAGCCGCTGTAGCCGACCAGATCGGGTTTGGCGGTTACCACGTTGATGACGCCTGCCGAGGCGTTCTTACCGAACAGGGTGCTCTGGGGGCCGCGCAAGACCTCAATGCGCTCAACCTTGGGCAGGTCAGCCAAGGCACTGCCCACCCGGGAGCGGTACACACCATCGACAAAGACACCCACTGAGGGCTCAATGCCGGGGTTGTTGGCGCCATTGCCGAAGCCCCGAATGATGAAGTTGGTCTGGGCGCTGCCCTGCAGTTGGGTCACACGCAGGCTGGGTACCAGTGTTTGCAGGTCTTTGATATCCAGTACCTGGGATTGCTCAATCGCCTCGGCGGTTACCACGGATACTGCGATTGGAATTTCCTGAAGGGTTTGTTGGCGCTTGGTGGCGGTGACCACCACTTCTTCCAGGACAGCGTGGGCCTGGAAATTAACGGACATCGCCAGGGCAGCAGCCGCAAAGGGAATATGGCGCTTGTTCATGGGCATGGGTACATCTCTCCTGTAAACGCCAGCGTTAACGCGACGCGTGGGCGGGTGTTTGAGTGGCAGACACGCTGGGAAAGCAGCGCAAATTTAGCGGCGAAGGATAACGGGACTTAAAACGCGATGAAAGTTGCAATAGTGCCGTTACAACAGTCGGCTATGCGCTAGTCCGTTGGCATCAGCTCGTGTAGTACGCCCAGAATGCGCTCTATGTCATCCTCCGTGGGGGCTCCCAGTATGACGTCGACCACTGATCCGTCCGGGTCCATCACAACGAACACGGCCTGCTCGCTTAACTTCCAGACGGCCAGTCCAACGCCGTCTTCATCGAGCACCATGGTGGCCCGGGTAAACACCCTCTGCTCATCTACAACCGCACTGCGTACGAAGGGTTTGGTGAACCCAGAGGATGCATCGAGATTCACCATGGCCGTCACGTCGTAGCGCCGTATATCCAGTTCCTGCTGCATGCGCTCGGTAAGGGGATCGTAAACTGCGCCACCCTTGCGGGTGCCGGGTACGTACTGCAGCACCTGAACCCTGCCGTTGCCCGCGCCGGACCATGACCAGGGTTCCGTCGTATAGTCGTCCTCGTCGAGGAGGATTCGCCCTCCATCATCGATGGAAACGGGGGGTAGCGGCTCACCAATGGTGATGACGGCCCCAGCGATCGGTGCCCAGGCGGAGGCCAGCAGCGCGGCCAGGCACAGGGCCAGCCATTGGGGTTGGCGGCCTGAAGGGTGACATTGTGCTGACGCCAGTGGGCGAACAGTAGTTTCGATCATTTGCGTTGCCTCGGGGGCAGGCCCGTGTGCTGGGTTGCGAAGGGTTTGCCCCGGCCTTTCACCACACGGTGACGCTTGGGCGGATCCCGGGGCGGTACCAGATGCACTTTGCCGTTGCCGATCAGGTCGCGACGCCCCATGCGCTTCAGTTCGTCCCGCAGTAGTTGCCAGTTTTCCGGGTCGTGGTACCGCAGGAAGGCCTTGTGCAGCCGACGTTGTTTCAACTTGCTCACCACCGGCAGTGGTGCATTGTTACGCCGTACCCGCTTCAATGGATTTTGGCGGCTGTGATACATGGCGGTAGCGGTTGCCATGGGGGAGGGGTAGAAGGTCTGGACCTGGTCGGCACGAAATTTGTTGCGCTTGAGCCAGAGCGCCAGGTTGACCATGTCCTCATCCCGGGTGCCCGGATGTGCGGCGATGAAGTAGGGGATCAAATATTGCTTCTTGCCGGCCTGCTTGGAGTAGGTGTCAAACAGGGCCTTGAAGCGATCGTAGGTTCCGATGCCGGGTTTCATCATGTGACCAAGGGGCCCGTCCTCGGTATGTTCAGGGGCTATCTTCAGGTAGCCGCCCACGTGGTGGGTGACCAGTTCTTTTACGTACTCAGGGGTCTCTACCGCGAGGTCGTAGCGCAGGCCGGAAGCGATTAACACTTTCTTGACGCCCGGCACGGCTCGGGCCCGCCGGTACAGTGAAATCAACGGTGTCTGGTCGGTATTCAGGTTTTTGCAAATGCCGGGGAACACGCAGGACAGCTTCCTGCACTTGGCCTCGGTATCCCTGTCTTTGCAGGCCAGCCGCCACATATTGGCGGTGGGTCCACCCAGATCCGATATCACGCCGGTGAAGGCAGGGCTGGTATCCCGGATGCGTTCGACCTCCCGGATGATCGAGTCCTCAGAACGGTTCTGTATGATCCGGCCCTCGTGTTCGGTAATCGAGCAGAAAGTGCAACCGCCGAAGCAGCCGCGCATGATGTTGACTGAGTGCTGGATCATTTCGAACGCGGGAATTTTTTCGTCCCCATAGCTGGGATGTGCTCGTCGCGCATAGGGCAATTCAAAGACCCAGTCCAGCTCTTCGGTCTCGAGAGGAATCGGTGGTGGATTGATCCATACGTCCCGATCGCCATGGGCCTGGATCAGCGGTAAAGCATTGTGGGGGTTGGTCTCCTTGTGCAAAACACGGGAGGCATGTGCGTAGAGCACGGGGTCGCTGCGGACCTGTTCATAGGAGGGTATCCGGATTGCCCCGGGTTGCTTGTCAGGCTTTGGCACAATGCGAACAGGCTGTATATCGGCCGCTTCACCATCTGACTCCGCGCTGTCACACTGCTCGGGAGCCATGCCTTCATAGGGATTTTGCAGCGGGTCGACCGGCCCCGGATTGTCCACGTCCGTGGACAGAATTTCCCGGAAACCCGGCTCGACTCCCCGGGTGATAAACGCAGTGCCGCGAATGTCGCGACAATCTCCAATGGTCATGCCCCTGGATAAGCGATGGGTCAGTTCCACGATCGCCCGCTCGGCATTGCCAAACAGCAGCAGGTCTGCCCGGGCGTCCAGAAGGACGGATCGGCGCACCTTTTCGCTCCAGTAATCGTAATGGGCGATGCGCCTCAGGCTGGCCTCTATGCCGCCTATGATGATGGGCACATCGCTGAATGCTTCACGCACCCGCTGGCTGTAGACCGTGACCGCGCGGTCCGGCCTGTGTCCGGAACGGTCGCCCGGGGTGTAGGCGTCATCGTTACGCCTTTTTTTGTCCGCGGTGTAATGGTTGATCATGGAGTCCATGTTGCCCGCGGCTACGCCCACGAACAGATTGGGTTTGCCCAGGGCTTTGAAAGGCTCGGCACTGCGCCAGTCGGGTTGGGCGATGATGCCGACCCGGAAACCCTGTCCCTCCAGCACCCGGCCAACAACTGCCATGCCGAAACTCGGATGGTCCACATAGGCGTCGCCGGTGACGATAATCACGTCACAGCTGTCCCAACCCAATTGCTCCATCTCCGACCGGGAGGTGGGCAAGAACGGCGCGGGCCCAAGACACTCAGCCCAAAACTTCCGATACCCGTAAATGGGGGTTGGAGGTGGTTCGCCGTTGCCGGCGCGGGCTGATGGGCTGTTCGACAGACCCGTGGTCATTGATTCTCCTGTTCCAGGGCAGCCCTGCGCACTTCCTCGGGCATGTCCAGTTCACCACCGCAGTGTTTACAAAACACCGCGTTGGGACTGTGCCCGCCGCGGGAACAGACGGGGCAGTTCCAGTTCGCGAACACGCTGCGTCGTCGGCTCAATCGCTCCCACAACTTGGTGGTGATTATGGCCGTTGGTACGGCCAGTATTGAATAACCGACCAGCATGCCAAAGGCGGCCACTGATTTGCCCAGCCCGGTCTGGGGGGTCAAGTCGCCGTAGCCCACCGTCGTGATGGTCACTATCGCCCAGTAAACGCTCATTGGAATGCTGGTAAAGCCGTGTTGGGGGCCTTCGATTACGTAGATCAGGCAGGCGAACACCACTACCACGATCATCACCAGGACAAAGAACACCAGTATGGTTCGAGCGGTGTTGCGCAGCACCTTGAGAATTTCGGTTAACTCCGCAAACAGTTCCAGCAGTCTTAGCACCCGGAAAATGCGCATGACCCGTATCAACCGAATAATCAGCAGGGGCGCAGCCTCGGGCACCATCAGAGCGACGTAGGTGGGTAGTACCGCCAGTAAGTCCACCACGCCCCAGAAACTGGTGACGTAGGCACCCCTGTTCCGGGTACACCAGATCCTCACCAGGTATTCGAGGGTAAACACCAGCGTAAAGCCCAGTTCCAGCCGTGCGAACAGCAGCCCGTGGCGATCGTGGTAGGGCTCCACCGAATCCAGCATCACCACAGCCACGCTGGCGAGTATCAGGGCCAGCAGGCTGAGGTCGAAGGCCCTGCCCGCTGGGGTGGTAGTGCCAAATATGATGGTCTCAAGTTGCTTCTGCAGCGCTGTTTGTTCCCGAGTCGTCATGGCTGTTGCCCTGCAGCTGCCAGCAGCGGTGTTAGGTGGGGTAACACATTGTCGAGTAGCCGGGGCTGGGCGCTGGCCGTGGGGTGTATACCATCGGCCTGCATAAGGTCGGAATCGAGTGCGATTCCCTCAAGAATAAAAGGTGCCAGGGCTGTTTCGGTAGCCCTGGCGACTTCGGCATAACTGTCTCGAAACAGGCCGGTGTAGCGGGCACCAAAATTCGGAGGTATTTCCATGGCCAGCAGCAGCACGCCGGCACCCTGGCTGCGGGAAATCTCTATCATTTGGGTCAGGTTACTGCGCAGCTTGGCGATGGGATAGCCGCGCAGCCCGTCGTTGCCGCCGAGTTCGACAATGACGATATCCGGTTCGTGGCGCTCTATCAGTGCCGGCAGTCGCTGCAGCCCCCCGGCACTGGTATCTCCGGATATACTGGCGTTGACCACTCGCCAGCCCGACTGCTGCTCGGACAGCTGTTGCTGTAGCAGGGCAACCCAGCCGCGCTCAAGATCCATGCCATAGGCTGCACTGATGCTGTCGCCCAGCACCAGGATGGTGCCGGCCTGGGTTTGGGCGGTTGGGATTGCGGTCCCAGCGGCCAACAGCAGCACAAGGGCGAATCCATGGCCCAGACTGGGGCGTAATAGTCGCCGGAGGCGTTTACCAATGATCAAGGCCATCAATCTCCAGAAATCCGTGCCCGTGGCGGACGGCACACTGGAAATCCTGCGGGGCATCAGCTTCGAAATCAAGCGTGGTGAGACTGCGGCGATCGTCGGTGCCTCGGGTTCGGGCAAGTCAACTCTGCTCGGTCTGCTTGCTGGGCTGGATACCGCTTCCCAGGGCGATGTTGAAATTGACGGCCAGCCGTTGATCGCTCTTGACGAGGACGCCCGGGCCGCTCTGCGTGGTGAAAAGGTCGGCTTTGTCTTCCAGAGCTTTCAGTTGCTGCCGGCCCTGACCGCCCTGGAGAATGTGATGCTGCCGCTGGAACTGGCGGGCCAAAGCGGAGCCCTGCAACGCGCCCGGGACTATCTCGAGCGGGTTGGACTGGGTGCACGCCTGGATCACTACCCGACCATGCTGTCCGGGGGAGAACAGCAGCGGGTGGCCATCGCCCGTGCTTTTGCGGCCAGCCCAGCCATTTTGTTTGCCGACGAGCCCACCGGCAACCTGGATACCAACACGGGCAACAAAATCATAGAGTTATTGTTTGAGCTGAACCAATCCGAGGGCACGACACTGGTACTGGTCACCCACGACGAGCGGCTGGCCGCCCGCTGTCGAAGGCGATTTCTCATGGACAGTGGCACCCTGGAAGAGGCGTCCTGATGGCAGCACGCAGTTCAATGAGTCCCCTGGTCCTGTTGTTGAGGGACTGGCGAGGGGGCGAACTGGGTGTGCTGTTAGCGGCACTTCTGCTGGCAGTTTCCGTGGTTGTCGGCATCAGTGCCTTTGTCAGCAGTCTGCAGTCGGCCCTGGTCAGCGAAAGCAAACAATTTTTGGCTGCTGACAGTGTCGTGCGCAGTGGCAGGGCATTGCCCGTCGAATGGCGCCAGCGAGCCGTCTCAGAGGGGCTGGCGACCGCGGTCACCCTGGGCTTTCCGTCCATGGCCATGACCGATCAGGATGAACTCTATCTGGCCTCGATCAAGGCTGTCACCGAGGGCTATCCCCTGCGTGGCCAGCTACGATTCAGCCGGGAGCCTTACGGGCAGGTGACAAGCACTGGAGCGATTCCCGCCCCCGGTGAAGCCTGGTTGGCGCCCCGACTGTTTGCGCTGCTGAAAGTAGCGCCCGGTGACCGTGTTTGGGTGGGCGACAAGCCACTGACCATCACCGGAACGGTGCGCAGTGAGCCGGACGCCACCAGCGCCAGCTTTGGCTACGGTCCGCGACTGCTGATGAACCTGGATGACATCCCCGCCACAGGTGTCATACAACCGGGCAGCAGGGTTACCTGGCGTCTGCTGCTGGGGGGTGAGGATGCTGTCTTGCAGGAGTTTGCTGAATGGCTTCGCCCCCAATTAATCCAGGGCCAGAGAATCCAGGGGGTTGAGGACGGTCAGCCGACCATCGCCCGCACCCTGGATCGGGCACAGGGGTTCCTGCTGTTGGCGGGTAGTCTCGGTGTAGTGCTGGCCGCTGCTGCCATTGCATTGGCGGCCCGGCGCTTTTCCGTGCGCCATACCGACCACGTCGCGGTCATGAAGAGCCTGGGCTCAAGTCGACAGCAGATTGCAAGATTGTACGGCGGCAGTCTGCTGCTGCTGGGTTTGCTGGCGACCTGTCTGGGGTGGGCACTGGGTTGGCTCATACAGGCGGTTTTCTTCCGCTTGTTCGCCGAGCAGTTGGGGGTGGCGCCCGGTCAGGTGGGCTACGAACCTTTTTTAATTGGTGGTGCCACCGCCTTGGTTTGCCTGGGGTTTTTTGCCTGGCCGCCCCTGGAGCGGCGCGCCCGGGTGCCACCCATGCGCGTGCTGCGCAGGGAGGTGGACGCCGACCAGGGCCAACGCCGGGGCGATTATGCCCGCGGTGCGATCTCGGTCTTCGGTCTCATGTGGTGGTATTCCGGGGATCTTAAGCTGACCGGTAGTGTCGTGGCGGGCCTGCTGCTGACCGTGGGTCTGGGCTTTTTGTTGGCCCAGTTGCTGCTGGGCAGTGGCCGGGCGCTGGGCAGCGCCGCCGGCAGTGTCTGGCGTCTGGGTTTGGCGAATCTGCGGCGGCGCAGTTCGGCCAACGCCCTGCAGATGGTCATATTTGCTATCGCCATCATGTTGATGCTGGTGCTGGTGATTATCCGAACGGCGTTGATCGAGCAGTGGCAGGCCCAGTTGCCCGAGGGTACGCCCAATCACTTTATGCTGAACATCGCGCCAGGGGACCAAGATCCCCTTGCCAGCTTCCTACAGAACCAGGGCATTGAACCCCAGCCGCAGTTTCCCATGACCCGGGGCCGGATAATGGCCGTCAACGGCACGGTTCTGGCTGAGGACCGCAGCTCGGGCGAGGAACGTAGACAGCGGGAGGCGAACTTCACCCATTCGGCGGAGTTGCCCGCGGCCAATATCCTGCTCGAGGGAACCTGGTGGTCCGTCGATACCGCGGAGGAGGTTGTGTCCCTGGAGCAGGAATTCGCCCGGGGGGTTGGCGCGGAGCTTGGTGATGTGCTGACGATCCGGGTGGGTGCCGATGAGTTTGAAGCGCGGGTTGCGAGTATCCGGGAGTCTGACTGGCAGAGCATGAAGCCCAATTTTTTCGTCATCTTTCCCCCGGCCATGTTGGAACGGTTCCCAAAAACCTATCTCACCAGCTTCTTTTTGCCCCCGGAAGAGAAAGCCCTGTTGAATTCCCTGCTGAAGCAGTTTCCGACGGTAACGGTGATAGAACTGGATATTGTCATTGGGGAGGTCCGGACTATTGTTGAGCGGGTCGGGCAGGCGATTGAATTGGTGCTGGCGGTGATCTTGTTGGCCGGCGCCCTGGTGCTGGTGGCGGGAGTGCAGGCGAGCGTTGATATCCGCCTGCGCGAGAGCGCCTTGCTGCGTGCCATGGGCGCGGGCCGGGGCCTGTTGCTGGGGTCACTGGTCATTGAGTTCGCAGTCCTTGGTGGCTTCGCCGGACTGCTGGCGGTATTGGGTGCGGAGGTTGCAGCCTGGGCCTTACAGACCCAGGCCCTGGACCTGGACTACCAGGCGACACCCCTGGTCTGGCCCCTGGGCATTGTCGCGGGGGTGCTGGTAATCGGTGTGCTGGGGCTGCTCAGCTGCCGCAGGGCGGTGGTGGTGCCGCCCCTGGTCGTGCTGCGGGAGGTCTGATCAACTCACCCCAGCAGGTGCGCCACCGCGTCCCGTTCTTCACTCAACTCCTGGGCTGTTGCGTCCATCTTCTGGCGACTGAAATCGCCCACCGATACGTCCTGGACAATGGACCAGTCACCGTCGTTGCAGCGACAGGGGAACGAGTAGATCAGGCCTTCGGGGATACCATAGGAGCCGTCCGAATAGACCCCCATGGACACCCAGTCGTCACCCTCGGTCCCGAGCGCCCAACTCCGCATATGATCGATGGCGGCATTGGCGGCGGAGGCTGCTGAAGATGCGCCCCGGGCTTCAATAATGGCGGCACCGCGCTGCTGAACCGTGGGTATGAAAGATTGCTCGTACCAGTCCTGGTCAATGCAGTCGATGGCGTTCTTTCCATTGACCTGTGTGTTGAACAGGTCGGGATACTGGGTGGCCGAGTGATTGCCCCATATGGTCATACGCGATACGTCGTTGACCGTTGCGCCTAGCTTCTGGGCGATCTGGGTTTTGGCGCGATTGTGGTCCAGCCGGGTCATGGCGGTGAAGTTTCTTGGGTCCAGGTCCGGGGCATTGCGCTGGGTGATCAGGGCATTGGTATTGGCAGGGTTGCCCACCACCAGCACCTTCACGTCCCGTGAGGCGTGATCGTTAATGGCCTTGCCCTGAACGGAGAAAATGGCGGCATTGGCTTCCAGTAAATCCTTGCGTTCCATACCCGGGCCCCGGGGGCGGGCACCTACCAACAGGGCGTAGTCGGTGCCCTTGAATCCGACCTCGGGGTCGTCGGTACAGACAACATCGGCCAGCAGGGGAAAGGCGCAGTCATCCAATTCCATTCGTACCCCCTCGAGGGCGGTCATGGCCGGAGTAATGTCCAGCAATTGCAGTATGACGGGTTGATCGTCCCCAAGCATGGCTCCCGAGGCGATTCGGAACAGCAGCGCATAGCCTATCTGGCCGGCAGCACCGGTAACTGTGACGCGAACGGGAGCTTTCATCATGGGTTTCCTCAAATGTGTGCAGGTGGTATCGCTGGACGGGCTCCGGATGCTTGACGGGCCGCGCGGCCGCGATTTTCCGGTGCCGGCGCAAAAAACTCAAGTGAGCAGTATCGTCGTGGGCATTGTAACGGCAGTTTTGGACCCAAAAGCAGGCTTTCTATATGATCGACCCTCGCTTATTCAGGTAACACCACATGTCAGAGCCCATTGGGGACAGCACGGCCAGCACGGGTGAATCCGGGGCAGGGCGCCCGCGCCAAGCTGCCGACACCCGCAAGCGTGACTACGCCTTCAACAAATTGCGTAAGCGCCTGCGGCGTAACGTGGGTAACGCGATCGCGGATTTCTCCATGATCGAACAGGGGGACCGGATCATGGTGTGCCTGTCGGGAGGCAAGGATTCCTACGCCATGCTGGACATCCTGCTGCACCTCCAGGCCAGTGCCCCGGTGGATTTTGAACTGATTGCCGTCAACCTGGATCAAAAGCAGCCCGATTTTCCCGAGCACGTACTGCCCGATTACCTGGAAAACCTTGGGATTCCCTTTTATGTATTGGAACGGGACACCTACAGCGTGGTGAAATCGGTCATTCCCGAGGGAAAAACCACCTGTGGCCTGTGCTCCCGCCTGCGCCGGGGCACCCTGTATGGCTTTGCCGAGCAGATTGGTGCCAGCAAGATCGCCCTGGGCCATCACCGGGACGATATCGTTGAAACCCTGTTCCTGAATCTGTTTTTTGCCGGCAAATTGAAGGCGATGCCACCGAAATTGCTCAGTGATGACCGCCGCAACGTGGTGATTCGTCCCCTGGCTTACTGCAAGGAGGAGGATTTGGTGCGCTATGCACAGGCCAAGGCCTTTCCCATTATTCCCTGCAATCTCTGCGGCTCCCAACCGAACCTGCAGCGCCAGGAGATCAAGCAGATGCTGCGTGCCTGGGAGCGGCAATACCCTGGCCGCACCGAAACCATTTTCAAGGCGCTGCAAAGCGTTTCGCCATCCCAGCTTTGCGATAGAAAAATATTTAATTTCAATGATTTATCAATTGAAATTGATCAGGATATTCATCTCCCGGAGCTGCGGGTTGTGCAGCTCTGACAGGCACCGGGACAGGGCATGACACAGCTATTGAAACTGCAGGATGTCGGTCTGGAGCGGGGCGTTCGGCAACTGTTCACAGGTGTGCAGCTGGAGGTTGCCGCCGGGGAGTTGTGGCAACTGGTGGGCAGCAACGGTAGCGGCAAGACCAGTCTATTGCGGGCCGTGGCCGGTCTTGCCCGCCTGGGTGTCCAGGGCTCAATAACATGTTGTCCCAGTATGCTGTTCCAGGGGCATCTTCCGGGCCTGAAATCCGCGCTCACATGCCGTGAAAACCTGCTGTGGCACGCCAGCGGTGGCGTGGCGATCCCGTTGAGCGGCATTGACCATGCGCTGGCGGAGGTGGGCCTGGTCGGCTACGAGGATACGGTGCTGGGGCAGCTGTCCGCGGGTCAGCAGCGCAGGGTCGGCCTGGCCCGCCTGTGGTTGTCCAAGGCCTCCCTTTGGTTGCTCGACGAACCCTTTACTGCCATCGATGTGGACGGCAGCGCGATGTTGGAGCAGCAGCTCCTCAGGCACTGCCAGAATGGTGGTGCGGTGGTGTTCACCAGTCATCAGCCAACGGCGGTGGCAGGGCTGCGTGTTCTGGACCTGAATCAATATGCAGCCTGACCTGCTCAAGTTCCTGGGTTTCCAGGCCCAGCGGCACCTTCGTGGGGCGCTGCGGCGCCCCGGGGATATTGTTAATCCCCTGGTTTTTTTTCTGATGGTGGTCACCCTGTTTCCCTTGGGCCTGGGCCCGGATCCCGATGTGCTGGCGGACCTGGCTCCCGGCATTGTGTGGGTGGTTGCGCTGCTGTCCAGCCTGTTGGTCAGTGGCCGCCTGTTTCAATCTGATTTTGAGGACGGGACGCTGGAGCAGTTGGCCCTGGCGCCCCACCCACTGGCCCTGTCTGTCCTGGCCGAAATAGCCAGTCACTGGTTGCTTAGCGGCGTGGTGTTAGCACTGGTCTCGCCGGTGTTTGCACTGATGCTGAATATGCCGGGGCAGGCGATCCCGGTGCTCATGGCGAGCCTCCTGCTGGGCACCCTGTGTCTTTCCCTGTTCGGCGCGATCGGTGCAGCGCTGACGGTGGGTCTGCGCCGGGGCGGTGTGCTCCTGTCCCTGTTGATTATTCCCCTGACTGTGCCGGTGCTTATTTTCGGCACCAGCGCGGTACGCGAGGCGGTGTTGGGCTACGACCCCGGCAGTTGGCTCGCCTTGCTGGGCGCACTGAGCCTGGTGGGCCTGGTTGTTGCACCCATCGCCGCTGCGGCGGGACTTCGCATTTCACTGGAGGCATGAGCGGAATGTTTTTGCTGTCGAAGGGGATATAATCGCGACATGTGGGCATTCATTCACAAGTTCGGTTCTCCTCCCTGGTTCTTCAGGTTCGCCTCCACAGCGGTTCGCTGGCTTTTGCCGGTGGTGATTGGTGCCCTGGTGTTCGGCGCCGTATGGGGTTTGCTGTACGCACCGCCGGATTTTCGTCAGGGCAACAGCTATCGAATCATTTTTATCCACGTGCCGTCCGCGGTGGTGGCACTGGCCGGTTACTACGTGATGGCCAGTGCCGGTCTGGTCAGCCTGGTCTGGAAAATTAAGATGGCCGACACTGCGATGCGGGCAGTGGCGCCGGTGGGAGCCGCGCTGACATTTGTGGCTCTGGTAACCGGCGCCATCTGGGGCAAGCCTACCTGGGGTGCCTGGTGGGTGTGGGATGCGCGTATCACCTCCATGCTGATCCTGTTTTTTCTCTATTTGGGCGTCATTGCGCTGTTCGAGGCCTATGACAACAAGGCGGCTGCAGCGAAGGCCTGTGCGGTGTTGTCACTGGTGGGCACCGTCAACATTCCCATCATCTACAAATCGGTTGATTGGTGGTACAGCCTGCACCAGCCGGCGTCGATCAAATTTACCGGAGAAACCGCCATCGACGCGTCCATGCTCTATCCCTTGCTGGTAATGATTGCGGCGTTCTACGGCCTGTTTGCGCTGCTGGTGCTGGTGAACATGCGCACCGAACTGCTGGCCACCTACCGGCAGTCGGCGTGGCTGCGGTCGGAGTTGGGCTGATGTACTTCGACTCCGTCAACGCGGCCCTGACCATGGAGGGCCACGGCGCCTTCGTTTGGTCAGCCTATGTCATTACGTTCCTGGTGCTCGCCTTTATGTTGGTGCAGCCTTTGCTGCGTGGTCGCCGCCTGGCCCGGGCAATACGAGCCGAGCAGCGGCGGCAGGCGGCTGAGCTCCCGGCCGAAGGAGGGGGTCATGCACCCTAAGCGCAAACAGCGGCTGACCATAGCGGTGCTGGTTGTGGTGCTGTCCAGCGCCGCGGTGGGTCTGGTGAGCTACGCCCTCAGGGGCAACATCAACCTGTTTTACCCGCCAGCCGATATTGTCGCCGGTAAGGCGCCCGTGGACCGGGCCATCCGGGTCGGTGGCATGGTGGTTGAGGGCAGTATTCTCCGCTCCGAGCAGGACCTGACGACGGTATTCGAGGTGACGGACTACGCGGGTACCGTTACCGTCAGCTACACCGGCATTCTTCCCGATCTGTTTGCCGAGGGAGAGGGCGTTGTTGCGTCGGGCATGCTGTTACCGGACGGGAGCTTTCGCGCGACCGAGGTGCTGGCAAAACACGACGAAAACTACATGCCGCCGGAAGTCGCTGAAGCGCTACAGGGCGCCCAGTCCGCAGACTCGCCGTACCGGCAGGGGGAGGGTGATTGATGCTGGCGGAACTCGGTCACTTCGCTCTGATCGTTGCGTTCGTGTTGGCCTGTTTACAGGGTACTTTGCCCCTATGGGGTGCCTGGCGGGGCAACAGCACATTGATGTTGATGGCGCCTGCG
Organism: Luminiphilus sp.; assembly: GCA_012270045.1. GTDB lineage: Bacteria > Pseudomonadota > Gammaproteobacteria > Pseudomonadales > Halieaceae > Luminiphilus. The sequence continues at coordinate 28,117 of JAAXJC010000040.1, forward strand.
GTTGCCGTCGGTGTTTTCGTGTTCGTATTGATTGCCTTTGGATTGTTGACCGCCGCGTTTCTGCAGGATGATTTTTCAGTGAAGGTAGTGGCATCGAACTCCAATTCGATGATGCCACCCATCTACAAGTTTTCTGCAGTCTGGGGCAACCACGAGGGCTCGCTGCTGTTATGGATACTGATTCTCTCTGGCTGGATGCTGGCAGTAGCCCAGTTCAGTCGCGGTCTGCCCCTGACCGTACTGGCCCGGGTGCTGGGGGTAATGGGGTTGGTTGCCATTGGGTTTATTGCTTTTTCCCTGCTGACCTCAAATCCCTTTGAGCGCCTTCTGCCGGGGGTTCCCGCAGAGGGCCAGGACCTCAATCCCTTGCTGCAGGATCCGGGCCTGATCATCCATCCGCCCCTGCTGTATATGGGCTATGTAGGGTTTTCCGTGCCCTTCGCGTTTGCCATTGCAGCACTGATGGCGGGCAGGCTGGATGCAGCCTGGGCCCGATGGTCCCGTCCCTGGACCAATGTCGCCTGGGGTTTTCTGTCCCTGGGCATCATGCTGGGCAGTTGGTGGGCCTACTACGAGTTGGGTTGGGCGGCTGGGGGGTTTGGGATCCGGATGAAAATGCTTCGTTTATGGCCGGGCTGGTGGGCACGGCACTGGTGCATTCCCTGGCGGTCACGGAAAAACGCGGGCTATTCCGGTCCTGGACGGTGCTCCTTGCCATTGCGGCGTTCTCCCTGTCGCTACTGGGCACCTTCCTGGTCCGCTCGGGTGTTCTGACCTCGGTGCACGCGTTTGCGGCCGATCCCGATCGCGGACTCTTTATCCTTATTTTCCTCGCCATCGTTATTGGCGGATCACTGATTCTCTATGCGCTCAGGGCTCCCACGGTGGCCAGTCGCGTCCAGTACGGTGCCTTCTCCCGGGAGGCTCTGTTGTTGGCGAACAACTTTATTTTCGTCATCTCGGCCGCGACCGTACTGCTGGGAACACTGTTCCCGCTCATCATGGACGCCCTGGGTCAGGGTAAATATTCGGTGGGTCCGCCGTATTTCAATGCGGTATTCGTGCCCCTGATGGCGTTGTTGGTGCCCTTCATGGGCGTGGGACCCATATCCCGCTGGCGGCAGGACGAGCCCGCCCGTTGGCAACGCGAGTTGTTGTTGCCGGCACTGATCGTGGTGGTGCTGGCTGTGGTGCTGCCCCTGGTGTCCCACGGATTCAATCTGTGGGTGGCCCTGTCCGTCCTGTTGGCGGGCTGGCTGCTGATTGGATTGCTGCGGGATCTTCGGGAGCGGACCCGGTCGGCGAACGGCTTGGGCGCCCTGTGGCGCCGGCTTACCCCCAGTTATATGGGCATGTGGGCAGCCCACCTGGGGTTCGCTTGCATGATTGTCGGTGTCACCGTGGTCAGCCAGCACAGTGTTGAGCGGGATATTCGCATGGAACCGGGAGATATGCAGGAAGTGGCGGGATATCGCTTCGATTTCCAGCGGGTCTCCCGGGTGACGGGCCCCAATTATGATGCGGATCAAGCCGACTTTTTGGTCTACCGGGATGACCGTGTCATCGCCGCCTTGTCGCCCCAGAAGCGGCGCTATCGAGCCAGCGGCCAGGTAATGACGGAGGCCGCCATTGACCCCGGGATCTTCCGCGATCTCTTTATTGCCATGGGTGAGCCCGTAGGCGGTGATGCCTGGGCGATTCGCCTTCAGTACAAGCCGATGATTCGCTGGATATGGTTTGGCGCTCTGCTGGTGGGCTTTGGTGCCCTGACGACAGCTCTGGACAGACGTTACCGACTGCGGGATCGACGCGCGTTGAGCAGTGAACAGGATCTGGAATCCCCCAGCCATGCCAAGGCTTAAGTTTTTCCTGCCGCTGGCTGCCTTTGCCCTGCTGGGCATCCTGCTGTTTCGTGGGCTGTCCCTCGACCCCACGGCATTGCCCTCGGCGTTGATAGGCAAGTCGCTGCCCGAGTTTGCGCTGGCAGATCTGCACACCGGAGAGCCGCAGTCCCGGGAGTCTTTGGTCGGCGCCCCCATGCTGGTTAATGTGTGGGCCACCTGGTGCTATTCGTGTCGGGTTGAACACCCTTTTCTGCTGGAACTTGCTGAGCGGGGCATCAAAATCGTCGGCTTGAACTACAAGGACGACAGCGCCAAGGCCCTGCAGTGGCTTGCTGACCTGGGTGATCCCTACGCCATTTCGCTGGCTGATACTGAGGGGGTCTTCGGTCTGGACCTCGGGGTCTATGGGGCGCCGGAAACCTATATTGTCGATGCCGCTGGTGTGGTCCGATTCCGGCACGTTGGGGTTCTGGATCCCGAGGTTTGGCAAGCTGATTTTGCGCCCTGGTTTGACAGCGAGACAGCAGGGGAGGCACTTTGAGATCGACCCTATTCTGCTGCTGTCGGCTGTTGGCCCTTGCAGTATTGTTCGTTTCATTGCCCGCTGGCGCGGTCATCGAAACCTATGAATTCTCCGAACCGTCCCTGGAACGGCGTTACCACGTCCTGAGCGACGAATTGCGTTGTCCCAAATGCCAGAATCAAACCATAGCGGATTCAAATGCGCCCATTGCCAAGGACCTCAGGTTTCTGCTGCATCAGCAGTTGGAGGATGGCGCCAGTGACGAGGAAATTCTAAGTTTTATGGTCGACCGCTATGGTGAATTCGTTCGTTACCGGCCCGATCTGGATGCGCGCACCGCGGTGCTCTGGTACGGGCCCGCAGCGGTCACGGTGCTGGCATTTCTCGGGCTGTTGCTGCATCTGCGCAGTAGACGCAGACCAACCGCCGGGCCTGAGCCCAGTGCCGCAGAACTGACGGCGCTACGGGAGCAGATCAAGCAACTGGACGGCCAGGGGGACTCGCCACGGTGACATGGTTTTACGCTGGGGTGGCCGGGCTGTCCGTGTTTTCGGTACTGCTGCTGCTGGGGCCCCGGTGGCACCGGCGCCGTTGGCAGGGCGAGTCGAATTTGGACTGGCTGGTACTGCGACGGGAGGAACTGGCTGCCGAAACGGGGCGGTCGGCAGAGCAGCTCAATCTGGAGGCGGAATTACGGGTACTGGACGAGGCGGCGGATGGCCCCTCGGCTTCGACAACCGGGGATGTTGCCACCAGACGCGACTGGCGGGTGCTTGGGCCCGTGCTGTTGCTGCTGGTGGCTTTGCCACCGCTGCTGTACCTGCGCCTTGGCGCCATCGAGGATGTTCGCATAGCAGACGCCCTCGCCGGACTCGAGGATGCGAGCCCCACTGAGATCCAGTCACTGTTGGGCGCAATTGAGGCCCGCTCGGCGGCGCGTCCGGGCAATGTTGATTACCTGTCCCTGCTGGGGGAGTACTACACCACCCAGAACGACCACTCGAGAGCCCTCGCCACCTACGAGCAACTTCTGGAACAGTTCCCCGAAAGCCCTGAAATACTGGCCCGTGCCGCTCAGGCCGAATACCTGTCCGGTGAGCGGCAGTTGAGTCAAAAGGCAAAGCAGCGAGCGGAATCGGCCCTGGCGATTGACCCCGCCCAGCGCAGTGCCCTGGGTACCCTGGGTATGGCGGCTTTTGAGGACGGAGACTACACCGCAGCCATTGGCTATTGGGAGCGGCTGTTGCTGACCGAGGTGCCGAATACGCCCGGGTATCAAATGCTGACCAGCATCATCGCGGAAGCCCGAAATCGTGGTGGTGCGACCCCCGATGCTGACACAACGGACACCGGGGTGGGCGTAGAAGTGCAGGTGGCTTTGCCCGAGGGCAGCGAGGCCCAGGGCACCGTGTTTGTGCTGGCTCGCCCCAGCGGCAGCGCCCAGCGCATGCCCACCGCGGTGGTGCGCCGGGATGCATCCCAGTTGCCCCTCAGGGTGCGACTGGATGATAGGGCTTCCATGGCCGGTCAGGCCCTTTCATCCCTACCCCTGGTCGACATAGAGGTTCAGGTGTCACCCACCGGGGAGCCGGGTCGAGCCAATGCCAGTTGGTTGGCGACAGTCGGCTCCGTCGAACCTTCTGAATCAGCCCGTGTTGAGGTGATTCTGGAGCAACTCAGTCCCGATCTGGGCAGTGTGCCCCCAAAATCAGGCACGGCGGACACCGGTGTGGGTGTTGAGGTGCAAGTGGCCCTGCCCGAGGGTGGCGAGGCAGAAGGTGCTGTGTTTGTTCTGGCTCGCCCCAGCGGCAGCGCCCAGCGCATGCCTACCGCGGTAGTGCGCCGGG
>JAAXJC010000169.1 GCA_012270045.1 Luminiphilus sp.
GTCGCTGACGCGTCATCGCAAATATCGGGCACGGTGTCGCCGTCGGTATCGATCAGGCTGGCGCTGGTACTTACGGTACAGTTGGCCGAGACCGCTGCGGTGGTGTAGGTGCCCGCCCCGCTGCTATAACTGCTGTCATTGCCGCAGGTGGTGGTGAATACCAGGGTCTCGAAATAGGTCGCATTGGCGATGGCTATGCCGGTAAACGCCACCGTGCTGCCGTCATCCACCGTCTGGTTGGTCGCGGGAGACAAGGTCGTGCCCGTACCCTGGGATACCGTCACTACGTACTGGGTAACGGATGCCACGAACAAATTGGACAGAGGTTGGTAGGCGGAATCGTGGGGTGCGGCGGAACTCAGGTTGAAGGCCCGGCTCTGGTCGGCGTCATCAAGATAGGGGTCGGTCCAGTTCACCCGCGCAGTGAAGGCATCGCTGCCGGTACCGGCAGTAACCGAGATATTGTCCACAGAAAAAGTCACCCGCGGAGAGACCATGGTGAGGGCGTTGGCCCGAGTGGTCATTTCGGTCGAATCCGGGTCATAACGGCCTGCCTCCATGACGGAGCCGATACGAACGAGAGCGTCGTTGCGGTTGCTGGCGTCGTTCATGCCCTGGAACCAGTCGGACATCAGGATCACCGTCCCGGAAACAGAAATGGCCAGGATCAACGCCGCAATCATCACCTCAACGATTCCGACTCCGCGCTGTTGGGTGATTGGCCCCATCAGTCTGTCTCCTGGTCGGTCCAGGTGCCGGCCACCAAAACGACATCGCCCGCGAAATCATCGACGTCAAAGCCCGCTATCGCGGCAGATGTGATCTCGGTATTGGCATTCAGTTGCTGTCCCTCACCGTTCACGATGTAGGAACCGTTGATGGTGACGCCCCCCAGGCCATTGAGGTCGCAGATGCCGGTGCCACTGCCGGTGCTGTCGGACTCCACAAACACCAAACCCCAGACCGTGTTGTTGCCCAGAAAGACCTTGCCGGTGCTGTTGCACTCATCGATGACAATAATCACCGGGTTAGCAGCACTTCCCCAGGTCTTGCTGCCACTCTTGAGGGTGTTCACGTTGGAAGAATCTACCCAATACACCCCCGTGCTGCCGTCATCTGAGTGCAGGGCCTCAAGGCTGGTACGGGTGGTGTCAAATACCGTTGACCAGAGATCCGTTCCGGGCAGATCCTGCTGGTCAACTATTGTTTCGGACATGGCGCTGCCATTGCAGTTCAGGTTGCCGTAGCGACGGGAGGACGGGCTGCCGCTGCAGGCGGTGCCAATGGCCGTGGTGGAACAACCCGACTTGGTGCGCACCGTGGTGTAACTGCCACCACCGCCGGGATCCGCCTGTACCTCTGGGCTACCGGTAGTGCTGGTCAGGCACTGGGCCAGCATCAGAGGGGTATCCAGGGCCGGAGCTTTCAAGGGGGAATTGTCATCGACCCAGGTCGAGACCACCGATTGATTATCGCCGGAGGATGCCCGGGCAAACACCCGAATGCGGTCACCTCCGTCCTCGAACCAGAACACCGTTGCGTAGCTCCGCGAGGTGTCTACACCCGCCTTGCTCAAGGTGTACGAGACGGTGGTGCCGGTCACCTGGCTGGATACGGTTGACCCTCCCGAATAAGTTGGGTTGTTGGATTCCAACCAAACCACCCCCTCCGCCAAGGCCGCTTCCGCGGCGTAGAAAGATTCCGTCGCCGAGTGGGTATTGTTGGTCAAGCGCACGGAGTCCATGGTGGCGACCGTCATCACCTTGCTCGCCAGCAGCGTGAGCAGCGCCAGCACGGCGACGATGACGACAGAGTACGCCCCGCGCTGTGGCGTTGGCGATTGACAGTGGCGAGCCCGGGGCAACATCAATAGGCCTTCGCTATCAGAGCGTCGTTTCGGGGGCTGGCAAGAACCTCTACATAAATCTGGTTCTCTGGCTGACTGCCACCGGCCGCCGGCACGCACTGGCCATCGGTGCTGCCGGGATAGGCGCAGACGGTAATTTTGTAGAGGCGCTGGACGCGGCAGGATACGGTGTTGCCACAGTCGAGACCCAGTGGATTGCTGTAGGACGCGTGGCTGTCGCAGGGGGATGCACCATTGACCCCCAGCGGACAATTGTTGTCGGCATCAATGATCGTTTGCCCCAGGACTTCGACCTCGAATTCATCTACATACAGACTGTTGGCGACGGTGAGCGCGGACCAGCCGGAACTCGCCCCCGTAGCATTGCAGGCAGAATCGGTACTCGGCGCGCTGTCGTACTCGCTGGGGTGAATCACCGCCACCCCCTCCATGACACCGGAAACCAACCGGTAACCAAAACGATGATGTACTGAGACCACCGCGCCCACGGTATCAACCGTGCCATCGGTGTTGGTGTCGCAGGCCGTGATCGCCTCGTCACTGGAGGCACAGGTGTGCTTACGCAGATATTGGACCAGAACACAGTCGCTGGTATTGCCCGCCGCGGTAGGTGCACCCGTGGTGGAGAACTCAACGGCTGGATAGTCTCCCTCATCCCCCGCAACACCGGTACTGCCCCGGGTGGTGACCAGATAGGTACTGAGGGCCGTGGGGTTACCCCGGTAACCGGCGCGGCGAATATCCCCGGATAGGGCGCTGGTAATGGCGAATACCTGCTCTGTCTGGCTGGCTTCATCATAGAGTTCCTTGCCGGCGCCCACGGTGGTGACGTAGAGCGTGGTCCCTGCCAGCGCAATGAAACTGGCGATGGCTATTGCCACCATCAGTTCGACAAGACTCAATCCTCCCTGATTGACTGCCATCACATCACTCCGGCGTTAGGCCCTCAGGAGCAGGAAGAATAACCGAAGTCACCGGTTGCCGAGCAAACCCTGACGCGACCGGCCAGATTGCGTTCCACCGTCAGGGAAGCGGTGCCCGACGTGAAGGTGACGGAACCCTCGCCCGCCGCCGCCAGGCCTCGGACAGCCTCAATGGAAAACGCGGCGGCCCCCCCACTGATGCCCCAACCCGTGACCACCGCCGGGACGCCGGAAAAGTCAGCCTGGGATACGTTTTTTGTGGGTGTTGAACCGGAATTTGTGACCGCGTAGCTCCAGGTCCCGGCAGAACTGTCACTGGCCAGCGTGACCGTCACCGAACCGCCCGGCCCCTTGGCAATGGCATCGCTTTTGGCGCGGCGCAAATCTGAAGCGAAGGTCTGGGCAGCTCCGGACAACTGCTGGCGCTCGATCAGGCTACCGAAGGCGGGCACACCCACCGTCAACAGGATCGATACGACGGCAACAGCCACCATGAGTTCGATAACGGTAAATCCGGCTTGCGCCCTGCTCTTGGCCATGACAGTCCTTCCATGAAACATCGGCTCCAAGCCTACCCGCCCCTTCTTTTTAGGGAAGCTTCGGTTGCCGGAACTGTGAAAACCGTCAAACTAATGACGCAGGAATAAGAGATTTTCCTAAAAACACCGAGTCACGGGTCGCTGCGGACCAAAAATCCGCAGCATCAGGCCGCATTGGGGTCACTAACTGGTAGCGGGCGGAAGGGTTGCCTGCGTACAACTCTCAAACTTAATCAGAAACTTACAGGTTCGTATGAGTTCCGCGAATCAAGGTTCTTCGCGACTCTGCTAGACTGCCGACTCACAAAAAGGACACTCCAACATGACGTCACTAGGCCACCCCCAACAGCTTTTGAGACCGGTGGCCCTGATCTTTGCATTATTGCTAGGGTGGTCCCAACTGGCGACAGCGGCAACTTTGTCCGATGCGACCCCGGCTCCCGAATTCACCTTGCCACTGGTGGCCAACGGCGAGGGTGACATCAGCCTGCTCAACCTGAGGGGATCTGTTGTTTATGTGGATTTCTGGGCGTCCTGGTGCGGCCCCTGCCGATTGTCACTCCCCGCACTGGATACTCTCTACAGGGAGTTCGGGGATCAGGGTTTCGCGGTGACCGCGGTCAGCGTGGATGTGGTTGAGGAAGACGCCCTCGATTTCCTGAAACGCTACCCTGTCAGCTACCCGGTCGCCATTGACAAGACCGGTGCGGTGCCCCGCAGCTATTCGGTGAACGGCATGCCCTCGGGCTATCTGATCGATAAAGCCGGCAAGGTTCGGTCGGTTCACGTTGGCTTCAAGAAGGGCGATGAGGCCGCGCTGCGAGAAGAAATCAAGGCCTTGCTGGCGGAATAGTTCGGTGAGCGTCCCCCGATTCGTTGCTATTGCCTGCCTGGTCACCTTGTCCGGATGCTCAGGCATTGAACCCGTGCCCGCCTGGGAGCGGGGCTACCTCGCCGACGAGGGCATGCAGTGGCAGGCCAACCCCCGGGAGGCCAAATTCGAAGGCCATGTCTACACCAGCAAGGAAGCCTCCTCCGGCGGCGCTGGTGCAGCGGGGGGCGGCTGTGGCTGCAACTAACGCTGGGGCTTCGCCGGTAGCGCCAACACCAACACCACGCAAAACACCGCTGCTCACCGCCCTGGGGGCCTCGGTCGCGACACTGCCCGCCTATCAGGGGGTGCTCGCCGATGCGCCACCCGAATTCACTGAAGTGGGACTGCGGTACAGCCGCTACAGCGAGGACAACCTGGCCACCGACAAGTTCATTGGTGGATCCCGGGAACGCTACGATATCGACGTCACCCAGTTCTGGATTGAAGCCCCTGTGGGCTCAAGTTGGTCCGTCGCCCTGGATGTCCAGAACGACTATATGAGCGGGGCTTCGCCCTGGTTTGTGGGCACGCAAGTGAATGGACAACCCGGCGTGATCATGAGCGGCGCCAGCATCCAGGACAATCGTGTAGAAGTGGGCGTGACGACCCGATACTTCTGGGCAGATGGCAATGCGGGTTTTAACATCACCCAATCCAAGGAAGACGATTACGAGGCTTTGGCGTTCGCCTTTGACGTTGCCTGGAACAGCGATGACAACTCGCGAACCTGGTCAGTCTCTGCCAGCAACTCGAACGATCGGGTGGAGCCGGTAGACGGCAACATACCCGTGTTCATTGACCGGGAAGACCTGGATACCCAATCACTGTACTTTGGCGTCAGCCAGATTCTGTCTCGCACCGCCATCGTTCGAGTGGGTCTCAGTTACACCCAGAGCGAGGGGTATCTTTCCGATCCCTACAAGCTGTTCGACCAGCGTCCGGACGAGCATCAGCGCAGTGCGCTCACCTTCGGGTACCGCAAGTTTTTCACCGATTTCCAGGGCGCATTGCAGGTCGACTACCGGTTCTACTCCGACGATTGGGGCACCGACTCCCACACGGTGGAGGCGGCCTGGCACCAGAATTTTGATCGCGTCACGCTGATGCCCTACCTGCGCTACTACACCCAGGGGGAAGCTGATTTTTTTGGCGTTACCGCAGACCTGGGCGCCGACTTTTACGCAGATGACTTTCGGCTGTCCTCCTATGGCGCCTTCACCCTGGGCCTGAGAAGCACCCTGCAGCTGGGCGACTGGCAGATTGAAGGTCAGCTCGAGCGCTATGAAAGTGACAACGACTGGGGGCTTTACAGCGGCGACGCCGCACCGGCACTGGTCGACTTTTGGCGTGCGACCGTGGGCATCACCTGGCGCTTTGACTGACAGCCTGCTCAGCACCAGCCACCGACTGCAGGTCATGGGCGGGCCCGCGACCATCACCGTCCAGCACTCCCCTAACGACGCTGCCCTCGCCCGCTCCGCCTGCGACCGGGCCGAAGACACACTGCATACCCTTGAGACCCGTTACAGCCGATACCGCCCGGACAGCCTTATTAGCAAAATAAACGGGCGAGCCGGTTCAGACGTCTGGACAGCACTGGACGACGAGGCACTGGCCCTGTTGCAGTTCTGTCACGCGCTGTGGACCCAGAGCGACGGGTTGTTTGATCCCACCGCAGGCATCCTGCGCAGGGTCTGGGACTTCAAAACGGGACGACCCGGCAATCCTGAGCAAATACCCGAGCTGCTGCAGCGGGTCGGCTGGTCCATGGTGTCCCTTGAGGAACACAAGGTTCGTCTGGAAAGGCCCGGCATGGAATTGGACCTCGGTGGCGTGGTCAAGGAGTATGCCGCTGACAAAGTCGCCCAGCAGTTGCGTGAGCAGGGCCTTGTCTGCGCTTTGATCGAACTGGCGGGGGATGTGGTGGCCATGGGGGAACCACGGCCGGGCCGGCCCTGGTCCGTGGGTATCAGTGATCCGGCACGGCCAACTGAAGCCTTGCTGACCGTAGAGTTGGTTAATGCCGCCCTGGCAACCAGTGGTAATTATCAGCGGGTGCTGGAGATCGGGGGCAAAAAATACAGCCATTTCCTGAACCCCCGCAGCGGCTGGCCCGTGGCAGGGCCCGCGAGCATTTCGGTCATCTCGGATACCTGCCTCACTGCGGGTGCGGTAGCCACCGGGGCCTGCTTACACGATGATGATCAGCGTCCTGTTTGGTTACAGCGAGCGGGCCTGCCCTGGCTGGAAGTGAATGAGCAAGGCCTGATGTCAGGGCCTCTACGAGACGCTCATCCGGGGAACAGGCTACAGCGTACCTGAGGGGTACACATTCTCTCGGCTCATGTTCTCATGCCAGACAAACTTTACTTCGACGGTCACTGTCCACTCTGTGTCAAGGAGATGGATCGGCTGGAAAAAATAAAAGGCGACAGTCTGGAGCTCGTTGACATTCATAGCCTGGACGCCGCGGACAGCCCGGTTGACAAGGACACCTTGCTTCGGGTGCTGCACCTTGAACAGGATGGCGGCGTCATGAGGACCGGTATCGACGCCAATGTCGCTGCCTGGCAGCACACGCGCTACGGCATCCTCTGGCGCTGGATGCGCCTGCCACTTATCCGGCCCGTAATCGAGGTCGTCTATGATCGCTGGGCGCGCTGGCGCTACGATCGGCTGTACCACGATCAGGGCTGAATCGTGATAAAGCTTGATGCGGCTGCCTTGGAGGCCTTGCCGTCCCGGTACCGGGCCAACCTGATCAATGGCATCACTGGCTACAAGCCGGCGCTGCTGGTGGGTACTGCCAGTGCCGAGGGAGCCAGCAACCTGGCGGTGTTTTCCAATGTGTTCCACGTCGGCGCCAGCCCGCCAGTGCTGGGCCTGATTGTCAGACCCCGTCCGGAAGGTACCGAACGTCACACGCTGGACAATATACTGTCAAACGGTGCATTCACCCTGAACCACATAACCGATCGTCTGTTGCCTCAGGCACACCAGACCTCAGCCCGCTACCCCAGAGACCAGTCAGAGTTCAGTGCAACCGGCCTTACTGAGGAATGGTTGGAGGGTTTCGCCGCACCTTTTGTTCATGAGGCACCGGTGCAGTTGGGCATGGGTTTGATCGAACATCGGGAACTCGCGGTCAACAACACGCACCTGGTGCTCGCTGCCCTGCGGGTGCTGCGCTGCCCTACCGCTGCGGTCCGGGAGGACGGGTCCGTTGATCTGGCCACGTTGGGCACCCAGGCCATCTGCGGTCTCGACAGTTATCACTCCCCCGGCCAAGGCATACGCTTTTCCTATGCCAAAGCTGACAAGCCGGTGCAACGGCTGGACTGATGTTCATTGGATCACCTGGCTGGCACCGTCGGTCAGCGCAAGGCACACAGCGCCTGACCAGCCCGTAAAGCTCTGCTCCCAATCCAGTTCACGCAAGACGCCAGTCGCAATAGCCACCGTCTGGCTGCGGCGTTGAGGTCGGGGAACTTTCATCCCGGCGACACGTCACAGTGGTATAAGCTAAGCCCACATCATCCTTGAGCTTTTGGAGCGCATACGATGTCCGACGCGGAAACCCCCGCTGGCACGCCACCCCAGGGCGCCGGCAACAAAACCGGTATCTTTCTCGCCCTTGCCGGGCTTCTGGTGCTGTGCGCTGCCCTTTACTGGGGCTTCCTGCAGGAACCCGAGACGCCGCCACCCGCCACAACACAGACGCCGGTGACCCCGGAGGTGGAAATCGAGGTGGAGAAGATCGTCGCGGCACCCGCGCAACCCGAGGCCGAGCCAGCAGTACCGGAGGCCCCGGAACCCGAGGTCCCGGTTGAAGTTGAACCCCCTCCCATCAGCCTTGGGGAGAGCGATGGGGTACTCGCCGAAACCATGGCATCAATCAATGCCGGCCAACTGGGTGAGCAGTTCATCATGCGACCCAACGGCCTTGAACGGGGCGTCGCCATCGTCGACAACCTGCGCCAGGGCGCGGTCCCTTACAAACTGCTACCGGTGGGACGGCCGAGTAAAGCCTTCCCCTTCTCTGATAATGGCCTCGCGGTCACCATGGACCCCGTAGGGTTTGAGCGCTACAACGGTCTGGCCGATACCATCGCCGGCATCGATGTCCCTGCAACCCTTGCGCTCTACGACCTGCTATCGGTCGCCATTGAAGAGGCCTGGGACGCCCTGGGTTACACCGATACGGGCTTTGAAGACGCGGTACTGAGCACCCTCGGCGCGATCATGCTGACGCCGGCCACCAACGTGGAGGCCCGCTTGATCAAGGATGAATCGAACTGGATCTATGAAGACGAGGCTCTTGAGTCCCTGTCGGCACTGCAAAAGCAGATTATGCGCATGGGGCCCGAAAACGCCGATAAAATTCAGGCCAAGGCCCGGGAACTCCGGGGTGCACTCATGGACCGCGAAGAATAATTCGCTCTAGGGTCTGCCAATAATAGGGCCCCCAGCCATTTGCGATCATTGATATCTGGGGCCGGGGCCATGGGCATCCAAGATCGGTAGGGCTCGCTTAATGGGGCACGCACGGGCAATGGGCCGCATTCTGGGCAGCAGAGGCCGTGGTTTCAGCGCTAGCTGGCCTCCAGAAGATGCATGAATTGCTCCGCTTCAAACCCTCGATACTGCATGAACCGCGCCCGCTTTGCCCATTCCTTGCGTCGGGGCTCGCCGTCGCCATCGGGTATGGGTCTCGGAAACTTCTTGCCGTAGACCACTCGGGCCTGCTCAAACCAGTCGATGTCCAGTTCCGCCGCCTCCGCACAAAACTGCCAGCCCTGATCAATGCCCCGCTGGCGCAGTTCCCCGTCCAGGCGGCGGGGGCCCAGACCCTTGAGCACCAACTGCCGGAGCATGGCGGCGGCGAAGCGGCTGTCGCTTAACAGCCCCTCATCCACCAGCCGATCGAGTTGTTCGACGATGACCTGATCAAGCTCCTGGTCCCGACCAAATCGCCGGGCCAGTTTTTGCCGCAGTTCTTCCACGCTGTGCTCGCGCCGTGCCAGCAGGTCCATAGCAGCACGGCGCACATCAGCGGGGTTCGTTGTGGCCGCCATTGTTACTACTCGGCTGCGGCGGCACTGTCCTCTTCAGCGGCCGGCGCAGTCTCTACCGCCGCCAGGGGCACGCCCATGGTCTGGTGGCGAATCTGGTTCTCTATTTCATTGGCGATATCCGGGTTTTCCTCCAGGAACCGGGCGGCGTTGGCCTTGCCCTGACCGATCTTGTCGCCCTTGTAGGCATACCAGGCACCACTCTTATCCACCAAATTGAGCTTCACGCCCCAGTCAATCACCTCACCCATGTGGTAGATGCCGGCGCCATACATGATCTGGAACTCCGCCTGTTTGAAGGGTGGCGATACCTTGTTCTTCACCACCTTGACCCTTGTCTCATTACCGACCACTTCATCGCCGTCCTTGACCGCACCGATGCGCCGGATATCCAAGCGAACCGAGGCGTAGAACTTCAGGGCATTACCGCCGGTGGTGGTTTCCGGGCTGCCGAACATGACACCGATCTTCATGCGAATCTGGTTGATAAAGATCACCAAACAGTTGGTTTGTTTGATCGCCCCGGTCAGCTTGCGCATGGCCTGACTGAGCAGGCGGGCCTGCAAGCCGACGTGGGAGTCGCCCATGTCACCCTCAATTTCTGCCTTGGGGGTGAGCGCGGCCACCGAGTCGATCACCAGGACATCGACCGCGCCAGACCGGACCAGCATTTCAGCGACCTCCAGGGCCTGCTCACCGGTATCGGGCTGGGAAACGATCAGATCGTCCATCTGCACGCCCAGGCGCTCGGCGTACTGGGGGTCGAGGGCATGCTCGGCATCCACAAAGGCCGCCGTACCGCCCTTCTTCTGGGCTTCGGCGATCACCTGCAGGGTCATGGTGGTCTTGCCCGAGGACTCCGGCCCGTAAATTTCCACAATGCGACCTTTGGGCAGACCCCCTATACCGAGGGCAATATCAAGCCCCAGGGAACCGGTAGAGATGGAGGGAATAGCGACGCGCTCCTGATCCCCCATACGCATGACGGTGCCTTTGCCGAACTGTCGTTCGATTTGGGCGAGAGCTGCATCAAGGGCCTTTTGCTTGTTGGGATCCATAGGTTTTTCCTCGGTTTGGGGCCTGTAGAAAATACTGTACGTATATTCAGTGTTTTTGACTTCAGATGCAAGCCAGTTTAAAGCTGCAATCTCGTTTGAAAACCATCGTATCCCTACACATGTCGCGATTAACGACAGATTTAGGGCCCAACCCCTGGAACCGTGGCTCTACACCCAGACATCACATGGTCATGTGCTGGCAACGTGGGCCCGGGGACACAGGTGGCTGCGCAGCTTGGCCGGCATCCATCGCCAGCGGGCACCATTGCCCGTAGAATGAGGCGACGCCACCGTCCCGACCTGACCGAAACACCGCCGTGCCTGACACCCCCTCCCACACACCCATGATGCAGCAGTATCTCGCCATCAAGCGCGAGCACCCCGGGGAATTACTGTTTTACCGCATGGGGGATTTCTACGAGCTGTTTTATGACGACGCTCAGGTGGCGGCCGAGGTGCTGGACATCACCCTGACCGCACGGGGTAAATCGGCTGGGGAACCGATTCCCATGGCCGGGGTGCCCTATCACGCCGCGGAAAATTACCTGGCACGCCTGGTGCGATCCGGACACGCGGTCGCCATTGCCGAACAGATCGGCGACCCCGCCACCAGCAAAGGCCCGGTGGAGCGCCGTGTGGTTCGCATTGTCACCCCCGGGACCCTGAGCGATGAATCGCTGCTGGATGCCCGCAGCGACTCGCTGCTCCTTTCCATGTTCAGCCAGGATGGGCGGACCGGGCTGGCCTGGGTTGATGTCTCCAGTGGACGCTTCCTGGTAGCCGAGGTGGCCAACGGCGAGGCGGTCAACGCCGAACTGCAACGGCTGACCCCAGCCGAGATTCTGGTGGCGGAAGACAGCGTGCATGAAGAACTGATGGATCGCAGCGGCGTTCGCCGCCAGCCCGCCTGGCACTTTGCTCCGAGCGCAGCACGACGGGCGCTGAACAATCAATTCCAGACCCAGGACCTCCGCGGTTTCGGCTGCGAGGAGATGGAGCTGGCCATTGCCGCCGCCGGCTGTCTGCTGGACTACCTCAAGGAAACCCAGCGCGGGCAATTGCCCCACATTCGCGGCATGCGCGCCGAAACCCAGTCTGACAGCGTCCTGCTGGACGCGGCAACCCGCCGGAACCTGGAGATTGACTGCAACCTGCAGGGCGGCGAGGAAAATACCCTGTTCTCGGTACTGGCGAGCACCCGAACCGCCATGGGCACCCGACACCTGAAGCGCTGGCTGCACCGACCAGTCAACGCCGTTGCCGAACTCTGCGCCCGGCAGGCCGCCGTCCGTCACCTGCTGGATGGCTACCGCTTCGAGACCGTGCGCGAGCACCTGAAAGCAGTCGGGGACGTGGAGCGCATCCTCGCCCGGGTGGCCCTGGGCTCTGCCCGGCCCCGTGATCTCACCCGACTCTGTGACAGCCTGGCGAAAGTGCCGGAGCTGCGCAGCGACCTGACCCTCGGGGACGGGACCAGTGCGCGGATAGCGGAGATCGCAGAGCTGCTGGGCGACTTCCCCGAGCTTGTGGCGCTGCTGCATCGTGCTCTGGTGGAGAACCCCCCGGTGGTGGTCCGGGATGGTGGCGTTATCGCAGACGGCTACGATCCCGAGCTCGACGAGCTCCGGGATATCTCCCGCAATGCCAGTGATTACCTCATGGACATCGAAGTCCGTGAACGGGAGGCGACCGGGCTCAGCACCCTGAAGGTGGGCTACAACCGGGTGCACGGCTATTACATTGAGATTTCAAAGAGCCAGTCGGTCAATGCGCCCGACAGCTATGTGCGGCGGCAAACCCTGAAAAATGCCGAGCGCTTCATCACCCCCGAACTGAAGACCTTCGAAGACAAAGCCCTGTCCGCGCGCTCCCGCGCCCTCGCCCGGGAGCGCCTGCTGTACGAGCAGTTGGTGGACCGGATTCGGGAGCATCTGGCGCCGCTGCAGGATTGCGCCACCGCGCTGTGTGACATCGATGTCCTGGCCTGCTTTGCCGAACGCGCCCAGGCGCTGGACCTGGTCTGTCCGGAATTCAGCGACGGCCCGATACTGGATATTGAGGCCGGCCGCCATCCGGTGGTGGAGCAGGTATTGGAGCAGCCCTTTATTGCCAACGGCGTGCGCCTGGACAGCCAGCGCCGCATGCTGCTGATCACCGGCCCCAACATGGGCGGCAAATCCACCTACATGCGGCAGACGGCCCTGATTGCCCTTCTGGCCCACGTCGGCGCCTTTGTACCCGCCAGGCGCGCCCAGCTGTCGCCCCTTGACCGCATTTTTACCCGCATCGGTTCCTCCGATGACCTTGCCAGCGGCCGCTCCACCTTTATGGTCGAGATGACCGAAACCGCGAATATTCTCCACAACGCCAGCCCGAGAAGCCTGGTGCTCATGGATGAGGTTGGGCGGGGCACCAGCACCTTTGATGGGCTGAGCCTGGCCTGGGCCGCCGCCGTGGCACTGGCAACACGGGTCCGGGCGTTCACACTGTTTGCAACCCACTATTTTGAGCTGACTCACCTACCCGAGCACTACCCCGGTATGGCCAATGTGCACCTGGATGCAACCGAACATGAGGACCACGTGGTGTTCATGCACAACATTCAGGAGGGACCGGCCAACCGCAGCTTCGGATTACAGGTGGCCAAGCTGGCCGGGGTCCCCGACGACGTACTGGCGCTGGCCAGGGATAAACTGGCCCAGTTGGAGGCCGGGAAACTGCATATTGAGACCGTCAGCTCACCCGCCCAGGATGATCTGTTCAGCAACCCGGCGGAGCATCCAGCGCTGGCAAAGCTCAAGGAAATCGACCCGGATTCACTGACCCCCAGAGCGGCCCTCGATTTGCTCTATGAATTGCGCAAACAGTTCTAACGGGTGTATTTCCAAACCCCCCACAACAGCGGTATCCTTCCCGCGGATCTGATGGAGACAAGCAAGCATGACCTTTGTTGTTGGCGAAGACTGTATTAATTGCAAGCACACCGATTGTGTTGAGGTATGCCCGGTAGACTGCTTCTACGAGGGACCCAACTTCCTGGTCATCCATCCCGACGAGTGCATCGATTGCGCCCTGTGCGAACCCGAGTGTCCCATCGACGCCATTTATTCCGAGGACGAACTGCCCGCCGGTCAGGAGCAGTTTCTGGAGCTCAACGCTGAGTTGGCCGACATCTGGCCCAATATCACCGAGAAGAAGCCCCCGATGGACGATGCCGAAGCGTGGACCGGCAAGCCCGACAAGCTGCCTTTGCTGGAGCGCTGAACGCCGCCACAATGCCCGTCGCGTAACACCCCTTATAGCTCCGCCTCCCGGCGTGGCCCCACCGACAATCTGTATTTTTATTCTGTGTACTAGCGCTTGGGCAACAAGCGCAGCGGATCGACCGGCGTGCCCTGCCGCCGAATTTCAAAGTGCAGCTTGACGGTATCGGTGCCCGTGCTGCCCATGGTGGCAATCTGCTGGCCTGCCGCCA
Organism: Luminiphilus sp.; assembly: GCA_012270045.1. GTDB lineage: Bacteria > Pseudomonadota > Gammaproteobacteria > Pseudomonadales > Halieaceae > Luminiphilus. The sequence goes on from JAAXJC010000169.1 coordinate 13,809, forward strand.
CCTCTGTGCCCTCCGCCACCAGCATGGCATCGTTGTGACCATAGGCACTGAGGAACTGCTCGTTGTGCTTCACAATGAGCAGGGCGCCGTAGCCGGTTAAACCGGTACCCGCGTAGACAACGACGCCCGCTGCAGTGGCATTCACAGGGTCACCCCGCTTGCCCGCAATATCGATGCCTTTGTGCAGGACACTGGAGAAGGCCCGCTCAACCCCGCCGGAACTGGGCCAAAGCCAGCGGCTGACCGGACCCAGTTCTACTGTCGGGGGCGGACTGGGCTTGGGCGCAGGCTTTGCCTTCGGCGTCGCTTTCGGCTCTTTCTTCACGACCACCGCTGTTGACTGGGCATCCCCCCGGGCTGTTTTGGGCTCAGGCTTGGGAGTGGGCTTGGGGGTGGACTGGGCGGGCACCGGGGAGGACGGCTTCGCCGCTGGGGCTGCCCGACTGGCAGTGGCCACCTTGGGTGAGTCAGTCGCTGCGACGGGAGGGTTGGGCTCCGGTGAAACCGCAACCCGGCTGTCAGGCACGGTATTGAGCCGCTGCCCCGGATAAATCGTGTAGGGGGGGGAAATATCATTGGCCAACGCCAGGGCTCGGTAGTCAAGACCCAGCCGAAAGGCGATGGAGTACAGCGTGTCCCCGCGAACCACAGTGTAGGGCTCCCCGGGCACCAGATCGGACGGGTGGTCCCTGGCGTCTGCCACCACCGGTACTTGGCTGCTGGATTTCGCCGACCCGGTAATGGCACTGCGCGTCTCGATGGGGGCCGGGGGATTATCAGCGCAACCGACAGCGACCAGGGCAACAAACGCCGCCAGCGCCCTGCTCCACCATCGGGTGTTGCTAGCCACGGTCACCGGGCTCTGCCTTTTTCATGCGCAGGGCGACAGCACGCAGGCCGGCCACCAGCAGCGCACCCATGGCCGCGCTGAGCAGACAGGCCATTAACTGACTGTCACCGTACAACAGCTCGAACTGGCCGGGGCCCACCGGGCGGGTCTGGAGTATCCGAACCCCACCATCCCGCCCGATGCCGGTGCTCAGTATCTCCTGCCAGGGCCACAGTATGACCAGGGAGCCCAACAGGAAGCCCACCAGCACAGACAGCGTGGGACGCCTGGCCCGGTCCAGCAGCCAGGTCAAAAACCGGCTGAACACCAGCAGACCGGCAGCGCATCCCAGCGCGAACAGCGCCAGTGTGCTCCATTCCCGGTCCACGACCGCCGTGATGATTGCACTGTACATGCCAAGCAGCACCAGAATAAAACTGCCGGAAATGCCGGGCAGGATCATGGCGCTGATGCCCAGCATGCCGGCCAGGAAAAAGCCGGCGGAAGTTTGGGGCAGGGTCAGTCCCGGACTCAGGCCCACGAACAGCATCACCACAATACCCGCCCCCATACACCCCAGGGCCGTTGCCGTAAGCCGCTGCAATTCGTCACGGACCAGCAACAGTGCTGACACCAGCACCAGGCCACAGAAAAAAGACCAGACCAGCAGGGCCTGGGTCTCCAGCAGCAGCTTGAGAACGCTGGCCAGGGCGACAATCGCGGTACCGATACCCAGCATCAGGGGCAGCAAGAACCCGCCATCCACATGGGACCACAGATCCCGCCAGCGGCCCTGGCGCAACAGTCCCAAAGCCTCGACGTCAAAGGCTGCCACCGCAGCCAGTAACCGGGGGTAAATGCCGGTAATCAGGGCCACGGTTCCCCCGGAAACCCCGGGAACCAGATCGGCCGTCCCCATGGCGATACCCCGGGTGAAAATGCCGATGGGGGACTGCTGATTCACCGCTGAACGCCTGGCAGCATGGGCACGAACTTCACCGCTTCAACGACCTCGGTCTCAGCCCCCGATTCGGTGCGTGTGACCACCTGTAAGTCTTGGCGCTGATCGCCCACAGGCAATATAAGCCGCCCGCCCACGACCAGTTGCTCAAGAAGGGCCAGGGGAACCTGCTCTGGTGCCGCAGCCGACAGAATGACGTCGAAGGGGCCCTTGTCCTGCCATCCCGCCAGACCATCGGCGAGGCGCAGCTGAACATTGCGCAGACGCAGTTCCCGGAAACGTTTGCGGGCGCGATCCACCAGTCCCTTGATCCGCTCAACCGCATAGACCTCACCGACCAACTGGGACAGGATGGCGGTCTGGTAGCCGGAGCCACTGCCTATTTCGAGAACCTTGGCCGGCGTGCCCTGGGCCAGGGCCAATTCGGTCATCCTCGCGACGATGTAGGGCTGGGAAAGGGTTTGGTTCCAGCCTATGGGCAGCGCCGTGTCTTCATAGGCCCGGTGGGCCAGGGCCTCATCGACAAAAAAATGTCGCGGGGTATCACGAACTGCATCGAGCACGGCCAATGAGGTGATGCCCTGCTCCACCAGGCGCTGCACCAGGCGCTGGCGGGTGCGCATAGAGGTCATGCCGATGCCCTGGCGATTCATGCTTCAGGACCCTGTGCCCTGATCGCCGGTCAACAGCACAACGGCGTGACAGGCAATACCCTCGCCGCGACCGATATAACCGAGCTGTTCAGTGGTGGTCGCCTTGACGCTGACACCGGTGACGTCAATCTGCAGATCACTGGCAATGTGACCGCGCATGGCATCGATATGGGGCGCCATTTTTGGCCGCTGGGCCACAACGGTCAGATCAACATTGCCCACCAGCCAGTTCTGGCCCGCCAGCAATACCCGCACCTCGCGCAGCAGATGGCGACTGTCGGCACCGGCGAAATCCGGATCTGTATCGGGAAAATGCCTCCCGATATCACCCAGCGCAGCAGCACCCAGCAGGGCGTCACACAGGGCGTGCAACACCACGTCGCCGTCGGAGTGGGCCACCAACCCGCGGTCGTGGGGAATACGCTCTCCCCCCAGCACCACGTGATCCCCCGGGCCGAAGGCATGGACATCAAAACCGTGTCCGATCCGCATCATGGGGACGATTCCTCGTTCGCTTTCAGGTAGTACTCAGCAATCATCAGGTCTTCAGGTACCGTCACTTTCAGGTTGCGGGCAGAACCGGGAATCACCTGGACCTCATAACCCGCCTGTTCCATGGCGCTGGATTCATCGGTCACCAACTCGCCCTGCCCCTGCATGCGTTCCAGGGCATCACTCAAATCCCCCAGGCGAAACATCTGGGGAGTCTGGGCCCGCCACAGGGTTCGTCGATCCACCGTAGCCATCACCCTGAGGTCGCCATCGACGCGCTTCACCGTATCGTTGACCGGTTGGGCCAGCAAGCCACCGCAATCGCCTTCGACCACGGCCGCTATCAGGGCCATCAAATCCTCACCCGCCAGGCAGGGCCGGGCGGCATCGTGAACCAGTACCCAATCATCGGGTGCCGCCATGGCAGACAGGGCACGCAGCGCCGCCAGCACCGAATCAGCCCGCTCCGCCCCCCCTGCCACGGTGGCGACCCTGGGGTCATTCAAGCTGGGCACCTTGCCGGTATGGGGGTCATCGGGCGCCAGAGCCACCATCACACCGCGAACATCGGCACAACCCAACAGCGCCTGCAGCGCATGATCCAGCAGCGGTCGACCCGCTATTTCGAGATACTGTTTGGGCAGCTCCGATGCCATGCGCTGCCCGGATCCGGCTGCCGGCACAACGCCCCAGAGAGCACTCATGGCCGCGGCTCTGGCTCCGATCCGCTTTCCTCTATGAACTGATAGTACTGTTCATCTTCCATCACCAGGCCCAACTCCTCACGGGCGTGCTGCTCGACAGCCCGATGCCCGTTCTGAAGCTCCAATACCTGTCGGGCCAGCACATCATTGCGGGCCTTGAGCTCCGCGTTCCGTTGCTCTTCCAGGGCGATTTTCTCTTTCAGGCGTACCCCCTCCGCGATGCCGCCTTCGGCAAACCAGAGTCGATACTGCAGCAGCAGCACCAACGCCAGCAGCACCCCTATGATTATTCGCATCGCCGCTACCCCCGGGAGAACTCAGCGCGGCCACGATAGGGTGCCGTCAGACCGAGAGCCGCCTCGATCCGCAGCAGCCTGTTGTACTTGGCCACCCGGTCCGAGCGGCACAGGGAGCCCGTCTTGATCTGACCGGCACCAGTGCCCACGGCCAGGTCGGCAATGGTGGCGTCCTCGGTCTCCCCTGAGCGGTGTGAAATCACAGCGGTGTAACCGGCCTGCCTGGCCATGGCGATCGCATCCAGGGTCTCTGACAGGGTGCCGATCTGGTTGAACTTGATCAGTATCGAATTGGCAATGCCCTCTCGGATACCCCGACCGAGGATGTCCGTGTTGGTAACAAACAGGTCATCACCGACCAACTGTATCCGGTCGCCCAATTTTTGGGTGAGGATAGCCCAGCCCTCCCAGTCGGACTCATCGAGACCGTCCTCAATGGAGATGATGGGATGGCTATCACACAAGCCACCGAGGTAATCGGCAAACTCGGCGCTGTTGAAGGTCTTACCCTCACCACTGAGCTGGTAAGCGCCGTCGCGGTAAAATTCCGAAGCCGCGCAATCCAGTGCCAGGGTGATGTCCTCCCCGAGTACATAACCGGCTTTAGCGACCGCCTCGCCGATCACATCAAGGGCGGCGGCATTGGACGGCAGGTCCGGAGCAAAGCCACCCTCATCGCCAACGGCAGTGGCCAACCCCTGGGCTGACAGCACCTTCTTCAAGTGATGAAAAATTTCTGCGCCCATGCGCAGGGCATCCGCGAAGGTCTTGGCCGACACCGGCTGGATCATGAACTCTTGGATATCGACGTTGTTGTCCGCGTGCTCGCCGCCGTTGAGGATGTTCATCATCGGCACCGGCATGGTCAGCTGGCTGTTCCCCGAAAGATTGGCGATGTGCTGGTACAGGGGTGTTTCAAGGGACTGGGCTGCGGCCTTGGCCACCGCCAGGGAAGCCGCCAGAATCGCGTTGGCGCCGAACTGACCTTTGTTGTCCGTGCCATCGGCAGCAATCATGCGCTGGTCAATGCCACGCTGGTCGCCGGCATCGTGCTGCAACAGCAGATCCCGGATGGGGCCATTGACGTTGGCCACCGCATTGAGGACACCTTTACCCAGGTAGCGCTGGGGGTCGCCATCGCGCAACTCCAGCGCCTCCCTACTGCCAGTGCTGGCACCCGAGGGGGCACAGGCCGAGCCGGTGGTATTGTCGTCCAGGGTGACCTCAGCCATCACCGTGGGGTTGCCCCGCGAGTCCAGAACTTCAAAGGCGCGCAGGTCGACGATTTCGCTCACGTAAACATCTCCAATCAGTGTCAGTTGATATCGAGTTGGGGCAGTGTCTTGACCGTGCTGTCCACCGCCTTGACCTGCTCGAGAAACGGCTCGAGGAGATCCAGCGGCAGGGCACTGGGGCCATCGCAAAGGGCCTGGTCAGGATTGGGATGGGCCTCCAGGAACAGACCCGCCAAGCCCAGGGCCAGACCGGACCGGGACAGGGGCAGCACCTGCCCGCGTCGGCCACCGGATGCGCTGGCACCGGGATCCCGCCGCTGCAGGGCGTGGGTGACATCAAAGATCAGGGGCCGCCCACCGGTGACCTCCCGCATGACCTCAAAGCCCAGCATGTCGACCACCAGGTTGTCATAGCCGAAGTTGCTGCCACGCTCGCACAGCAACAGGCGTTCATTGCCGCATTCACGAAACTTTTCCACGATGTGGACCATCTGCTCGGGGCTCAGGAACTGGGGCTTCTTGATGTTGATGACCGCTCCGGTTTCCGCCATGGCCTGAACGAGGTCGGTTTGCCGCGCCAGGAACGCGGGCAACTGGATAACATCGCACACCTCGGCGGCGGCAGCGGCTTCATCGGGGCTGTGGACGTCGGTCAGGGTGGCGAGGCCCAGCGCACGCTTGACGGCTGCCAGCTGCGCGAGGCCGGCTTCCGCTCCGGGTCCACGATAGGAATGCACCGACGAGCGGTTGGCCTTGTCGTAGGAGGCTTTAAAGATCAGGGGTATGTCCAGCCGTCGGCAGACCTCCTGATAGTGCCCGGCCACATCGACGGCAAACTGCTCGCTTTCCAGCACATTAATCCCACCAATCAGGACAAACGGCAGGTGATTACCAAAGCTGATGTCGCCGGCATTGACAGTAATCGGTTGTTCCGGCATCGGTCAGCCCACCGCCTCCACCACGGCATCGCTCTGGGCATGGCGCAGGGCCGCCTCTATGTAGCTGGTGAACAGCGGGTGACCGCCCCGGGGACGGGAGGTGAATTCGGGGTGAAACTGGCAGGCCAGAAACCAGGGGTGCGTGGGCAGTTCGACCATCTCTACCAACTCCCGATCCTGGGACCAGCCACAGACGCGCAGGCCCGCGGCCTCAATCTGGGGCACATAGTTGTTGTTGATCTCGTAACGGTGGCGGTGCCGCTCACGAATTTCGTCCGCGCCATAAACGCTGTGGGCCAGGGTGCCCTCGACCAGATGACAGGTTTGGGCGCCCAGTCGCATGGTGCCGCCCAGATCCGAGTGTTCATCCCGGCGCTCCAGCGTACCGTCGGCATCCTGCCATTCGGTGATCAGCGCGACCACCGGATGCGGGGTATCACGCACCATTTCCGAGGAGTGAGCCCCCTCAAGGCCGCAGACATTGCGGCCGTACTCAATCATGGCCATGTGCATTCCCAGGCAGATACCCAGGAACGGCACGCCGTTTTCCCGGGCGTAGCGAACGGCGGCGATCTTGCCCTCGATGCCCCGATCACCAAACCCGCCGGGCACCAGGATGGCATCCAGACGAGCCAGCAAACCGGTTCCCTGTGACTCCAACTCCTCAGAATCAATGTATTCGATTTCCACCTTGGCGAGGGTCTGCAGCCCCGCGTGGTCCAGGGCCTCATTCAGTGATTTATAGGCGTCCGCCAGATCCACGTACTTCCCGACCATGCCGACCTTGACCGTGCCCTGGGTCTCACTGAACTCACGCTCCACCACCTCATCCCACTCGGAGAGATCCGCCGCCGGGCAGTCCAGACCAAACTGATCCAGTACATAGCTGTCGAGGCCGTTGGCATTGAGATTGCGCGGTATCTTGTAGATTGAATCCGCATCCAGCAGGGGGATGACCGCGCGGAACTCCACGTTGGTAAACAGTGATATTTTCCGGCGCGCTCCCTCGTCCACATCGACTGCACAACGGCACAGCAATACATCCGGCTGCAGGCCGATGGAGCGCAATTCCTTGACCGAATGCTGGGTTGGTTTAGTTTTGATTTCCCCTGCGGTTGCAATGTAGGGAATCAGCGTCAGGTGCATGAGCAATGCCCGGGACGGCCCCAACTCCAATTTCAGCTGCCTGACGGCCTCAAGAAAAGGCTGGCTCTCAATGTCACCGGCGGTGCCCCCGACCTCGACCACAGCAATATCAGCCCCGTCGGCGCCTTCGATAACCCGGCGTTTGATTTCGTCGGTGACGTGGGGAATAACCTGCACCGTGCCACCCAGATAATCGCCTCGCCGCTCCTTGCGCAGCACCGCGTCGTAGACCCGGCCGGTAGTAAAGTTATTGCGCTTGCTCATGGTGGTTCGGGTAAAGCGTTCGTAGTGACCCAGGTCCAGGTCCGTCTCGGCACCGTCGTCGGTCACGAATACCTCGCCATGCTGGAACGGACTCATGGTTCCGGGATCGAGGTTGATGTAGGGATCCAGTTTCAGCAGCGTGACCTTCAGGCCACGGGCTTCCAACACCGCAGCCAATGACGCGGCTGCGATACCTTTACCCAGGGAAGAGACCACCCCACCTGTAACAAACACGTAACGCGTCATGCCGACCACCGTTTCAGGGGTCACCCCCAGTGTTGATGTCGTTGGTGCGGGCCCACCCGTGGTCACCTGCACTGCAACTCAGATGGGAGATCAGTCTATCAGCAAGCCGGGGTGCACTCAATTAAGAGGCTCAAAATCAGTAGGATTCCATAGCGGCATCAGCCCGCCCGACTGGCCCCGGCCCCCAGGGTTGAAGCCCGCCAGGGGACCGATCAGAGGCGCATAGACCGGGGTATCCCCGTCGGTGAGCAAAGGCAGGCGGGACCGCCACCAGGGCGGCACATCATATTCCTGGCAGAGTTTGCCAAAATCCCGGCTCTGGCCATCCGGAGCCGCCAGTTTTTCACCCTCACGGCGATAACGCATTGCCAGCTGCTGTCCCGGGGGCAGTCCGACTGAATCCGCCACACTGGTCCATTCGAGGCGGCCCCAGGCCCCTGACTGGGCAGCACCGACAGTGGCCGATCGGGGTAGTTCCGGCAGATCGTCAGGGATTTGGGTCAGCGCAATGTGACCGCGCCAACTGCGCAGCACCCCTTCGGTCAGCCGTAATTCGGGCGACCTGTCCGCACCGGCCTCCAGGCACTGACGGGCAAACTCCGTCAGCCGCGTGGCCGGGGGCGCCTGCAGCCCTGCCTCGGACAACCAGTGATGGATCAAATCCGCCAACAACTGCCGGTCGCTGACAGCGCCCATGGCCAGCACTGGCTCCCCCAGCAGGTTCTCCCCCACCGGCAGTGCCTGCTCGCCCAGTCTCGCCAGTAACCGCTCCTGCTGTTCGGCGCAACGCCCCAGGGCGTTGGCGAATAGGGGCCAGCGGTGCTGGACCGCCGGCAGGATGTGTTGGCGCAGGTAACCGCGGTCGAAGCGGACGTCGGCGTTGCTGGGGTCGGTCACAAAGGGCAGTGACCAGCCCTCAGCCCAGCTTTCAATGTCGGACCGGGAGACGCCCAGAAGCGGCCGGGACAACAGGCCATGGCCCAGGGCTCGACGTCGCGGCATACCCGCCAGTCCACGGGGTCCAGTGCCCCGGAACAGCCTGTGCAGAATGGTTTCCGCCTGGTCATCCCCATGGTGAGCCAGCATCAGCAACTCGCCGGGTCCCAGGACCTGCCGGAATACCGCGTATCGGGCTGTGCGGGCCGCGGCCTCCAGACCCTTGCCGGCATCCCTGGCCACCGTGACGCTGTGGATTTGCAGGTCAATATCGAGTCGGTCACAAACCCGCTGGCACAGTGCTGCCCAGTCGTCGGCACTGTCCTCAAGACCGTGGTGTATGTGAATGGCGGTCAGCGGCGGGCCGCCCTGCCCTCGCCACAGACTGGCGAGGTACAGCAGCACCATGCTGTCACAGCCACCGCTGAGCCCCAGCCACCAGCGCGCCGCGCCGGTGTCCCGTTGGAATTCGGGGATGACCTGCTCTGGAAGTGCCGCCGGGGCCAGGGTCAGTTACCGTAGGACATCAGTCTCTGGTAGCGCGCCTCCAGCATGGCATCGGTATCAATGGCGCACAGTCTGTCGACCTGTTCCACCAGATGGGACTGTATCCGTTGTGCCATCTCCACCGGGTTGCGGTGGGCCCCGCCCAGGGGCTCAGGAATAGTGGCATCAACGATACCCAAATCCTGCAGCGTCGAGGAGGTAACACCCATCGCCGAGGCCGCGTCCGGGGCAAATTCACTGCTCTTCCAGATGATGTTGGCGCAACCCTCGGGGGAGATCACAAAATAGGTTGAATACTGGAGCATCGCCAGGTGATCGCCGACGCCGATACCCAGGGCGCCTCCGGAGGAACCCTCGCCGATCACAATGCAGACAATTGGGGTTCGCAATCTGGACATCACCGCCAGGTTGCGGGCGATCGCCTCGGAGATGCCCCGCTCTTCCGAGTCTATTCCCGGGTAGGCTCCGGGAGTGTCAATCAGGGTGACCACAGGCATTTTAAAGCGCTCTGCCATCTCCATCAGACGCAGCGCTTTGCGATAACCCTCGGGCTTGGGCATGCCGAAGTTGCGGTAGACCTTGTCCTTTACAGCCCGGCCCTTCTCCTGTCCGATCACCATGACCGGGCGGCCTTCCAGCCGGGCGACGCCACCAATGATGGCTTTGTCATCACCAAAATGCCGGTCACCGTGTAATTCATCAAACTCGGTGAAGATATGATCGATGTAGTCCAGCGAGTAGGGCCGCAGGGGGTGCCGAGCGACCCGGACGATATCCCAGGGGCTCAGGTCCGCGTAGATCTTTTCGGTCAGGGAGGTGCTCTTGTCCCGCAGCCGTTCGATTTCCTCGGCAAGGTTCAAGTCGGCATCTGAGCCGACGTTGCTCAGCTCCTCAATTTTGCCCTCAAGCTCGGCTATAGGTTGCTCAAAGTCGAGGTAGTTGGGATTCATAGCAGTCTTCCGGCTCGAATGGCTTGCGCATAACCCGCTAGTGTACATAAACCATGGCATACCACGCCATGCCACCATGGGCCTGCACCCGCGGGTCATGTATCCTTGGCCCGCGATGAAAGACAGCCATACGCAGCCAACAGGTCAACCAGACCACCGACTCGTGCTCGCCCCCATGGAGGGTGTGATGGACAGCATCATGCGGGCCATGCTGACCGGCATGGGCGGCTACGACCGGTGTGTCACCGAATTCGTCAGGGTGTCCCAGACCGTGCTGCCGGCCCGGGTTTTTCATCGGCTATGCCCCGAATTACTCGAAGGCGGCAAGACCCCTTCAGGCACCCCGGTTTTTGTGCAATTACTGGGCAGTGACGCGCCGCTAATGGCCCGCAATGCCCGGGCGGCGGTGGGCCTTGGGGCTCCCGGCATAGACCTGAATTTTGGCTGCCCCGCCAAGACCGTCAATAAATCCCGGGGCGGAGCCGTGCTGCTCAAAACCCCTGACACCCTGCGCGGCGTCTGTAGCGCTGTCCGGGACGCCGTGCCTCCGTCGATACCGGTCACGGCAAAGATTCGCCTGGGCTTCGACGACGACTCGCATTTCATGGACATCGTGGCGGCGGCCCTGGCGGGGGGCATTTCGGAATTGACCATCCACGCCAGGACCCGACGGCAGGCCTATCGCCCACCCGCCCACTGGTCCCGGCTGGCAGAAGCCGTCGACATGGCCGCGGCGGCCGGTGTGCGGGTCATCGCCAACGGCGAACTGTGGTCCCCCGGAGATGTGCTGAGATGCCGCTCAGTATCCCGGTGCCGGGATTTTATGCTGGCCCGGGGCTCCCTGTGCCGCCCGGATTTGGGCCGCCAGGTCAGGGCCCAACTGATTCCGGAGACGGCGGCATCCCCTCCCCCTGCGCCTCTGGACTGGCCCGATATTCCACCGCTGTTGCGCAGCTATCTGCATCGCAACGCAGCGACTTACGATGCCCGCTATGCCTGTAACCCACTGAAGCAATGGCTGGTCTACCTGCAGTATCATTACCCCCAGGCCGGCGCGTTGTTTGCCAAGGTCAAACGTCTGCGGGACTTTAATGACATGGATAGGGCGCTGGTTGCCGAACAACCCGCGCTACCCACCGCAGCCTAGCTGCGTTCATAACAACGAAAGGAAGCAATAACACGATGGAAACCACAGCAGGCGGCCACACCACCGGTCGCGAATTCATGGGACACCCCGCTGGCCTCTACATCTGTTTCGGCACGGAGCTGTGGGAACGCTTTTCCTTCTACGGCATGAAATACCTGCTGCTGCTGTACCTCACCAAATACCACCTGTTCGCGGATGACGCGGGCCTGGCGGTACTGGGCAGCTACACCGCACTGGTCTACGCCATGCCGGTGCTGGGTGGCCTGATTGCGGATCGCTACATCGGTATGCGCCGGGCCGTGGTGTATGGCGGCCTGCTGCTGGTCGCCGGGCACCTGGGCATGGCCTTCGAGGGGGAACAGGCCCGCCTGGTTGACGGCAGCGTCACTCGGGATGAGGGCGCCCTGCAGGTCTTTTACCTGTCCCTGGCGTTGATCATCATGGGCGTGGGCTTTCTCAAGCCCAATATCTCCACCGTGGTCGGCAAGCTGTACGCGGAAAATGATCCCCGGCGGGATGCCGGCTTCACCATTTTCTACATGGGCAGCACCTTCGGTGACTTCGCGGCCACCCTGCTCTGTGGCTGGCTGGGCGAGGTGTACGGCTGGGCCTACGGTTTCGGTGCCGCCGGCATTGGCATGTTGCTGGGGCTGGTGCTCTTTTTGTGGGGACAACCCCTGCTGGAGGGGCATGGGGAAGCGCCCTCGGACGCGGTACTGGCGGAGAAAAAAGGCCCGGTCAGCCTGGAGACCTTAATTTATCTTGCCGGCCTCGTGGGTGTGGTCGTGATCTGGCAGATCGTGCAGTTCAACGCCGTGGTGGGCACCCTGCTGAACCTCGTCGCCATCGGTACCCTTGGGGGACTGGGCTGGTACATCTTTGCCCGCTGTGACCGCGTACAGCGGGACCGCATGCTGGCACTGGTCGCCTTGATCGTGTCCACGGTCTTCTTCTGGGCGCTGTTCGAGCAGGCGGCGGGCTCGATGACGCTGTTCGCTGACCGGGATACCGACAAGACTCTGTTTGGCATTACCCTGACCGCATCCCAGTTCGGAGCCGCCAACTCGTTCTTTATCTTCACCCTGGCGCCGGTTTTTGCCTTCCTGTGGACCTGGCTGGGGCGCAAAAACCTGGAGCCCAGTACCCCGGTCAAATTCGCACTGGGCATTGCCCAGGCCGGGCTTGGTTTCGGCGCCCTCGCCTACGGGGCACAGTTCCCTGACGAGGCTGGTTTGGTATCTGCCTGGTGGTTGGTTCTGGCCTACCTGCTGCACACCACCGGTGAGTTGTGTCTGAGCCCGGTGGGACTGTCCGCGGTAACCAAACTTTCGGTGCCCAGTGTCGGGGGTGTCATGATGGGGGCCTGGTTCCTCGCCTCCGCGTATTCGTCCTATGTCGCGGCGCTGCTGGGCACCATGGTTACCGAGGCCCAGGGCTTTGCCCACCTGTTTGACCAACTGCTGTGGGCCGGCGTGATCGCCGGGGTGGCCATGCTCATAGCCACCCCCCTTCTGAAGCGCCTGATGCACGGGATTCACTGATCGGCTGTACAGCGGTCGTTTGAAAAACTGGTGCGCCACTGCCCAAGGTCCCACGGGGGCTTTGGGCCGTCGCCTGTCTCCAGCACCGGCTTCCCTCAGTTCAGTGTTCTGAGGCTAAGTCACCGATCAGGAAATCCGCTGCGGCATCTATTGACCGACAAAAATCCGCGCCGGTATCGAAGTAGGACAGCCCGTGCTCTTTACACGCCGCTTTTATTCGCTTGCTGTGGGCAATCATGTTGCCAACATGATCCGCAATATAGTGATCCGATTGACGGGTCAACCAGTCTCCACCCGCTGGTTCATGCTGTTTGATTACAGCGACTTTTGTCGCCATCTCGGTCCTGGCGTAACCGAGGAACACCGCCCTGATCTTGCCCGGGCGTTGGGCGATCAGTCCGGCAACGGTTCTCGGCAGTAAGGCCTCGCCCTCAATCAGGTAGTCGACGTCATCCGCCAGCAGACTGTCAATCATGCCCAATAGAAAAGGCGCCATCCTCTCGGCAATGTCATCAGGCCAGAGCAGATGATGGATACCCTGCTCGGGCATGCCGCTGTTGAAACCCATCATCAGCCAGTCGAGCGAAAGGTAGGGAATCCCTTTTTCCCCAAGGATTTTCCTCGCTAGCTGCGTTTTCCCTGATCGGGAAGCGCCACTTACCAGGAATAGCACGGCGCTTTTCCGTCAGCTATCGACAACCCATGGGACAGTTCAGCAGATTCCACCCACAGGGGCTTGGGATTGACTGCAGGGGTTCCCACAACCGGAGGCTACACCGCCTCTGAAGCACCCGGGGGCCCGGACTCGCCAACGGGCTGGCCATCCGTTGGCTTGCCACGCAGACGCCGGACGAACTGCTGGTAGTCCCAGCCAATCATGTACAGCGCCGGCACCATCAGCAGACTGACGAAGAGTGCGAACAGCACCCCGAAGGACAGTGACAGCACGGCCGGCTTGAGGAACTCGGCGGTGGTCGAACGTTCGGCCATGATGGGTATCAAGCCGACAAACGTCGTTACCGTGGTAAGAAAGATCGGGCGGAACCGGTTCACCGCGGCATCCAGAACGGCTTCATAGGATGAAAGCCCTTCGTCCTCCCGGCGCCGGATATAGTCAACCAAAACCAGGTTGTCGTTCACTACCACGCCCGCGGCAGCCCCTATCCCAAAGTAGGAGAACAACGCCAGGGGCATATCGAACAAAAGATGACCGAAGATAGCCCCCATGAAGCCAAAGGGTATGGCCGTCATGATCAAAAGCGGCAAGGAGTAGGAGCGGAAGGCGACGGCAATGAGTGCATAAATTGCAAAGAGCGCAACCGTGTAAAGGGCCGAAATCTCACTAAAGAATTCCGCCTCGGACTCCTGAATACCTCCCTTGAGCACGCTGAGCCCTGGATATTTGGCCTCCAGCGTTGGAATAAACTCTTTGTTAACCGTCCGCGCGATATCGCCCAGGGCGTCCCGTTCGACATTGGCCACCACACGAATAAAGCGCCGGCCGTCGCGCCGGCCAATGCGCTGGACGCCGGTCCCAAAACTGACATCGGCCACTGCCGCCAGCGGAACACTGCGCCCGTCCGCCGTGCGCACCAGAAAGTCATCCAGGGAATTGAGCTGGCTGCGGGTTTCCCGGGGGTAACGCACCATCACCCGGGCATCACCGTATTCCCGGGGCAGGCGCTGTACCTCCTCGCCGTAATAGCCCTGACGGACCTGGCGTGACACGTCGGCCAGACTGATACCCAGGCGCTCGGCACCGGGTTTCAGGGTGAAGCGCAGCTCGCTCAGCTCACCCTGCTGATCATCCCGCACGTAGAACGCGGCGTCGTAGGTCTGCAAATGCAATTGAAGATCTTCACTGGCCGCTTTCAGCAACTCGAAATCGTTGTGCTGCAAGACGAAGGTGACAGTGGGTGCGCCGCTGTTATTGAGGGTGTAATTCACCTCGATCTGCTCGGCATCCGGGATATCCCCCGTCAGTTCCCGCAGTCGCTCAGCCGCCGCGCGGGCACTCATATCCCGCACCTCAGGCGGCGCAAGCGACACAATGGCAAGCACATTTTCGGGGCGCGCACGCGCGTACCACCCCTCAATAATCTGGCCACTGCCCTGCCCCGAGCCGCTTGCGCTCGAGGACACCTCTTTCACCAAGGCTTTCTCGGCGTCCTGCAGCTGCTCCAGTACCTCCAGGGCCCGCTCAAAGGGCGTGCCGATGGGCAGGTCAACACTGATGTTGATCTCTTCATTCTCCACCTGGGGGAAGAAAAAGAACTTCACCCAGCCGGTGGAAAACAAGCCCACAGAGATAATGAAACCCGAGACGAACACCATGGTGGTGGTGTAGCGCCGACGCAGGCACTTTTCCAGAAAGGGGCGGTAATGGTTGTGGGCGAAGTCGACGATGGCGTGGGCAAAATTCTGCTGCCACAGTTTCCAGCCCTTCAAATTTTTGCGTGGCTCGATATGGCGCAGGTGCACCGGCAGGATAAAAAAGGCTTCGATCAGTGACATGATCAGGGCAAGGGTGATCACAATGGACAACTGTCGGGTGATCTGGGTCTGGACACCGGAAACAAAAAGCCAGGGAGCGAAGGCGACAATCGTGGTCAAAACAGCAAAGATGACCGGCCGCGACACGCTGGCGGCACCCACCACCGCCGCCTGTTCGCCGTCCAGTCCCTTGTTGTGATTGTGGTGGTGAATACTCTCACCCACCACAATGGCGTCATCGACCACAATGCCCAGCACCAACAGGAAGGCGAAAGTGGAAATCACGTTCAGAGACACGTCACTGGCGGGCAGGAAAGCAAAGGCACCCATGAAGGCCACGCCTATACCCGCCGTTACCCAAAGTGCGACCGCCGGCCGAGTGGTCATGACCAGAACCAGAAACACCAGCAGCAAGCCCAGCAGGGACGATTCGGTAATCAAATCCATGCGCGAGGTATAGATTTCCGCGGTATTGAACCCCATGTTCAGCGTGATGCCCTCGGGCAGTGTCGGCTGGGTGTCCGCTATCCACTTCTTTGCCGACTCGCTGGACTTGACTACCTGCATGGTATCTGTGGACTGCACGTTCAAAACAACCACGGGCTCGCCATTGTATCGGGCGAGTAATTCGGTTTCCTCGAAACCATCAATCACCCGGGCCACATCACCGACACGGATGGCACCGCCCTCGGGGGTCTGACGAATGACGATGTCTTCAAAGTCCCGCTGGGTGTCAGCGAGGTTGAGCACCCGCAGCTGCACGTCGCCGGTCTGGGTTTTGACACGGCCCGAGGACAGGTTGATGGAGCTATTGCGGATAACCGCCGCGACCTCGGCAAAGGTGATGCCGTACTGGCGCAGCGCGCGCTCGGACAGCTCCACCGTTACCTCTTCCTGGCGCACTCCCCACATATCAACCCGAGAGATATAGGGTCGGGACGCCAGATCCTGGCGTAGTTCCTCCGCCAGTCGTGCCAGCGCCCGCTCACCGATGTCGCCACTGACGGTGATGCGAAACATGGCCTCGTTCCAGTCCTGACGACGGATCCTCGGATTTTCGATATCCCTGGGAAAGGATGTGATCGAGTCGACGGCATTTTTGACATCATTGGTAAACCCGTTGATGTCCACGTCTGCCAGTGTTTCCACACTGATGCCGCCGTAACCCTCCCGGGACTCAGAGCGGATTCTGTTGACGTTGGGGACGCCGTCGAGCGCATCTTCTATGCGCTGAACAACCTGTTGTTCCACTTCGCTGGGGGAGGCGCCGGGCCAGGCGACATCGATCTGTACCACATAGGAGTTAAGGCCAGGAAACGCTTCCTTCTCGACATTCTGCAAGCCCAGCCAACCGGAGATGACAATCCCCAGCATCAGCAAGTTGGCAGCTACCGGGTTACGGACCCACCACGCGACCAATCTTTGCATTTACAACTCCTCAGTTGGCGACAACTTCGCCAGCGCCACCCGCCACCCGCTCCATGGTGATGGGTTCCAGGGACATACCGGGTATGGGATTGCGTATCGCGGAGGTGATAACCGCCTCGCCGGCAGTGACGCCGGACGCCAGAAAGACGTCGCTGGCACTGCTGTGAATGACGGCAACGTCCCTGACATCGAGGCGTCCTTGCTCAGACAGCACAAACACCCGATTACCGGCCCGAAGACCCGCTACCGGTATCCTGATTGCATCATTGACAACACGCCCGGCAATGGCAGCTTCCACGAACAGGCCAACGGCCAGCGGCATTGCAGTTCCATTGCGTCCCAGGTCGTAGGGATTTTCAACCACCGCCGTGGCGTAGATCACTCGTGTTTGCTCATCGACCGCCGCATCCAGGCGCTCTACCCGCCCATTCCAGCTGTAGTACTCGCCGGCCACCACGGTGGTGAGGCTCACCGGCAGGCCCTGGCCGGGTGGCGCGATGTAACCAATGGGGACACCCAGGGCGCCCAACTGGGCGTCGGTCAGGGGTAGCCGAATTTCCACCCGATCTGTGCCAAAGGCCGAAGCCAGTACGGTACCGGGACCGACAAATTCACCCAGATCCACCGACTTGGTGCGCAGTCGTCCCGCGTAGGGCAGTGCAATACGGGTTCGGTCTAGATTGGTCTGGGCCAGGGACAGGTTCGCTTTGGCCGCCTCCAGTGCCGCTCGGGCCCGGCTGACCTGTGGCTTTTTCAGGGCCAGTGCCGAAGGATTCTTAACCCCCTGCAATTGCTTCCGGGCCACGTCGGCATCCGCCAGGGCGGTTTCCAGATCGACCTCCGCCGCCGCCACCCGGGCCTCGGCCTCGTTAAACGAAGCGCGGTAATCCGTGTCTTCGATAGTGACCAGGGTTTCACCGGGCTCGAACCGGCCACCCTCAACAAACTCGTCTGAGACCTGCACCACCCGCCCGGCCACCTGGGCAACCAGCTCGGAGCGCACCGTGGCCCGAACTTCACCGGTGGTTTCAACCGACAGCTGGCTGGTGACGCGCTGCGCCAGTTCGGTGTACACGTGGATCGCCTTGGGGGGCTCGGCGGCCACCTCCGGCGGCGGCTTGGTGGCATTGAGCACCACCACGACTCCGATGCCCGCGGCCAACACCGCCAGGGGCAGGAGAGCCTTGTTAAGT
Source organism: Luminiphilus sp. (assembly GCA_012270045.1). Lineage (GTDB taxonomy): Bacteria > Pseudomonadota > Gammaproteobacteria > Pseudomonadales > Halieaceae > Luminiphilus. Next base: position 31,768 of record JAAXJC010000169.1, read on the forward strand.
CGACCCAGCTTTCCGTGTTACTATCCCGGCGAGATGTATACGGCCCCGGGGCAAGCACAGAACACGCACATCCAATGTCCGGCATTCTACCAGCCAGCCACCGACGGCACCGGCCCCAGACATCCTTTCCGTTCAATTCGGTAAAATTACGTACGAAAACTGGTCATTTTTAAATAAAAAGGGCCCGCCGCGGCGAGCCCTGGTCTGCTCAAAGACCGGCACTACTTGGGCGTGTAGGAGAACTTCTGCCCGCCGATCGACGCCTCGTACATCAAGCCACCTTTGGCGATGGTGAATATCGCCATGCCCTTGCGATAACCGGCACTGGCAATGGCCGCATCATTTTGCCCGCCGGACACGTTGGTTCCCGCTCCGGTGGTGTTCGCCTCGGCCCCTGCACCCGCGGTCAGGGCGACGGCCGTGGCCTGGGCACTGAACTCAAAGTTGCCGCTGGTAAATTCTTCGAA
>JAAXJC010000186.1:0-10401 GCA_012270045.1 Luminiphilus sp.
CGGCGATCCCAGGCGCGGCGAGCGACTGAACCTGATGGCCACATTGCGTGCCGCCGCCCCCTGGCAGGGCCTGAGGCAACGTGAAGCGAGCAACGGGCAACCAAGGGGACTGCGGGTTAAACCCTCTGACTTCCGGGTAACGCGCTTCCGGTATCAGCGGGAGAGCACCACGATCTTTGTCGTGGACGCTTCCGGATCCGCCGCAATGCACCGTATGGCGGAAGCCAAGGGAGCGGTGGAACTGTTATTGGCAGACTGCTACAGCCGCCGGGACCATGTCGCGTTGATCGCCTTTCGGGGTCAGCAGGCGGAACTATTGCTGCCACCGACCCGTTCCCTGGTCAGGGCCAAGCGGGCATTGGCCGCCCTGCCCGGAGGGGGCGGCACGCCATTGGCCCACGCCATCGAACTGACAACGCTGCTGAGCGGGCAAGTGCTGCGTGAGGGCGCCACACCGACCGCGGTATTCCTGACCGACGGCGTTGCCAACATAGCCCTGGACGGCAGCAGCGGCAGACAAGGCGCTACCGAGGACGCGCTCGCCGCAGCGAAGCGCTTCCAGGCCCAGGGCTGCCGGGCGTTGATTATCGATGCTTCTCCCAGGGCACAGCCCCGGGCCCGGGAACTGGCGACGGCTTTGGGGGGTGACTACCTGTTGATGCCCCGGGCGGAGGCTTCATCACTGCGGAATCTTGTCAGCCCATTGCCCGGAGCGGCGGTCAATGCCTGAATTGCCCTCCTTCTGGCCCAACAGGGAATACAGCCGTTTCCTGCGGGTGGATGGCGTGGACTGGCACGTGCAGACCCGGGGCACCGGCCCTGCCCTGCTGCTGATCCATGGCACCGGCGCCTCCTCGCATACCTGGGCCGCCCTGGCAGACGCCCTCGCCGATCGATTCACGCTGATCATGCCCGACCTGCCCGGACAGGGCTTCAGCGGCGCGCTGCCCGAGTCGGATATCAGCCTGGATGGGTTTTCCCGCCACCTGAAAGGGTTGCTGGATAGCCTGGGCGTGCGGCCCAAGTTAATGGTCGGCCACTCGGCCGGGGCTGTGATCGCCACACAGATGACACTGCACTGCCAGTTTGCTCCGGCAGCCATCGTATCCCTGAACGGTGCCTTTCTACCCTTTGGCTCTGCCGCGGCGCCCCTGTTCAACCGGCTGGCCAAGTGGCTGTCAAAGTCCACCCTGCTCGCTTATATCACCGCCGCCCACGGAATGTTCAATCGACCGGTGCGCAATATGCTGGTGGAAACGGGGTCTGTTCCCAGTGCAGAAATGATGCGTTGCTACCGGGAGCTGATATCACGTCCGGACCACATCATGGGGACCCTGAAAATGATGGCGGGCTGGGACCTGGAGCAGCAGCGACAACTGCTGCCCAGCCTGCGCACACCACTGCACCTGGTGACCTGCAGCAACGACCGCACGGTCTCCCCCTGGCAGTCCGAGCGCCTGTCTGAGTTTATCGCCTGCTCACAGCTCTACAGCGTGCCCAACCTCGGTCACCTGGGCCACGAGGAAGACCCGGGACCGTTCACGGACATCATCGCGTCGACCCTTTGAGGGCCTGCCCCGGCGCTATCTATCCCAACGGCGGGCTGCTAGACTGTCATTAATTATAGACATGCAAAAAGTCTAAAATAATGAACAAACAGCTGGATCTCGGGAAACTGGCGGCCCAATCCGTCTCCGCCTTCGACCAACGTCCCCACGCCATTGTCATTGGCAGTGGCTTTGGCGGTCTGGCTGCTGCCGTGCGCCTGGGGGCCCGGGGCTACCGGGTGACCATCCTGGAAAAGCTGGACGCCCCCGGGGGCAGAGCCTATGTCTACCGACAGGATGGCTTCACCTTTGATGCCGGGCCCACCATTATCACGGCACCTTTTCTGCTGGAGGAACTGTGGGCCCTGTGCGGGCGGCGTCTCAGTGATGATGTTGACCTGCGCCCGATGGATCCGTTTTTTCGCATCCGCTTCGACGACGGCAAAACCTTCGACTACTCCGGCGATCGGGAACGAAACATCCAACAGATCCGGGCATTCAATGAGGCAGATGCGGCCGGTTATCTCAACTACCTAAAAGCCAGTGAGCAGCGTTATCGCGTTGGCTTTGAGAGATTGGGGTTCAAATCCTTTGACAGCATCTGGCAACTGCTGCGCTTTCTGCCCCAATTGATCCGCCTGCGCAGTGACCGAAGTGTGTACAGCCTGGTGGCCAAACACATCAAGGATCCTTACCTGAGGCAGGTGATGAGCTTCCACCCCCTGCTGATCGGCGGCAACCCTTTCTCGGTCACCGGCATCTACTCCCTCATTTCCCACCTGGAACAGAGCTTCGGTGTCTGGTCAGCCATGGGCGGCACGGGCAGCCTGGTCGATGGCTTTACCAAGCTGATCGAAAGCCAGGGCAGCGAAATACACTACAACACCGAAGTGCAGCGCATCACCACCGACGGCCGACGCGTAACCGGCGTAGCCCTGCAGGGTGGTCGCGAGTTGCAGGCGGACATCGTGGTGTCGAACGCCGATTCCGCCTGGACCTACCGGTATCTCCTCCCCGAGTCACAGCGTAAACGCTGGACCAATAGAAGGCTGGAAAACGCCGCCTACTCGAATGGACTCTACGTTTGGTACTTCGGAACGAAACGCCAGTATCCGGACGTACCCCATCACTCGGTGTTGTTGGGTCCACGGTACAAGGGTCTGCTCAATGACATCTTCAAACGCAAGACCCTGAGCGATGATTTCAGCCTCTATTTGCATCGACCCACAGCTACCGACGCCAGCCTTGCCCCGGAGGGTTGTGACACGTTCTACGCCCTGGTCCCGGTACCCCACCTTGACGCAGGGGTTGACTGGTCCGAGCATGCCGAACCCTTCCGAAAGGAGGTTGAGAAGCGGCTCGCAGACACAGTGCTGCCGGGGCTGTCGGAGAACCTGGCGACATCCCGGGTCATGACACCCCTGGATTTCCAGGACCGGCTGAACTCATTCAAGGGCGCCGGGTTCAGCTTCGAACCCCGCATCAGCCAGAGCGCCTGGTTCCGGCCACACAACAGAAGCGAAGACTTTGACGGCCTCTACCTGGTAGGCGCCGGGACACACCCGGGCGCCGGCATTCCCGGCGTGATCTCCTCAGCGCGCGTGCTTGACGAGGTGGTACCCCATGCAAACCCTGTCCGCCACGGCTGAATTACCAACGCCGTATACAGATCTGGCCCACTGTCGCCAGACACTGTCAGGTGGCAGCCGTTCGTTCTGGGTGGCCTCACAACTGCTACCCACCGCCCTGCGCAATGATGCCTGTGGCCTGTACGCCTTCTGCCGCGAAGCTGACGACCTGATCGATGAAGGCGAGGATGCCGGGGCAGCACTGGCACAGCTGCGCGTGCGGCTGGACGCGATTTACCAGCAGAGCCCCGGGGATCGGACCGTCGACAGGGTTCTGGCTCGCATTGTCGCCAAGCACCAGTTGCCCCGAGCCCTGCTTGAAGCATTACTCGAAGGCTTCGCCTGGGACGCCAGCGGCCGCCATTACCAGACAGTATCCGAGGTCTATGCCTATGGCGCCCGGGTCGCTGGTGTGGTCGGTGTCATGATGGCGGTGCTTATGGGTGTGCGATCACCCCAGGCCCTGGCTCGGGCGGCGGACCTGGGAGTGGCCATGCAGCTAACCAATATCGCCCGGGATGTAGGCGAGGATGCCCGGGCGGGCAGGCTCTATCTGCCACGGGACTTACTGGAAGCAGCGGACATTGATCCCGACGCCTTTTTGCGCAATCCCCGCTTTACACCGGCCCTGGGTTCAGTGCTGCAGCAGCTGGTCGATGCGGCGGAAGTGCTTTATGTGCGCAGTGAAAGTGGTATCGCGCAACTGCCAGTCAGTGCCCGTCCAGGGATTTATGCGGCGCGCCTGTTATACGCGGAAATTGGCCATGCGCTGTTACAAAGCGGCGGCAATTCGATCGATACCCGCGCCTATATCGGTGTCGCCGGTAAAACCCGACTGGTATTGCGAACCCCTGGCTGGGTGCGTCTCAGCAGTGCCGCGCTGGGTGAGCCCGCACTGCCCGAGTGCCAGTATTTGATTGACGCGGTAGCAGAACAGGGAGTGAGACCGGACCGGGACCTGACCAGGGATTCCATTTTTCACCGGCTTTACCGCCGGGTTATCTGGACTCTGGATCTGTTCGCGGCCCTGGAAGCCCGGCAGCAGGCCGCTAGCGGCGCTACCGAACTACCTGCCAGCGAGGGCCGCTGACCCAGCCAGCCCCTACTGTGCTCGCATCGCCAACCAGAGCACTAGCCAGCGACGGCAAGACGCCGCCTGGGCATCCGCACCGGCAACAGCATTTGCATCCACGGGCGGGTAAAGCGGTCCAGATGCAGACTCTCATGCATCACCTTCCTGGGCCCCATTCCCGAGTCCAACTCAAGGACGGAGCGGGCGTAGAAGGGGGATTCCTCCAGGGTGCTGATCACCCTGGGCTGTCCTACCAGCGAACGGCATTGCCGCCCGGCCCGCCACAGGGTTGTCGGCGGCAGCAAACCCTCAGCAGCACCATTTTCCAGTGGCTCGCACTGCCCATCGGGGCCAAAGGCCAATGCCAACGAACGTTCGCCACCCTGCAACAGGGTCGCGTCGTAATGAATATGGCCCCGGCCCTGCTCGGGAGCACTGCGCTGCCAGTGCCATTTGAGGAAGGTGTCCTCCAGGGGTACGGTGCCCGCGTTGCTGTCCAGGTAGGCGCCGCCCTCCCAACTCAAGGTCGGCTTGGCCATGTCAAGCTTTACCCGTCCCGCCGGTGCTGCCGGCCACCAGCGGTGATGGCCATCGGGATCCAGGGCAAAACAGCTGCTGCCAAGGTCGCCGACATATAGTTCTATCTGGCCCCGCATTCGGGTTGGAAATGGGCTGCAGACCTCATCAATTTGAAAGATAAAGCGGCCATCACCCCGATCCAGCACGCGACTGGGGCCTATGGACAGGTAGGTCGCCTCCCTTTGCAGGTCACCCGACCCCCGCTCTGTCATCGCCCACCGGCGCCTTCCGGGTCCATACAAAATGGCGTTAACGCTGCAAAAATTCTCGGGCGTGCCCCTGCCCCGCCGCCGCGCTCGAAAATAGTAGGGAGAAAAAACGCTGCCGATAAAGGCGATAACTGTCAGCGCAGCAGTACCGTCGTCGCTGAAGGCATCGAGATACCACCAGCGATAACCACCTTCGGGCACGGGCGCGTCAAAGCCCAGTCCCGACCCCGACAGGGGGGCTTGCGGCAGTGCTTCAATGGCCATTCGACACGTCCATAGGGGTGATCGCCTAAGTGTAAATGTTCTTGAACATATTAATTGTCTTGTTTACTTTACAGCAATCCCTTCCAACGATGGAGGCGTCAGCCATGGGAAAAGCGCAGCTGGACTGTGAACACACGCTGGCAATGGCCGTCCGTGAAGCTTCAACCGAACCCTGCCCACCCCTGCTGGCTCGGGCCCTGGACTATGCGGTGTTTCCAGGTGGCGCGCGGGTACGCCCCAGATTGAGCCTGGCCGTGGCATTGGCCAACGGTAACTCGGAGCCCAGATTGGCAGCCGCTGCGGCTTCTGCCATCGAACTGCTGCATTGCGCCTCACTGGTTCACGATGACCTACCCTGCTTCGATGACGCCATAGAGCGACGCGGCAAGCCCTCGGTCCATGCCGCCTTTGGCGAACGCATCGCAGTACTGGCCGGGGATGCATTGATTGTTGCCGCCTTCCAGCAACTCTCGGCGGTGGGTTCACGGATCAGCCACCCGGTTCGGCTGGCCGCCGTCACCGCCATTGTTGCCCGGGGTGTCGGTGGCCCACTTGGAATCTGTGCCGGCCAGGCATGGGAATGTGAGCCCCGGGTGGATCTGGAGCATTACCACCGCTCCAAGACCGGCGCGCTGTTCGTGGCGGCCACCTGCTCGGGCGCCGCTGCCGCAGGTGTCGAGCCCGAGCCCTGGCAGGAACTGGGTGACAGCATTGGCGAGGCCTACCAGGTTGCGGACGATATTCAGGATGCGGTTGCCGACCCGGAGGTCATTGGTAAACCAACGGGCATTGACGTAGCCCTGGATCGACCCAGCGCCGTGCGGGAACTTGGGCTGGATGGCGCGGTAAAACGTCTGGAGCGCTGTATTGAAAAGGGTCTCGACTCGATACCGCCCTGCAAGGGGCGTGATCTGCTCCGGGAGGTGGTACAACAACAATCCAACCGCTTCTTTCCCCAGGGCGTTAAGCATTCGGCGGCCTGAGTCGTGCCCGCCAGGACAGAAGCCCTGCCCCACACCGCACCGTCAACGCGAGTCTCGCTGCGGCTGCGTTGGCACCGCTTCAGAAACAGACTGATCGCCAATCCTAGTTTTCAGCGCTGGGCAGCACGAACACCCATTGCCCGCATGATTGCCAACCGCAGGGCAACCCAGCTGCACCACATCACCGCAGGGTTCGTTTACTCCCAGACCCTGATGGCCTTCCTGGACCTGGAACTGCCCCAGCGACTCGCCGATGGCCCGGTAACCAGCGAACAGCTGGTAACACTCACAGGCGTCCCGGAACCCGGTCTCATAACGCTGTTAAAGGCAGCGAAGAGCCTGGGGCTACTGGAGTACTACCCGGACCATTTATGGGGACTGGGGGAACTGGGTGCCGCCCTGCTGGCCAACCCCGGCATCGCCGCCATGGTCAGTCACCACCGACATCTTTACCGGGACCTCGCGGAGCCCGGCGCACTGCTCAGTAACCGCAGCGACACTGCGCTGGCGAACTATTGGGCCTATGGGGAGGTGAAGTCAGGTACCACCGACCCCGGCACCTACAGTGACCTGATGGCCCTGTCCCAGGGCATGATCGCGGATTACGTCCTGGACACCGTGGATTTGCGGGGACATAGGCAGCTGCTGGATATCGCCGGGGGTACAGGATCCTTTGCGGCCCGGGCCATTGCCCGCTATCCAGGACTACAGGCCCGGGTGTTCGATCTTCCAGCTGTGGCGGAACGGGCACGCCGTGAAAATCAACTGCCAGAGGCCACCCTGGGCTTTGTCGGCGGCGATATGTTCAATGACGACCTGCCCGCCTCCGCCGACCTGATAAGCCTGGTCAGGGTGCTGCATGACCACGATGACGGACCCGTACAGGCACTTTTGACACGCGCCTATGAGGCCCTGCCACCCGGAGGGCGTCTCATTGTCGCTGAACCGCTGGCAGAAACCCCTGGATCGGCGGCCATCGGGCACGGTTATTTCGGCATGTATCTGTGGGCCATGGGCAGCGGCCGCCCGCGCACAGCCGCGGAACTCACCGAGATGATGTCCCTGGCGGGCTTTGACAACGTTCGAGAGCAAAAAAGTGCGATGTCGGTTCTGGTTCGGGTGTTGTCTGGAGAAAAATCAAAGCGTAATCTTTAGTTGACAGTTTAATTTGTCTCTTTAAACTGACACATACCGCATACAGCTAATTACTGTAGGGGTTGGGTCAAATAACAAGAAGCCATGGGAGCAATAGCTCCGGAGCCTTTTAATGAGCCAGGTAGCAACAGCAGTGGTATTTGAGTCGCCGGGCACCCTCTCGTTACGAGAGGTGGGGCTACCCGATTGCGACCCTTCCGACTGCCTGGTGGAAGTCGACTACTCAGGCATCAGCACCGGCACGGAACGACTGCTGTGGGACGGCCGAATGCCTCCCTTTCCAGGACTGAACTATCCCTTGGTGCCCGGCTATGAAAGTGTCGGACGTGTTATCACTGCTGGTCCAGAAGCTACGGTAAGCCCTGGCAGTGTTGTTTTTATCCCCGGCAGCCGAGGCTTCCAGGACGTTGCGGGCCTCTTCGGCGGTGCCGCCAGGCAATTGGTGGTCAATTCCAGCCGCCTGGTGCCGTTACAGCCCTCCACGGGCGCTGAAGGCGTGTTGCTGGCATTAATTGCCACCGCGGTACACGCGATCAAACGCTTTGATCATGATCAATTACCCGAACTGGTGGTGGGCCACGGCGTACTGGGACGACTGGTGGCGCGAATTTGCGTCGCACTGGGGGCCGAACAGGTCACCGTCTGGGAGCAGGACCCCGCCCGCCAGGACAGCAACGGCGACTATCGCGTGGTCACACCCGAGGAAGATTCGGACAGCCGCTATGAGCGCATCTGCGATGTCTCTGGCGACAGCGGAATTCTCGATTCGGTACTACCTGCACTGGCCAAAAACGGCTGCGTTGTGCTGGCCGGCTTCTATCACAGGCCCGTGCAATTCGAGTTTCCCAGGGCATTCATGGTTGAAGCCAACATCAGGATCGCCGCCGAGTGGCAGCCCGCAGACCTGGAACTCGCCAGAACCCTGCTCCAGGACCGGCGCATCGCCGTCAATGACCTCATTACCCACCAATACACCGCCCGGGAAGCTGCCCCCGCCTACGACAAGGCATTTTCCGACCCACACTGCCTGAAGATGATCCTCGATTGGAGATCACTATGAGTCCCAGCGAAGCCGCACAAGTTTATGACCCCGGTCTGGAGGCGAGTGGCGAGCGTGCCGACATGATCGCCAGTTCGGCGCAGGAAGCGCCAAAAACCCAGATCATCGCCATTTACGGTAAGGGAGGCATTGGCAAGAGCTTCACCCTGTCGAACCTGTCCTACATGATGGCCCAACAGGGCAAAAAGGTCCTGCTCATTGGCTGTGACCCCAAGAGCGACACCACCTCCCTGCTGTTTGGGGGCAAGGCCTGTCCCACCATTATCGAAACCGCCTCAGCCAAAAAAGCGGCCGGGGATGAGGTCCGGGTAGAAGACGTCTGCTTCAAGCGGGACGGCGTTTTCGCCATGGAACTGGGCGGACCCGAGGTAGGCAGGGGCTGCGGCGGACGCGGCATCATCCACGGCTTTGAAACCCTTGAAAAACTGGGTTTTCACGACTGGGACTTCGATTACGTGTTGCTGGATTTCCTGGGCGACGTGGTCTGCGGCGGCTTTGGTCTGCCGATCGCCAGGGACATGTGCCAGAAGGTCATTGTCGTGGCCTCAAACGACCTGCAGTCCCTGTACGTCGCCAACAACGTTTGCTCCGCCGTGGAATATTTCCGCAAGCTGGGCGGTAACGTAGGTGTCGCGGGCATGGTCACCAACAAGGACGACGGCACCGGTGAAGCCCAGGCCTTCTGCAAAGCGGTGGGCATCCCCGAACTGGCCTCCATTCCCGCCCACGACGACATCCGACGCAAAAGCGCAAACTACGAAATCATCGGTCACCCCGACGGAGAGTGGGGATCACTGTTCGCCGGACTGGCGACCAACGTCGCTGAGGCGCCGCCCCATCAACCCCATCCCCTGTCCCAGGACGGCCTGCTGGAACTGTTCGACGGTGACTCGGTGGGACGGGACGTGGTGCTGCAGCCGGCAAGCCTCGCCGACCTGTGTGACGTCAGCAAAATTGACCAGCCCTCACTAGAGGTTGTTTATGACGATGTCTGACCAGGACAACGCCGTGCAAGACACGATTCCGCTGGTCGATGAGGGTCAGACGGAAGCGCCGGGTTGCGCCGGGAGCAGCCGGGAGTTGCGTGACCAGGCGGCCCAGCAGGCCAATCAGGCTACTCTGGACCAGTACGCGGAAGACTACCCGGTGGGGCCCCACGACCAGCCCCAGAGTATGTGCCCAGCCTTTGGATCCCTGCGAGTCGGCCTGCGCATGCGTCGCACGGCCACCGTCCTGAGTGGCTCGGCCTGTTGCGTTTACGGGCTGACCTTCACCTCCCACTTCTACGGCGCCCGGCGCACTGTGGGCTACGTGCCGTTTGACTCGGAAACCCTGGTTACAGGAAAGCTGTTCGAGGACATCCGTGAGTCCGTACACCAACTCGCCGATCCCGATAAATACGATGCCGTAGTGGTAATTAACCTGTGCGTACCGACCGCCTCCGGCGTGCCCCTTGATCTGCTGCCCAAACAAATTAACGGTGTGCGCATTATCGGTATCGATGTGCCCGGCTTTGGCGTGCCCACCCATGCGGAGGCCAAGGACGTGCTGGCTGCAGCCATGCTGAAATACGCCCGCACGGAAGTAGCCGCCGGCCCCGTGGCCCGCCCTGCCAATACCGGAGCGGACGACAAGCCATCCATCGCGCTGCTGGGTGAGATATTCCCCGTCGACGCAATCATTATTGACAAGCTACTGGCGCCACTGGGCGCCAGCGCTGGCCCCGTTGTACCCACCCGGGAGTGGCGGGAGTTGTACGCGGCTCTGGACAGCAGCATGGTCGCCATGTTGCACCCGTTTTACAGCGCCTGTAATCGCGAGTTCGAAGCGGCGGGCAAACCGGTCATAGGGTCGGCCCCGGTGGGCGCAGAGGGCACGGCAGACTGGTTGCAAGCCATGGGTTC
>JAAXJC010000186.1:10501-15425 GCA_012270045.1 Luminiphilus sp.
GTGAAATTCAGGGCTTCCCTGGAAGACGACCTGTGTGCGGTCGATGCTTTTGAACCCGACCTCGCAGTCGGCACCACGCCCGTGGTACAGCACGCCAAACAACGTGGCACCCCCTCTCTCTACTTCACCAATCTGATCTCCGCCAGGCCACTGATGGGCCCGGCCGGAGCCGGCTCCCTGAGCCAGGTCATCAACACGGCGATCAACAACAAAGCGCGTTTTGACGCCATGCACAGCTTTTTTGAGGGCGTTGGCAGTGGTGATGCCGCAGGCGTCTGGACCGAGGAGACGGCCGGACGTGCCGGCCTGGTAACGTCGAGGGAGGTCGCCTGATGCTGGTTCTCGACCACGACAGGGCAGGCGGATACTGGGGATCAGTCTACGTCTTTACCGCCGTTAAAGGCCTGCAGGTCATCATTGACGGACCCGTTGGCTGCGAGAACCTGCCGGTCACTTCGGTACTGCATTACACCGACGGCCTACCTCCCCACGAATTGCCGATTGTTGTCACCGGACTCGCCGAGGAAGAACTCGGGCAGCGAGGTACGGAAGGCGCCCTGCGCCGCGCCCACCAGACCCTGGATCCGGAACGCCCCAGTGTCGTGGTTACCGGGTCCATCGCGGAAATGATTGGCGGTGGGGTCACCCCCGAAGACACCAACATCAAGCGGTTCCTGCCCCGAACCATCGACGAGGACCAATGGCAGAGCGCAGATCGGGCCCTGGTGTGGCTCTGGGAGCAATACGGCGGCAAGAAGAAGCGCCGCAAGACCGCCGCTACCGACGACAGCCGGCCCTCGGTCAACATCATTGGACCGGCCTATGGCTACTTCAACACGGCCTCGGACCAGGCCGAAATTGTTCGCTTGATTGAGGGCATGGGAGTCAGGGTCAATCGGGTCTTCCCCCTGGGTTGCCATCTGGACGACATCCCTTCACTGGGGGATGCCGATGCCAATGTCTGTATGTACCGTGAGTTTGGCTCTCGACTCTGTGAGGCACTGGAGAAGCCCTGGTTCCAGGCCCCCTTCGGTCTGCACAGCACCACGAAATTCCTGCGCGCCCTCGGCGAAGAACTGGGAGTTGACCCGGAGCCTTTCATCGAGCAGGAGCGACACACCACCCTGAAACCCGTGTGGGATCTCTGGCGCTCGGTCACCCAGGATTTCTTTGGCACCGCGAATTTCGGCATCGCCGCAACTGAAACCTATACCCGGGGCGTCAGGCACTTTCTGGAAGATGAAATGGGCCTGCCCTGCAGCTTCCACTTCTCCCGCAAGGCCGGGGTGAAGCCAGACAACGAAGCGATTCGCAGCGCCATCGCCGACAGTTCACCCCTGATATGTTTTGGTAGCTACAACGAGCGCATGTACCTGGCGGAACTGGGCAGCAAATGCGTCTACATCCCCGCATCGCTGCCGGGCACCATCATCAGGCGCCATACGGGTACGCCGTTCATGGGTTACGGCGGCGCGACCTATCTGCTCCAGGAAGTCTGCAACGCGCTGTTCGATGCCCTGTTCCACATTTTGCCGCTGGGTACAGAGATGGACGCCGTTGAAGCGACGCCGGTGCGAAACGCCCTGCGCTGGGCGGACGATGCAGAAAAAACCCTGGAGACGCTGGTGGCAAAACAGCCGGTGTTGGTACGCATTTCCGCGGCCAAACGCATTCGCGACGCCGCAGAGCATTCTGCGCGACACCAGGGCGCCACTGCAGTCAGCAAAGAACATGTGTTGCGGGCCGGGCTTCAAGTGAAGACCGGCACCGCGGCCTGAGTGAGAAGGAGAAAGGTGATGAGCCATTCGACGGAACATAAAGGACATCAGCAAACCCTGGGGGAGCAACTGCAGTTTCGGCTGCTGCTCAGCGTGGCGTTTTGCTGGGCTTTCATTGGCGCGGTGCTCTGCAGACTGACCTTCCAGTCAGTTGCACACGCCGCTCCGGGTGAAAGCTGCTTCCAGGCAGCAAAAAAGGCGGCATACGGCGTAATCCCCTACGCCTTTATGCGGGTCTGAAAAAAACAGGCGCGGCCGGGAAGGTCGTGCCTACCGAGGAGTGATAACCGGCGGCCCGCCACGGACGGGGACGCATACGGATTGAGGGACATGACATGTCATTACTGAGTTTTGAGAGGAAGTATCGTGTCAGGGGCGGCACCCTGATCGGAGGAGACCTCTTTGACTTCTGGGTGGGGCCGTTTTACGTGGGCTTCTTCGGGGTCAGTACCGCCTTCTTTGCGCTTCTCGGGACGGCGCTGATTCTGGTGGGCGCCTCGATGGGTGATACCTGGAACATCTGGAGGATCAACATCGCCCCGCCCGACCTGTCCTATGGATTGGGGATCGCTCCCTTTGCGGAAGGGGGGTGTTGGCAGCTGGTGACGATCTGTGCCATCGGCGCCTTCGTTTCCTGGATACTGCGCCAGGCCGAAATAGCCAGGAAACTGGGGATGGGGTTACATATACCCTTCGCCTTCAGTTATGCCGTGCTGGCCTATGTCACGCTGGTAGTGATACGTCCTGTGTTGCTGGGAGCCTGGGGACACGGCTTCCCCTACGGCATCCTCAGCCACCTCGACTGGGTGTCGAATGTGGGCTACCAATTCCTGCATTTCCACTACAACCCAGCTCACATGATCGCCATCACGTTCTTCTTCACCACGGCCATGGCACTGTCGATGCACGGCTCTCTCATCCTGATGGCTACCGACCCCAGGGACGGCGAGAAGGTCAAGACCGGCGAGCATGAGAACACCTTCTTCCGGGACGACATCGGCTATTCGATTGGCGCTCTGGGCATTCACCGACTGGGCCTGTTCATTGCGCTGGGCGCCGCTTTCTGGAGCGCTGTCTGCATCGTGATAAGCGGACCCTTCTGGACCAAAGGCTGGCCGGAATGGTGGAACTGGTGGCTAGAACTGCCGATCTGGAACTGAGGGGAGACTGAATCATGATCGAATATCAAAACATCTTTACACAGGTTCAGGCTGAGGCACCCGACTACCCCGGAGTACCCATCGGCAAGGACGAAGAACACCGCATGGGTGGACCCATCCACAGCTGGTTGGCCGGCAAGTTGGGGGACGCACAGATCGGTCCCATTTACCTGGGCCCCTCGGGCTTCCTGGCCTTTATCTGCGGTTTCCTGGCCTTCGAAATTATCGGGCTCAACATGATGGCGTCGGTCAACTGGGACCCCATCGAGTTCATGCGGCAGCTGCCCTGGCTGGCGCTGGAGCCACCGCCGCCCGAGTACGGACTGAGCATCCCACCGCTGAATGACGGTGGCTGGTGGCTGATGGCGGGGTTCTTCCTTACCGCAGCCATACTGCTCTGGTGGTGGCGCACCTTTACCATCTCCAGAAATCTGGGCATGAGTAACTATCTGGCCTGGGCCTTTGCGTCGGCAATCTGGCTGTATCTGGTACTGGGCTTCTTCCGCCCGATACTGATGGGCAGCTGGAGCGAGGCGGTGCCCTTCGGGATTTTCCCGCACCTGGACTGGACCGCTGCGTTTTCCATGCGCTACGGCAACCTCTTCTATAACCCCTTCCACATGTTGTCCATCGCCTTCCTGTACGGCTCGGCCATTCTGTTCGCCATGCACGGCGCGACCATCCTGGCGGTGAGCCGCTACGGCGGTGACCGGGAGATTGACCAGGTCACTGACATCGGTACGGCCGGTGAGCGCTCAATGCTGTACTGGCGCTGGTGCATGGGGTTCAACGCTTCCATGGAGTCCATCCACCGATGGGCCTGGTGGTTTGCCGTACTGACCGTCATCACCGGCGGCATCGGCATCCTGCTCACGGGAACAGTGGTTGAGAACTGGTACTTATGGGGAGTGAAGCACGGTATCGCACCGGCCTACCCCGCAATCGACGCAGTACCCGTCGTTGATCCGATGATGGAGGCGAACCCATGAAAACGCATTATTACCTTCGCGCTGCTGCCCTGAGTCTGTTGGGCAGCCTATTTCTCGCAGGGTGTGAAGCTCCGCCTCCTGAAGCCGTTCAATTAGGCTACCGGGGCGTGGGGCAGGAGCACATTGCCAATCCAAGGACACTGGCGGCCACCGTGGCGGAGAACCAGGCCCCTGCTCCGCAACCTGCAGTTTCATCTGCGGGCCCAAAGGCCGGGGATGTCTACGAGAATGTGCAGGTGCTGGGCGACCTGAGCGTGGGCGAATTCACACGCATTATGGCCGCCATGACCGAGTGGGTCTCTCCCGAGGAAGGCTGCAACTATTGCCACGTCGATGAGGGCTTCCAGTACGACACCAAGTACACCAAACGTGTCGCACGGGTGATGACGGTGATGACTCAGAACGCCAACGTCGCCTGGGGTGACCACGTAGGTGGCGCCGGGGTGACCTGCTACACCTGCCATCGGGGCAAGAATATCCCCGCCAATGTCTGGGCCAGCGACCCCGGTCAAGCCCATGCACCCGGCGTGATGACTGCAGGCCAGAACATAGCGTCGGTCACTGCGGCCTACGCCTCCCTGCCCAACGATCCGCTCACTCCCTATCTCGATGGGGATGAGGAGGAAGCGAAAGATCTGCCCTGGCGTGTTGCCGGTAACACGGCCCTGCCCAACGGCAATCGCTCCTCGGTCAAGGAGACCGAGTGGATTTACAGCCTGATGATGCACATGTCCGACTCCCTGGGCGTCAACTGCACCTATTGCCACAACACCAGGGCTTTTTACGACTGGGAACAAAGCTCCCCGGCAAGGGTCAGGGCCTGGCACGGCATCCGGATGGTGCGGGAGATGAACAACAAGTACGTGGCCGAAACCGCAGACTGGCTGCCTGACCACCGCAAGGGCCCCATGGGTGATCCCCTGAAGGTGAACTGTGCAACCTGCCACCAGGGCGCCTACAAGCCCCTGTTGGGAGCCAACATGATCAATGACTACCC
>JAAXJC010000186.1:15525-16893 GCA_012270045.1 Luminiphilus sp.
ATAGAAGAAATCGAGGAGGAAATGACTACCAGCGAGTAGTCCCCTGCTCAGCCGGCGCAACTGGCCGGCAGGAATCTCTCCACCGGAGCAACCCTCCGGTGCAGGGGTTGGGCATAAGGGCTGAACCATGGCCTGAATGTCTAAAGAACCGTCGCACAGAAGCCTTCTTGGCGTCACTGCGGCATCTGGCTTGACTAAACATGGGAGGTAAAACCATGAGTGAGCAAGGCGGTAGCCCATCTGGGCTGACCAGCAATGAGGCCAAGGAGTTCCACAGTGCTTTTATGCAAGGGTGGACGGGTTTTGTTGCGATCGCGGTCGTTGCCCACGTCCTGATTTGGATGTGGCAGCCCTGGTTCTCGTAACCCTGGGTCAACACCGATAAACCGCGACCCCATCCTTTTTGGAAAAGGTCGCTTAACTGTACGGAGAGAGAAAAATGCACAGAATCTGGATGCTTTTTGATCCACGTCGGGTGCTCGTAGCGAATGCTGCGTTCCTGTTTGTTCTCGCACTGTTCATTCACTTCATCCTATTGAGCTCAGGTAAGTACAACTGGCTCGATGGCGGAGCGATGGCGGCAGCGAGCCATATGGAAGCCCTTCCCGCAGAGCGAAAGTGACGCGGTAACTACCCTGGCCTCCTCCCAGAGGCCAGGACCTTTTTGACCCGGAGAGAGGACTCTGCTCTTCTCTTAGTCTGCGGCGAATCGAGTTATCATGCGCTTCCCCCAGTGCCAACTCGATCACCCAGGTGTGAAATCACCGCAGCACCCTTCGGGGCGGGTCACTTTACTTTTTTTGTTACAGGAAACAGCCATGGGTAATGCACTTGGCGCCGTCTCGTTTGACACCGAAGATCTGATCCTGGTGGACTCGGACGACCAAATCGTTGGCACCGCACCCAAAAAAGCTGTTCATCAACCCGGAGGCCAACTGCACCGGGCGTTCTCCATCTTTATCTTCGCCGGCGGCAACCGAGTTCTGTTGCACCGACGCAGTGCCAGCAAACCCCTCTGGCCCGGCTATTGGACCAACAGTTGTTGCAGCCACCCGCGAAACGGGGAGTCCTACGAGGCCGCAAGTCACCGTCGGTTACAGGAGGAGCTGGGCATACAAACCACACTCAACTGGCTGTACCAATTCGAGTACCAGGCCCATTTTCGCGATGTCGGTACCGAACACGAGTTGTGTGCCGTCTTGGTAGGTCACTTTGACGAACCTGTAGACATCGTCCCGCACCCGGAAGAATTGGACGAATGGGGCTGGTTCAGGCTGTCAGAGGTAGATGAATGGGTGGCGCGCGAGCCCGAGGCCTTTACACCCTGGTTTTTGATGGAATGGCAGGCGCTGCGCGGGCAATACGCGG
>JAAXJC010000186.1:16993-19350 GCA_012270045.1 Luminiphilus sp.
CCTGCCGGATGGCGTCACGGTCACCGAGGTCGATCCCGCCGTCACCAGACCATCCTTGACCAGCCGATCCAGCATCTCCTGGTGCTGTTCGGCCCGAAACTCCTCCGCGGCCACCTCCAAAGATTGGCTGAGCTTGTGCAGCAACCGCCGCTGGCTGACCTCACGCTGGGTCAGTGTCGCGCCCGCCATTACCGGATGCTGACCATCCTGCAAGGATCCATGCCACTGGTCCAACTGATGGTGATTTCTGGACTGGAGATTGGTCAGCTCGGACACGGCGCCCAAACCAACACCCAACAAGGTTGACGCCGCACGATCGGTATAACCCAAACGGTTCCGCAGCAGGCGCCCTTCAGACTGGGCCACAGCCAAGGGGTCCCCGGGTTTTACAAAGCCGTTGATACCCAGCCACTCATAGCCACTGGCTTCCATCTGGTCAGTGGCTGCCACAAACATGGCCATTTTCTCGGCAACCGTCGGCAAGCTGTCAGGGTCTATCACCCGCTGATGTTCGTGGCGCTGCTCGTTACGGGTAAACCAGCGCAGAAAAATACGGGAGGGGCTCAATTCAGTGATCAACCGAAGACTATCCCTCAAGGTAGTAACCGTCTGGCCAGGCAAACCATAGAGCAAGTCCAGGGTCAAAGTATCAAAGCCGATGCTGCGGGCGTTGCTCATCACGTCCGCAATCAGTTCCGGGGAATAACTCCGGCCAAGCCCCTGCTGGGACTGGGGATCAAGCTCCCGGAGCTCTATGCGAATGTTTTTGTAGCCCAGGCCGCGGATGAGTTCCATCTGCGTCAGGGAGGTTCTGTCGGGATTGATCTCGAAGACGGTCTCGGTGCTGTCATCAACTGAGAAATTGCGGTCCAACATCTGCGTCAGCCGGGCCAATTGGGTGCCAGACAGCAGGCTGGGGGTGCCGCCACCAATATGCAGTTGGGAGAGTGTCCTGCCGCGCCCGATTCGAGCACCCAGTAAATCCATTTCCGTGCTCAGGGCGTCGAGATAATGGTCGATCACTGCCAGATCCGAGGCGACCTCTGCCACCCGGTCACAGCTCACGCATCGAGTGGTACAGAACGGCAGGTAAACCTGTAAAGCCAGCCCGGCATCCATATCACCGCGCATAACAGACGCGTCAAGCGCGCCGGCAAATTCGGAAGACGCCAGAGGCTGCTCGCGAGGGTAAAGTGCACCTAGCTTCTTGGCAGTGGAAGCCAGCACTGACGCGTCGCGGTCAATATCTTCGGTCTGCTTCATCAACCGCCTCCAACTGCATTGCTGCAGGTCTGGCTAGCCTTGTGACCTTTCGGCTTCCCCCATTCCGCGAGGAGACCCCTGAATATCCCGCGGTTCGTGCTTCGGGCTATTTGTTCTAGTTGCTTTTCCCGATTCACCACACAGTAGACCTCTCCCGCCATCAGGTCAAGGATCGTTTTTGTTCCGCAGCCCAAGGTATTTGACTCCATTACCGCCTGTCAGTGATGCGAACCGGGCTTTACCGCCTGGCTGCTGCCGGGGCTTGGGGCAGCCCACAGCCATAGTGTTGCGTCGCCCAGCGGCGCCATCAGAAAGACATGTTCCAGTGTCCCGAGCGCGGCCAGAGCCCCCACCAGGGCGAGGCCGATCATCACAGGCAGGTCAGAGGCCGCCATGGCGCCCGTAATGAGCAGGAAACTGGCCAGCAGACCGCAACAGAGGGAGACCGGAAACAGAATATTGAAGGGACGTTTGGGTATATAGGAATCCACATAGGCGAGATGGCTGGGCAGCCAGCTGCGATTGTAATTGCGAACACCCAGAACGAGGTTGAGTTTACTGCTCCAGCGCATCAGCCACAGCACAGTGAATGCCCACAGGGCTACCTGATTGGGGTGATTCCAGGACATCAGTGCCAGCACCAGCACCATAGCCAACAGCGTTAACTCGTGCCAGAGACAGGTACCCAAGCCAAGCCTGATGCGGGTGGATGCCGACGCACCGGGGGGACACTCGCCCTTCTGCGGACCGGTAATGAAGCCCATCAAATAACCCATCTCCAGCCAGCCCCATAGCAACAGCGCCAGGCAAAATGCCATAACGACGCCCTTGGGAGACCACTGATCAACGAGCCCGGACAGGCCCCA
Organism: Luminiphilus sp.; assembly: GCA_012270045.1. GTDB lineage: Bacteria > Pseudomonadota > Gammaproteobacteria > Pseudomonadales > Halieaceae > Luminiphilus. The sequence continues at coordinate 19,123 of JAAXJC010000186.1, forward strand.
GAAGGCCAGTACCATCAGGACGGTAGAGAACCCAAAAATTAGCCGGTGCTGCTGTTCAGGACGGTGTACCAGCCACAAAATGACACCCGTCGAGAACCACCACCCCGTCAAAGCAACGAGTAGTGAAAGCGCGAACTCGCTCACGCGCCACCGGCTATTAACGCGGTTGCTGGCGCAGGGTCGAGCAAATCTGCGACCATGCCAGCATGCGCTTGACGATGGCCAATC
>JAAXJC010000186.1:19360-31997 GCA_012270045.1 Luminiphilus sp.
AAGGCAACCAGGTCAATCATTTGACCGGTTAGGGGGTCCAGTAACTGAAGACGCCCATCTTCATACAAGCTGAGCTGAAAACCCGACTGGGAGACCACCCCCTGCTGATTTCGGGCCCGTACCAGACTCCTGACAACACCCCGGATAAAACTACCCTCGCCGGAGGCCAACTGCCGCAGGACCTGCCCCGAGGCCTCGTCGGAGATGGTGATCTGGCCACCCTGCCCGTCGACAAACATCAACGTCCGGGAGGCGGTAACCGCACCCACGGGTGGCTCAGCGACCACTATCTGGTCGTTGCTGCGAGCCAGCAGCACCGCGGCCACCAGGAACAACAGGCCCAGGGCGATCAGACCCATCAAGCGATCGCTGACCCGGCGTATATGCCGAACCTCCACTCCGAGGTCAGCTGGCTGCAATGGGCTGTCCATCCCCGTATCCCCCGGTAACGGTAGCCGCATCAGGTTCCTGGGCGTCGGGCGAGCTGACCCCGCCTTCAATACCCCGATCTCTCACCGTCCGTGCCAGCAACCGGGCCACGTTTTGAGCGTCGGGGATACCCCTGAACAGAGGCTGCACGCGGCGAAAGCCAAGCAGTCTCACATGGGGCCACAGCAGCATGTAGTAGAGCTTGGCATCACTGGTTGGGGTAAACAGAACGTCCCCCGTGCCGTCGCTGCAGAGACGCAGGCCGGCGCTCTCCACCTTCTCCAGGGGCAGGTTCACCATCATCGGTGTTGCCACCCCGGAACGAAGTACCAACCGCCGGTTGGTCAGGGTGTAGACGGTGCTGCGCGCATATAGCCACGCTGCCCCCGCGAGCAATCCCAGTGACACAGCGGCCAGGCTAAGTTGCCAGCCCATGCCCACGACCAAGTGCTGGACGCTGGCGCCATCCATGAGCTTGTAAATCACGTGCACCACGATCAACAACGTGAAATACAGGGCCAGCGTGCGTACCTGAAACACCCGATTGGCGAGGGCTGTCCAGCGGGGCACACCCTGCCAGACAATTTCCTCACCATCCGGGAGCTGCTCCGGCAGCCCCGTCAGCGGTTCGTACTCATACTCCCTCACAGCCAGGGGCCTTTCCGGTCAGGCATGGCATACATTGTGCCGCCGCCGTAAAACGCAGTGATCTTGTCCTCTTCCTGAAGCGTCACCTGATCGGGGTTGGCCAGCCGTGGCACCTGGACAAATTGATCGCTGCGAATCGACTTGACCGAGACGGTGCCATCTCCGGCGACCCGCGCCATGGTCATGGGCAACAGGCGCGTGCCGTCACCGACGTCCACTTCGGCGTAGCGGAAATGAGGCTCTGCACGATCCACCCAGAGATCCACCACCGTTCCGCCCTGCTTACCATCACAGGCCATGACCGCTTTGCCCCTGGGATCGGGGTCACGACCGTTAACGTTGTGCTGACCGTCAACACGCAGTGGCACGATGCGAGGCTCGCCGTCGATTGTGAGATCGGGGGCCTCCGGACGTGTGCCCCAGGCCGCCGGTCCAACGCCATCCACCATGGGATCACCTGTGGGCTCAATGGGATCACCCATGGACGGCCCGGTAGCAGATGCCTTCAGTTCATAGCCCGCTGACGCAGGTCCCGGCAATGTGCGGCTGCCCTGACCATTGGCCAGTTCATAGGTTTTAGGCATGGGCATACCACCCACGCCTTCAACCAGGGTGTCGCCGCTGCCATCCAACTCCAGCGGCCAGCCCTCGCGTTTTCCCTCGCGGTGCAAATGGCGCACCAGCAGGAAAAAGAAAATCCAAAAGGCGTATAACGCCACCTGTGCGACATCAATGTAACCGGTTATGGCTCCAGTACCCATTGTATTGCTCCTCTGTTGCTGCTCGTTATCCCGGAAAATCTGCCAGACGCAGTTCCGGTGGTTGCTTGTTCTGTTCGCCGGGCTGACGCACCAGGGGGCCCAGTGCAATCAGCGTGGCGAACAGGATTAAAATTTCGGTGTGGTAGACAAAGGCGTAGGCTGTGGTGGGCACGTTCAGGGCCTGGCCCAGCAAACCCGCGTCCACCCATCCGGCTACCACGTCCCGGATGGCTCCGCCGGTAAAAATCGCGACCCCGGTGGCTGTCACCTGTACTGCACCCCAGACACCGAGGGTAATGCCGGTGAGATCTGCACGGCCCAGGGTCATTACGGCGGTCAGCGTGCCGACCGCGAACAAACCATTGCCCAGTCCGATGGCCAGCGTGCCCACCCTGAACAACAACTCGGACGCCATGGGCGCGGCGAACACCACAGCGGAAAAGGCAAAAACCCCAACCATCACACCCATGGCCGCGACCCGTATGGGATCGGCACCTCTGGCCAGCATCCTGGCGGCAACAAAGAAAGCCACCAGCATGCCGATCCCCAGAATAGCCGTCAGTTGGGTTGTCTCACTGACACTCATTGCCAGTATCTGGGCGCCGTAGGGCTCCAGCAGTATGTCCTGCATAGTGAAGCCAAGAGTCCCCAGGGCGACAGCAACCAGTAACCGACGGGCTCTGGGTTGTTCACTGAATTGTCGCCAGATCTCCCAAAAGCCAGGCCGTTGTCGGTCGTGCCGGGTCAACTGGGGCTGCCTGGCTTCCTGCTTCCACAGGGCGATAAAGTTCAACACCACCGTCAGCACTGCAGCTCCCTGCAGCACCTGTATGAGTCGCATGTAGGTGAAGTCCCTGAGCAACTCGGCAAAGCCGAGACTGGCGGCCACGGTGCCCACCAGCAACATCACGTACAGCAGTGCCACCACACGGGGTCTGGACTCTTCGCTGGCAAGGTCAGTGGCCAGTGCCAGCCCCGCCGTCTGGGTTGTATGCATCCCTGAACCCACCAGCACAAAGGCCAGCATGGCAGCGAGGGGGCCGGTTATTTCCGGGCCGCTGTGGGGCTCGGTCATGACGATCAGGGCAAAGGGCATGATCGCGAGACCACCGAACTGCAGCAGAGTGCCAATCCAGAGGTAGGGCACCCGACGCCAGCCCAAATAGGATCGATGAAAATCGGATCGGTAGCCGACGAGCGCTCTGGCGGGGGCCAGCAACAGCGGGATGGCCACCATGAGAGCCACCGCCCAGGCGGGCTGCCCCAATTCGACCACCATGATCCGATTCAGTGTGCCGGTCAGCAGCACAGCAGCCATTCCCACAGAGGCCTGAAACAGCGCGAGACGCAGCAGCCTACCCAATGCCAGGTTTTCGCTGACAGCATCGGCGAAGGGCAGCCAGCGTGTGCTGAGCCCTTGCACCAAGTCACCGAAGCGCTGACGGGATATGATCATAGGCGAACCAGTTCCATCGCGTGTGAAATATAGAAACCGCTGGATACCCGGTGATCCCGGCCCTGCTGCCAACCCCGGAAAGCCGACTCGGACGCCACTGCATTCTGTAACCGCGAGGCCGCCATGGGCGCAATTGCGGGCGACCGGTTACCCCGGGGGAACAGCTGTCCCACACTGTGCATCACTGTCAGCAGCGGCGTTTTCGGGGCGAAGGTGAAGACGATGCTGCTGGTCACGGTTTCTGCCATCGCTGCCAGCGTGCGCAGTCCGTCCTCGGGTTCATAGTGGATCAGGGAATCCATGGCGACTATGTGGTCGAAGGTCCCCAGATCCAGCCGGCGCATATCGCCGACCCGAAAATCTATGGAGCCGGCATAGTTGTCGCCGCCCACACGCTCTCGGGCCAGATCAACCAGTGTCGGGGACAAATCAACTGCGACCACCTCGGCGCCGCGACAGGCCGCCTCCAAGGCGAACGCGCCGGTGCCGCAACCGGCGTCGAGAATACGACGACCCGACAAGTCATCGGGCAGCCAGCTGAGCAGGGTATTGCGCATGGCATCCCGTCCCGCTCGAACGGTCTGGCGTATCCGGCTTACCGGCGCATCGGAGGTCAATTTGGCCCAGGTGTCAGCGGCGGTTCGATCGAAGTAGTGTTCGATTTCCTGTCGGCGCTGCTCGTAACTCACTACGTTCATAGTCCGAATCCCAATCAGTCGAAGCCAAGAAAATCAAACAGGTCACGATCCCGCATCGGGGTCACGGGCAGGGCGTCGGTGCCATTCCAGAGGCGCTCGGCCAGGCCCATGTATTCGCTCTGCACAAGGTCAAGCCCCTCGGCGTCACCCATTTCAAATACTGTCGACTTCTTCAAACGACTGCGGCGAATCACATCAAGGTCTGGAAAATGGGCCAGCCGCTTCATACCGGTGGCTTCATTGAACCGATCAATCTCGTCAGTGCCGGCGCTGCGATTGGCAATCACCCCACCGATGCGCACACCGTAATTCTTGGCCTTGGCGTTAATGGCCGAGGCGATCCGATTCATGGCGAAAATGGAGTCAAAATCGTTGGCGGTCACCACCAGAGCGCGCTCCGCGTGCTGCAGGGGTGAAGCAAAGCCGCCGCACACCACGTCGCCAAGAACGTCGAAGATGACCACATCGGCGTCATCGAGCAGGTGGTGCTGCTTCAGTAGCTTCACTGTTTGTCCCACGACATAGCCACCGCAGCCGGTACCCGCCGGCGGCCCACCCGCTTCCACGCACATCACACCGTTGTAGCCCTCGTGGACATAGTCCTCAGGGCGCAGTTCCTCAGCATGGAACTCAACGGACTCCAGCACATCGATAACCGTGGGCATCAGCGCTTTGGTCAGGGTAAAGGTCGAGTCATGTTTTGGGTCGCAGCCAATCTGGATAACACGCTTGCCCAGCTTTGAGAAGGCGACGCTCAGATTGGAAGAGGTCGTGCTCTTGCCGATGCCCCCCTTCCCGTAGACCGCAAACACCTTGGCTTTATCGATCTGAATCTGCGGGTCCAGGTGAACCTGTACACTGCCCTCCCCGTCTTCGCCTTTGCCGCCAGCGTCAATGGCTTTGATGGGTATGTGGTTATTACGTACGTTCATGCAACCGCCTCAGGTGAGATACCTTCCATCCAATCTTCGAGATCCTCCCCCGCCTCACGCAGCGCGCTGAGTGAGGCTTCGTCGGGATCCCAGTACTGGCGCTCATGCGCCTCCAACAATCGATTCGCAACCCTTGAGGCCGCCTTGGGATTCAATAGGGCCAGCCGCCTGCGCATTTCCTCATCGAGGATGAAGGTCTCAGACAACTGCTGGTAAACCCAGGGGGCCACCTGCCCGGTGGTCGCTGACCAGCCCATGGTGTTGGTGACATGGGTCTCAATGGCACGAACACCTTCATAACCATGATCGAGCATTGACTCGTACCACTTTGGATTGAGTACCCGGGTCCGAGTTTCCAGTGCCACCTGTTCGGCCAGGGTTCGAATCTTTTCGTTGCCCGTGGTGTGATCCGCGATGTAGACGGGCACGGCATCGGCACCCGAGCGGCGAATAGCCCGGCTGATGCCGCCCAGGGTGTCGAAATAGTGATCAACCGTGGTAACACCCAATTCCACCGAATCGAGGTTTTGGTAGGCGAGATCAACCCGGGACAGCATCTCGCTGAGCAACTCTGTGTTCTGACTGACGGCGCCACTGCGACCGTAGGCGTGGCCCTTGCGCGCAGTGAAGGTGTCTGCGAGTTCGTCCTCGTCCTGCCAGGCGCCGCTGTCAATCAACATGTTGACGTTGGAGCCATAGGTACCCTCGGCGTTGCTGAATACCCGCAGGGCAGCGGTTTCGAGATCGCAATCATGCTCCGCCTGGTAGGCGAGAGCGTGGGCTCTCACCGCATTCTGCTCGACCGGCTCGTCCGCCATCGCGGCCAGATAGGCCGCCTCGGCCAATAGGCGGGTCTGTAATGGCAACAGGTCCCGGAAAATTCCAGACAGGGTCATCACCACATCGATTCTGGGTCGTCCCAGCTCCTCGAGGTCGATCAACTCGGCGCCGCAGACCCGTCCATAGCCGTCCAGACGGGGACGGGCGCCCATCAGTGCCAGGGCCTGCCCTATCGCTATACCTTCTGACTTGAGGTTGTCGGTGCCCCACAGCACCAGCGCCACCGAGGTCGGCGACTGCTGGCCGTCCTGGCGATGGCGGTCCAACAGTTGGCTGGCCTGTCGCTGCCCCTCCTTGATGGCGAACTGGCTGGGCAACCGAAACGGGTCAAAACCGTGTAGGTTGCGCCCGGTGGGCAGCATGTCCGGCGAGCGCAGCAGATCGCCACCACCCACGGGTGGTATGAAACGTCCATCAAGGGCCTTGAGCAGTGCCGGCAACTCGCTGTCCTGACCCAGGGCCGCAGCGCCGTTCACCAATACTTCCAACAACCCGGCCCGATCTTCCGCGGGCAGATCTGATACCTCGGGTGCCGACGCCAGGTCGGCGGACGCCGCACCGTCGAGCACAGCGTCCAGAAACCCATCGCTGAGTTGCCCGTGCCCCTGGGCGGTCGCTATGGACTGCAACAGGCTTAGGCGATCCGACCTGGGCAAGACTTCACCCACCACATGCAGGCCATAGGGAATCAACGTTTCTTCAATCTCGCGCAATTGATGACGCAAACATTCGATGGCCTGTTCCGGGCCCGCCTGCCAGTCCTGGTCAGCCAGTTCACAGGCCGCCGCCTGCTCTTTGATCAGACTGACCAACTCCGCCAGGGATTCCCCGTCCTGCTGCTCCTCTCGCTGGCGCCAACGGTCGATGGAATCGCCCAGACTTTTCAGGCCCTGATACAACTCGGCGCTGGCCACCGGCGGCGTCAGGTAACTGATCAGGGTAGCCGCCGAACGTCGCTTGGCGATCAGCCCTTCCGAGGGATTGTTTGATGCGTAAAGATAAAAATTGGGCAATGAGCCAATGAGTCGGTCCGGCCAGCACTCCGCCGACAAGCCCACCTGTTTGCCGGGCATAAACTCAAGGGCTCCGTGGGTGCCGAAATGGAGCACCGCGTCTGCCTGCCAGGTCTCACGAAGATAGCGATAGAAGGCGGCGAAGGCATGGGTGGGTGCGTGGCCGCCCTCGAACAGCAGCCGCATGGGGTCACCCTCATAGCCCATGGGCGGCTGCACGGTGACCAGGACGTTGCCAAACTCGGCCCCCAGAACATGAATGGAGCGACCATCGGTCAGCTGCTTCCCGGGTGCAGGTCCCCATTGGGATTCAATTTCAGCCAGCCAGGGCTCGTGTCTCACGTGGTCATCGACATCAATACTTGCGCAAACATTGGCATCGGTGCCCCGTTGCTGGGCGTTGCCCAGCAGTATCGCATCCCGCAGCGATGCCACGGAGTCGGGAAGATCGACGCTGTAACCGTCCTCGGCAAGGGCCTTGAGCGTGTTGTACAGGGATTCGAACACCGACAGGTGCGCGGCGGTACCCGTGCTGCCGGAATTGGGCGGGAAATTAAACAGGACCACCGCCACCTTCCGGGCGCTCTTTTTCTGACGCCGCAGATGCACCAGCTTGCTGACCCGGTTGGCCAGCATGTCAATGCGCTCTTCATGGGCGCGCATGGCATTGGGTGTGTCGGTGACCTGGTCGCTGCGACCACCGAAGACCAGGGGGCCCGTTGCGCCATCCAGTTCGGGAATGGACACCATCATAGTCGCCTCGATGGGCATCAACCCGAAGGACGACTCGGACCAGGTCTCAAGGCTCTGGAACTCCAGTGCCTGCACCGCCAGGTACGGCACGTCCAGGGATTTAAGCAACGCCTGGGCCGCATCCGTGTCGTTGTATGCCGGCCCCCCGACCAGGGAAAAGCCGGTCAGCGATACCACGGCATCGACGATGGGCCGGTCGCCTTCCATAAAAAAGCGCTGCACCGCCGGCCGGGCATCCAGACCACTGGCGAAAGCAGGGATGACCCGGAGCCCACGGTCTTCCAGGGACTTGATGACCGCATCGTAATGGCGACTGTTGCCCGCCAAAGCATACGAGCGCATCAACAGCAGGCCAACTGTCCCCCTTGTTTTGCTTGCAGGCGCCCGGGGGTTGGGCAAGGCATCCAATTCGGCACTGATACCCGAGTCGATGCCGGGGTGGTAAATCCCGACCTCAGGGTAGTCGATGGGTGCCCCGGGTTCAGGGAGTTGCCGCAATGACGCCCGCGGCCCGGATGCATAACGCCGGACCAGCAGTTGAATCATGCGCGCGAGATTTTCCTCGGAGCCCGCCAGCCAGTACTGCAGGGTCAGAAAATACACCCTCAGGTCCTGTGCGGTTCCAGGGATAAAGCGCAGTATCCTGGGTAGCCTGCGTAGGACTGACAGCTGCTGGGCACCGACATTGCGAGGCTTGCCGCCGGTTGTGCTCTTACCCCGCAGCCGCTTGAGCAGGGCCATGGCGCCACCCTGCTCACCGTCCATGGAAAATCGGCCCATGCGCGTCAGTTTCATCACTTCACTGGCCGACATGCAGCAGATCATTGCATCGCAGTCGTTGCGCCGGGCCTCCAGTGCATCGATAACAGCAGCGATATGCGGCTCCATGAACATCATCGTGGCAATGATGATGTCTCCTTCGGCGATGTCATCGCGGCATGCAGCGAGACGGTCCGGCCTGGCCTCCCAATCGGCAGCTGCATGCACGGCCAACTGCAACCCCGGCACCAGGCGCTTGAGTCGCAAAAATGCTGAATCCAGCGCCGCGCTGACGTGATTATCCAGCGTGAGCAACACCACGCGGACAGAGGTCAATTCCTGACCCTCAGCGGCTGTAGTGCGCTTTGGCTTCATACAAGGTCTCGATATTGATTGCGGTCAGACCGCGCTCCTCGGCATAGCGCTCGGTATTGCGCCGTGCCTTACCGCGTACGAAGAACGGTATTTTTTTCAACTCCTTTTCGGCACCGTCCTCCCAGCGAATCCTGGGCATGCTGACGACGTTGTCCTCCACCGCCATGAGGGTTCCCTCACCGTGCCCGAGGTGAGAGGGCGCCGCGTGATCGTTGAATTCAAAGTCATCCCGGAACATGTGCAGCAGATGCTCCTCAAGACCCATGATCAGTGGGTGTACCCAGGTATCGAACAGGACGTTGGCGCCCTCCACCCCCATCTGCGGCGAAAACCGGGCGGGGTAATCCTGCACATGGGCTGGGGTGGAGATAACAGCGCAGCCGACACCAAGGCGCTTGGCGATGTGCCGCTCCATCTGTGTGCCCAGTACCAGTTCCGGACGCAGTTCACTGACCGCTTGCTCGACGGCCATGTGATCGTCGGTGATAAGCGGCTCCACACCCAGTTCTTTTGCTGCAGCGCGCACGTCCCGGGCCATTTCCCGGGAATAGGTACCGAGACCCACTACCTCAAACCCCATTTCCTGCTGGGCCACCCGGGCACAAGCGAGGGCATGGGTACCGTCACCGAACACGAAGACGCGCTTGCCGGTCAGGTAAGTGGAGTCCACTGATCGGCTGTACCAGGGCAATCGACAGTCCGCGACCGCCTGGGCGCTGATATCAATCTGCAGGACCCCGGCCAATTCGGCGAGAAAATCCTGAGTGGCACCAAATCCCAGGGGCACCGTTCGAATAGTCGGCTGCCTGAAATTACGCTCCAGCCAGGCGCAGGTCTCAAGAGCGACCTCGGGATAAAGGCAGACATTCGCATCGGCCTCGGGTATCCGCATGATGTCGGCGATACCCGCGTCCAGTGGCGCCACCACATTGACGTCAATGCCCACCGACTGAAGCAGGCGCGTTATCTCCAGAACATCATCACGGCAGCGGAAGCCCAGTTTGCTGGGGCCCAGCAGGTTCACCGAGGGTCGTCGGGTAACCCCGTCCCGATCCGGACGGTCGCTGACCTCACTGCGTTGGCCCGCGAGCACCGCCCGCACCAGATGGAAAAAGGTCTCACTGGCACCCCAGTTCTCCTTCCTGGAGTAGGCTGCCATCTCAAGGGGCACCACAGGAATGGGCAGGCCCGCGGTCTCCGCAAGTGTGCCGGGCTGGTCCTGCAGCAGTTCGGCGGTACAGGAATCGGCGACCAGAATCAGGGAGGGCTTGTGATGTTCGTAAGCGGACTGAAGGGTCGATAAGAACTTTTCAGCGGTGCTGGCCCCCAAATCCCGGGCCTGGAAAGTGGTATAGGTGACAGGCGGACGCTTGCCGTCGCGCTCGATCATCGTAAACAGTAAATCGGCGTAGGTATCGCCCTGGGGCGCATGCAACACCAGGTGTACATCGCGCATTGAGGCCGCGATACGGATCGCCCCCACGTGGGGCGGCCCCTCATAGGTCCATAAGGTCAGCTCCATGATCCCACCTCCAGGGCTTGCTCACGCCTGAGCGGACGGGCGAACAGCTCGGCCAGATCTCCGGCCTGCTCAAAACCCTGAATCGGAGTAAACAGCAGTTCAATGGACCACTTGGTGCGCAGGCCCTCGGCCTCCAGCGGATTGGCGATGCCCAGCCCGCATACGGTGAGATCGGGGCGAACCGCCCTCACCCGATCCAGGGCCGGGTCAAGATCCTGACCCTCAACCCAGTCGACACCTTCGGGCAACAGGGGAACCTCAGCTTCCATTACCCGGGCATCAAAGTACGGCGTCCCCACTTCCCTGGGGGTCATGCCACATTCCCGGGACAGGAAACGTGCCAGCGGAATTTCCAGCTGGGAATCGGGCAACATGGTGAAGGATTTATCTGCCAGCTCTTCCCGATAGGTCGACAGCGCAGCCTCGGCCCGCTGACGCGGCGCACTCAACACGCTGTCCTGGGTCTGGGGCTCAACTCCAAAGGCGTCCGCCGCGGCCCTGAACCAGGCCTCGCTACCCTCCGCCCCCAACGGGAATGGCGCGGATATCAACCTGCCCCCCCTGGACTCGAGGGCCCGCAACGTCTCACCGAGGAAGGGCTGAGCCAGTAACAGTCGGGTGTTGGGGCCAACAGCCGGCAGGTCGGTAGACTGACTGCCCGGAAAGAAATCCACCGCGTCGATGCCAAGTTGCTGGAACAACCGGCGGAATTGGTCTTCCACTATATCCGGCACCGTGCCCACCACCAGCAGGCGCTCCTCAGTGTCCGTGGCAATGGGCAGACCCGCCGCCAGACTGGCCAGACAGTTGTCTTCGCCCTGGGTGAAAGTGGTCTCTATACCCGAACCCGAGTAGGCAACAAACCGGACCTGGCCGTCATAGGCCCGACTCAACCGGCCCGCCGCGTTGTCCAAGTCGAGCTTGATGACTTCCGACGGGCAGGAACCCACCAGAAAAATACTCTTTAACTCGGGGCGCCGTGCCAGCACCTGGGCCACCACCCGATCCAGCTCTTCATTGCAGTCCGCCATGCCGGCGAGGTCCCGGTCACCCAGCACAGCCGTGCCAAACCGGGGCTCAGCAAAAATCATCACCCCTGCCGCGGACTGGATCAGGTGGGCACAGGTACGGGAGCCCACCACCAGGAAAAACGCGTCCTGTATTTTTCGATGCAACCAGATTATCGAGGTGAGACCGCAAAAGACCGCGCGTTGGCCCCGTTCCTGAAGTGGCTGGAAGCGTTCGCTCGCCTCCTCGGAAACGGCAATAACTTCCGCCGTCATCTGGACAAGCCCGCTGCCAGATCCGAACCAACCGTCGGACCGACACCACTGGCCGCCACCCGGGCCGCTCTCAGTTTGAGCAGGAACTGGGCCGCATTGATCACGTAGGCGGCATAGGCGGCGACGGCAAGCCACATTTGCCCCTGGGGGGCCATCAAATCAAACAGCCAGGCCAGGACATAGGCCGTATGCAGGAAAATCACCAACATGCTGACCACGTCTTCCCAGAAGAAGGCCGGGGCAAACAGGTAGCGGCCAAAGACCACTTTCTCCCAAATCGCGCCGGTTACCATGATGGTGTAGAGAAAACCGGTCTTGATCAGCACGGATATCACGGCGGCTGAGTAGCCGGTGCCGTTGGCCAAAAAGTTAATGACAAACACGAGACTGAGAGCAAAGGCCAGGAACTGAAGTGGCGCCAACACGCCCTGAACCAGCGTCCAAACCGAAGAATCCCTGCGCTTGCGCTGCTCTGGCGTGTACAGATCGGGCCCCCTTGGCAGGGGTTTTATCGTTTTACCCACGGCGACCTCCAGCGCAATACGCGCTTCCCGGGTACTTTGTATGGAGATTATGCCCCCCTCCAATGAGTGTCAACTTGTTATTACATAAGCAAAAGTGCAGAAAAATTGACGTTTCGATGCTGTCAAGGTTTATTTTGCAAAAAGTGTCTAATTTGGGATGCGCTTGGCGCATGTCTGGTGTACACCCGTAGCAGTTTGAAAGAGTCTACAGGCTCCGGAGACACTATTTTGCTGGAAGAATTAGACACATCTGCCGTCGTCGCCGTGCTGGAAGCAGTCGCCGACGTGCAACTGCAGTTGGACGATGCTGGCTATTGCATCGACGTCGCGGTCACCAATGCCGAACTGACCGATCTGGTGCGCATCCCCTGGCGCGGACGCCACTGGCAGGAATTGTGTGTCGATGAGCACCAGGAGCGTGCCCGAGAGGCCCTGACCCGAGCCGCCGGAGAAGTCGGCACCCCACGGCGTGTCGACCTCAATATTCGTGCGACCGATGCCAACGACGAACTGCCCATGAGTTTCAGGCTTATTCAACCGCCCTCCGGCGGCATGGTAGCGGTGGGCAGGGATCTTCGGGTGGTCAGCGACCTGCGCCAGCAGGTGCTGAATGCCCAGCATGCCATGGAGCAGGACTACTGGGC
>JAAXJC010000030.1:0-3240 GCA_012270045.1 Luminiphilus sp.
GGTCCTCAACGCTGTACACAGCATTTTCCCGTTCCTTGATCAGGCGTATCTGGGGGGCCTCGATGCCCCAGGCATTGAGTGCCTCAAGGGCAATACTTTCGTTGGCTACTCCGGCCACAGCTTCAGTCTCCACCCTTTGTCATGGGGTATCAGTTTCCAACAAAACCTCCCCCAGAGCGGCCAGTAAAATGTCCCCGTGCTCGGGACCAAAGGGCAGTGGTGGGCGCATTTTAAGCACGTTGTTGTGCTGGCCAATGCTACTGATCAAGACACCCCTGTCCTTCAGTTGATTGACAACCTGTTTGGCGAGGCGGGTATCCGGAGCCCGGGTGGCCGGATCACTGATCAATTCCACGCCGAAGAACAGCCCTTTCTGGCGCACATCACCAATGGCGGTTGAGGCCAGGGCCAGTTTATCGAGCCCGGCTTTTACATGCGCCCCGGTTGACACGGCGTTGGCCATCAGCCCCTCCTGCTCAATCACATCGAGCACCGCCATTCCAACGGCGCAGGACACCGGGTTACCTGCAAAGGTATTGAAATACATTGCGGTGGCTGAAAAGGGTTCCACCAGATCCCGCCGGGCAATGATCCCCGCCAAGGGGTGACCGTTACCCATAGGTTTGCCAAGGGTCACCACATCGGGCACTGATTCGTGCTGCTGGTGAGACCACCAATGATGGCCAGTCCGGCCAAAACCACCCTGGACCTCATCGGCAATGTACAGACCCCCTGCTGCACGCACGGCGGCGACCGCCCGATCAATAAATCCCTCCGGGGCATTGAGTAAGCCTTCATTGGCAAACTCCGGGCACAAAAGGATACCGGCTACTCCCATTCCCCTGGACTGCAGGGTTTCTATGGCGGACTCCACCTGTGCCACATAGTAGTCTTCGGCAGTTTCAGTGGTGACTCCCGGCGGCAGTCGGTAGCTGTCGGGGGCGGGTATACCCACGACCCGCTGACAACCCTCCGCCTCGGGCATAAATCCGGTACCCAACTCCGCCACCGCCTCGGTATTGCCGTGATAGGCGCCGTCAGTGACGATAATCCCCTGATGCCCCGTCATGTGCCTGACCATGCGTAATGCCAACTCATTGGCTTCGCTGCCCGAACAGGTGAGCATCGCCATATCCAGGCTGGGGTCAAAAAGCGCCGTGAGTCGTTCAACGTAATCAAGAATGGTGTTGTGCAAGTAGCGGGTATGCACGTTCAGCCGGGACGCCTGGCCCGTCAGGGCGGCGATGATATGGGGATGGCAGTGCCCACAAGAAGGCACGTTGTTGTAAACATCGAGATAGCGCCTGCCATCTGCGGAGGTCAGCCAGACACCCTCCCCTGACACAATTTCAAGGGGCTCTTCATAAAACAGGGGCGCGTGCTGCCCTAGCAGCCGATGGCGCCGCTGCAGCAATTCACCGGCCATAGCACCCCTCCCCCATCATGCGCGCTGCCCCTATCACCCACTTTTCAAACCCGGCATTCAGTACCGCTGCCAAACTGGTGACCGAGCGAGTGCGCAGGATTTATTGCCAAGTCACTGACGCCAAGCCCCTGCCACGGCCAGGTAACTCTCCCCCGATCACTCACAATGTACTGCTGGTAGAAATCCAAAACCAGTAGCGCCGGGGCACGGCCCCCACAGAGCCAAAGCGACCACCAAGGACAAACCTGGGGCAGCGTTGCCCTACCGAGGGTCACTCAGCCGGTTATAGCAAACCCTGGAATCCAACCCTTTGACATCGCCCGGGCCCGCGGCTGGGGCGTGGGCGAGCGGTCTGTGTTAGCCGGGGAGCTGATCGAAAGATCCCGGTCTACCTATCGGAGCTCTCTCTGGCATTTTCGCGCTTTTCCATCTCGACCAATTCCAACACCGTGCCATCGGGGTCACGGAAACAGATAAAGCGAACCTTCGAACCCCGGGGACCCACCACCTCTGCAGGTTGCTCAGACAGCAAGGTCACGCCTGCCTTCACCAGCGTGTTGATGTCGTCATCCAGGCAGGTGCTGATTAATGCCACCCGGGCAATACCCGGATGGGCGAGACTGGCGTAGGGCTGGGTCTCGACCCGTGGCTCCTGCCACTCCAGCAAATCGATGATCACGCGACTGGGGTGTTTCATCAGGGCACCCCGTACCCGATACCGAGGCATCCCTACCGCTGCGGCCTCGTCACCCTCCCCATCCGGGGTGACCGGCATAATTTCCCGAAATCCCAGCAATTCGTAGAACGCTTTTGATCGCTCAAAATCGCTGCAGTTGATATTGATATGGAGCAGACCGGCAATGTTCACTTGGGCTTCCTTGGCGGTGGCGGCTGGATAGTCAGGCGCTTGAAACGAAAAGACCAATGCTCAGGCACAAGCCACAGTAGATAGAACAATGTCTTGGCCAGGCGACCACTGAGGTAGCGAAACTTGGGGCGAACCGCCTCCAGGGCATGCAGAATATCGTCGACTGCGCCCTGGGGGTCTTCGGCTATGCGGTCCAACTGTTGGGTGTTGACCTCGATATAACGATCCAGCCACTCCCCGGGCCACAGGTCCTGCCATTGACCCTGGGGGGCGTCCTCCGCCATCTGCTGCCAGGCTTTCCGGTGGGCGGGAAAAAACGCCTGGGCCATGGGTGTACGCATGGTCGATGGATTGATGACGCTGACCCCGACGCGGCAAAAGGACAGCTCGACCCGCAGGGCGTCGGCGTAGGCCTCCAGGGCAAATTTGGAGGCATCATAGGGCGCATTGCCTGGCAAACTGACAATGCCATCGACACTGCTGACCAGCACGATCCGGCCCTCTGTCTGGCGCAGGGCAGGTAACAGCTGTTGGGTCAGGAGCACCGGGGCGTAGAAATTCACGGCCATGACCTGTCTGTAAAAAGCAATGGGCTGGTAATCAACAAAACCCGGCAATACCGTGCCGGCGGCGTGCACCGCAGCCCAAAGTTGGTCACCGCATCGCTGGCGGATCGATGTGGCCAGCGCCAGCACGTCCTCGTCGACGGTCAGGTCGATCTCTGGCGCCCAGGCGGCCCCGACCGCCTCAGCCGCCTGGGCGCCGGCAGGGGTCTGCCAACAGGCAATTACCTGCACACCGCCGCTGGCCCGAGCCCCAGCAGAGCCTCGCTCACCGCGGTCTTCAGCGCCTGTCTCGACCACATCGCTTCCCACACTACCAGGACGACGCTTCCCATCCAGAATCGCGTCTGCCACGCGAGCCGCTTGCCGCGCGCCACGTCGGC
>JAAXJC010000030.1:3250-31954 GCA_012270045.1 Luminiphilus sp.
CCGGGGCCGGGGGGCGGGCAGGGGTCTGACTACAGCCAATTACCTGCACACCCCGGCTGGCCAGAGCCCCGACACCCCGCTTGCCCATGCCCGAGTCGCAGCCGGTTACCACCACCCACCGTCCCGACAGGTTGTGCCGTGGGCGGCGACGCAGCAGGTCGACAGCACGCCACAGGATCCAAAGTCCCAACAGGCCCAGAAGCGCTAAACCCAATCCGGACATCAGGGCTGTAAGAGACATTGTGGATTCCCCAGGCACGGGTCACCTCTTTCAACTGGAACCCTTCCGAGTCTACCCCCGGCACATCCCTCGGACCACGCTATCGGCACCGTAAAAACCTCGCTTGAATGTTGAACGACCGTTAAGTTAACATTCGTTAACTATTGATGATCAAGCCCGCAATTAGCGGCCATAAGCCAAAACCAAGCCGGTCCTTCGAGGAGTGTCATGCCGAGAGCGCGCCTGTCCACAGAAGCCATCAACCAACAAAAAATCCGCATCATGGATGAGGCCGCCTCCCTGATGGCCAGTGACGGCATCGGCGCCCTGTCCATGCGGGTACTGGCAAACCGCCTTGGCATGACCGCGGCCAATCTCTACAACTATTTTCCGAACAAGCAGGCGCTGTTTGCAGCGACCAGCGAGCGGGGATTCCAACTGCTGGACCAGTACACCGAAGCCGGTGTGACCGGTATTGAAAATCCCCGGGAGAAACTGGCAGCGCTGCTGAAATCCGCCGTCCGTTTCGCCGGCGAGTGGACGGGTTACTGGGAGTTACTGCTGCATCCCCCCACGCCCCTGCGCAAACAGTTGGAAGCGGAGGACAGCGCGCTGGTCAGTGACCTGCGCCAGCGTACCTCCGAGCGCATGTTGGGTCTGCTGATGGATCTGTTGGCACGTTCCGGCATAGAACTGGCAGCACCGGAACCAGGTCAGCAACTGCCAGACGTGGCAGCGCTATCAGGGCAGGACTTCGGACCCAACGCCATCTGGGTGCGCATTATCACCCTGCTTACCAACACCCACGGACTGATCGACCTTTACAACCACAGGATGCTGGACAAACTTGGAGTCGAAGTTCCTCCGTTGGTGGACGCGCTGATCGACGCCAGTATCGACATCATCCTACCGCCCGCACCGTGGGCCCCCTCGATTCATGCGGATAAGGACATTCCATGAACGCTGAAGCCAAGTTACTCGATGTCGCCCAGCGACGTTGCGATTTTCACCGGGGCTTTCTCGCCCTGCAGGAAGAACATTGCGGCTGGGTTAACAATATTCGAGGCGCAATACCGGCAGACCTCGCAGGCACACTGTTTCGCAACGGGCCCGGCGCCATGAATGCCGGTGCCGAAGCCTACGGTCACTGGTTCGACGGGCCGGGCATGATCAGCGCGGTAACCTTTCACGAGGGCAGGGCGCATTTCAAGAATCGCTACGTCAGAACCCCCAAATTCCTGAGTGACCGGAAACTGGGTCGCGTCAGCAACAGAGGATTCGGCACCCAGATTCGCGGCGGCATTTTCAGCAATCTGCTGAAGCCACTGGCCAACCCGGCCAACACCAGCGTGTCATGGCACGGGGACAAACTGTGCGCCTTCTACGAGGGCGGGCAGCCCTACCGACTCGATCCCCATACGCTGGAGACCGAGGGTCCGGAATTCTACGGCGAGACCCTGAAGCCCTGGACCACAATCAGCGCCCATGGCAAAACCCACCCCACCAGCGGGCGTCAGGTCAATTTTGGCGTCAACCTGACGGGCATTGGCTGGCGGGGCGTCACCTGCGCCCTGGATGTTCATGACATCGCCCCCGACGGCGGCAGCGCACGCAGCCTGCGCATTCCCCTGCGTTCATTCCCGTTTCTCCATGACTTCGCTCTGACCGAGACCCATGCCCTGTTCCTGGTGAGCTCGGTGGATTTTGGCCTCACCGGGCCGCTGCTGGGAACGGCCACCCTCAGTGAAACCCTGAAATACGACCCGCGATGCCCAATGCGAGGCATTCTGGTTGACCTCAGGGAACTGAAAGTAGCCCGGGAATTTGAGCTGCCCCCCGGCATCGTGGTGCACTTTGCCAATGCCTTTGACCGCGGCGATGAATTCGTCGCCGATTTTTTCCACACCGAGAGCACTGAGGGCTTCGCGTGGCTGGATAATGTCTTTGCAGCGAAACAGGCCACTGGCTCGCAACTGTACCGCCTGCGATTGAATCGGCTTACCGGGCGCACCGCCATGACGCCCTTCGACACCGCGCCCATTGGAGAATTTCCGGCCTGGAATACTCAGCAAACCGGCTTGCCGACGGAGCACTGTTTTTTTGTAGGTGAACATTCGGGAGAGGGATTCTTCAATAGCTTGGTCACTTTCAACACCGAAACCGGAGCCTGCCAGCAGGTTGACGTTGGCGACCACCGCTACACCTCTGAAGCGCTGTTCGCGCCCAAATCCCGGCCGACATCTGCCGCTGACGGTTATCTGCTGGCCTTTATTTACGATGCCCTCAGCCACCGTACTGAGGTGCAGATCAGGGACGCCCAATCCCCTGATATCGAGTACGCCGCAGCACTTCTTGACCACCACGTGCCCTTTGGCTTCCACGGCCACTTCACCCCTGAGACATTCCTTGCCTAGCGCTGTTTTTTCAGCCAAAAACTGCGCCTGACTGATGGGCTAACAGCCACACCTCCACTGTGACCAGCTACCGGCTGGTCACGACAGCGACCCTGCCGGCGGGGTATCATCCCCGCAGCGCCGGGGCACGAGATGTGCCCTGCAGCCATGGACGCAGGAGGCGTCCGGGAGCCATTGGAGGCAGCATGACCATCAGAATCATCGGCGGCGGCATCATCGGCATGGCCACCGCCTACCACCTGAGCGTCCGCGGTGAACGCCCGGTGGTGTACGAGATCGACCGGGCCTACGAGACGGCCAGTTTCGCCCGCAGCTGCGGCGGCCTGCGCAGCCAGTTCAGCACTCCGGGCAATATCCTGATGAGCCGCTATAGCATCGAGTTCATCAAAGCGACCACCGATGTCCCCTTCACGCCCAACGGCTATCTGTTGTTGTTTGATGAAAGTCGACGTGGCGATCATGACCAGACCCTGGCCCTGCAACAGGACTTGGGGGCCAGCACCCGCTCCCTGTCACCGAATGAGCTTGCACAACTGTTTCCCGACATGCACGTCGGGGATCTGTACCGGGGCTGCCTGACCACCGACAGCAGCGAGGGCTGGATCGACCCGGTGGTGTTACACGGCTGGTACCGGGACCAATGTCGCGCCGCCGGTGTGGACATACGCTATGGGGATTATCGGGACGACCGGTTTGCGTCGAGCGATACCATCATTATTACCGCGGGCTTTTGGACCCGGGACATTGCGTGCCGCTTCGGCGTCGACGTCCCGGTACAGGGCGAGAAACACACAGTGTTTCAGGTACAAACCGCACGCCCGCAGCTGACCGACTGCCCCCTGGTGGCCGACCTGGAAAGCGGCGTCTATTTTCGTCCGGAGGGCAACGGTTACATCGCCGGCTATGACGGCAATAACGAAGGTGAAGCGGAGGATCTGGAGCCCAACTGGCCGAGTTGGGATCAGGTTTGGGAAAAGCTGTATCACAGGTTCCCCACGCTCTTTGATGCCGCCAGGATGACGGGGGCCTGGGCGGGCTACTACGACAGCAGCACCCTGGACCAAAACGCCATCATTGACTGCCATGACAATATCCATGTGGCCACTGGCTTCACCGGTCGGGGTTTGATGCACTCACCTGCCGTTGGCCTCGCCGTTACTGAACAGGTGCTTGGGATAGCTCCCAGCTTTGACCTGTCAGGCTATCGCCTTGGGCGCGACCCGCTACAGGAAAAATACGTTATCTGACCCACCTGTTGCAGACCCAGGCAGCTGCCCAAACGCCCTGGGCAAACTACAGGACCACGGTACAACTGCAGACCCGCCGCAGTTTGGAGTAAGGTAACAACCCCAAGGCGTGGAATTCCGGCATGAACAGCGCACTGTCCCGTCGACAACTGCTGCAACGAGGCATCGCAGGATTGCTGGCAACTGGCAGCGGTGCACTGCGGGCCGCGCCACGTGAGGTCCTTGTGGTGGGTGCCGGTCTGTCGGGGCTGCAGACAGCGCTGACACTCCAGGAGGCCGGGCACAATGTAACCGTTCTGGACGCCCGGGACCGGCCAGGGGGCCGCATTTATACCCTGGACCAGATCCCGGGTCATCCTGAGGCCGGCGGCAATATCATGGCGGGCAGCTATGGCCGGACTATCCATCGTGCTCAGCAACTGGGAGTGGCCCTGCGTACTCCTCCGACCACCCTGGCATCGGACTTCCAGGTGGGGCAGCAACGTATCCTCGCCGCCGAATGGGCCACATCATCCGCGAATCAGCTACCCGACGACTGGCGCGCCCTACCCCCCTCACGCCTGCTGGGGCGTCTGAACCGGGACAACCCCCTGCTTGCAACCCGGAACTGGCTGGCCCCCGCCTTGGTCGACACTGACAAAAGCGCGGCGGCAGGCCTTGCTGCACTCGGCTTCCCCAGTGAGGCCATACGTCTGGTGGACAGTAACAATTCCTATGGCAACAACCTGGAAGATACCAGCCTGCTGGCCCTTTACCGGGTCATGGCTGAGTTCAGCCGGCTCTCGGGTCCCGCCCGCCGGATCATGGAGGCCGCAGAGGGCAACCAACGGCTGCCAGAGGCCATGGCCAATGCGCTGGCCCAACCCCTGCGCCTGAATCGACGGGTGACCGCCGTGACCCAGTCCAATACGGCTGTCGCACTGACGCTTATGGACGGTACAGTCCTCGAAGCCGATGCGGTCGTGCTGAGCCTACCCTTGCCGGCGCTGGCCAGTCTTCAGATGGACTGGCCCGCTGCGCGCAGGGCATGGCTTACCAAGGTGCCCTACCATAAAGTTGTGCAGTTGCACGCCCTCGTTACAGAGCCCTATTGGGAAGACTCCCGACAGGGCGGCTCCTGGTGGACCGACGGACCACTGGGACGGATTTTTGTGCGGCCCATTCCCGACAGCAGCAACTACAACCTTACCGTCTGGGTTAACGGCGACAGCTGCGATTCACTGCACCCGCTATCCGAGGCCGCCTGCACCGAGCGGCTCATGGGTGAATTGATCAAACTGGTGCCCGCAGCCCGAGGCAAGGTTACTCCCCGGGCACTGGTACGCTGGAGCCTCGATCCCCTTGCGGGCGGATCCTGGGCGGTCTGGCGACCCGGCGAGGCGCTGGCCGCCAGTCAGGCGGTGAGCGAACCCCTGGGACGAATTTTCTTTGCCGGTGAGCACACCGCCCGAGCTTATCGGGGCATGGAAGGCGCCATGGAATCCGGCGAGCGCGCCGCACTTGAAGTGATGAGGGCCCTCGCGTGAGCGTCCCCATGCGCGCTCTTCTGGGCATCCTGGCCACACTGCTGCTGGCACTCCCTGCGCCGGCAAGTGCTGACCAAGCGCTGGCGCCGGAGCAGTTATTTGCGGCCGTCTGCAGCAGTTGTCACGCTCTGGGCCGTCAGTGGGACCATCGCATTGGCCCGCCACTGGGGGGTCTTGGGAATAGGCCCGCCGCCGCTGTCCCCGGTTATCCCTATTCAGAGGCTCTCAGCTCAGCAAAGATTCGCTGGACCCAGGCAGAATTGATGGCGTGGATTCTGGACACCAACGGTCGGCTGAACGATACCAGCATGGTGTACCAGAACAGCCTCACGCCCGAGGAGACCCAGCGACTGGCCCGCTGGCTACTGGAACAGGACTGAATTACAAACGCGCCAGGGCCTCTGACCAGCCCGCCAGCAATGGCATGTGGGCGGTACCGCCAAGGCTTCCGGGATTGATGTCGGCGGCCCCCAGACAGGCCCAGGCCAGGCACAGGGTCGACGACAGTACCGGTGCTTTCAGTTGCGCTGACAGCGCGTCAATCAACCCCAGTGACGGCATGCCCGTGCCCGTTATCAGATAGGCATCAGCCGTCACCGAAGACCAGCGCTCATGAATGCTGCGGGTGTGCGACGCCGGATCCAAGCGGTAGATACTGCGGGTATCGTGCTGATCGCCTGCGACCGACATGACATCCACAACCGAATACCCCCGCTCCTGCCAGTAAGTCACCGCCAGTAGCTCCAACCACTCGGGATAGGGGCATAGTAACGCCAGACGGGAGACTCCCAGATGGCGCAACGCCTTATCGATGGCATCAGCGGCTGAAACAACGGCCAGGCTTCTGGCCGTTGCAACTTCCCGACACCGCCGCTCCGCCTGGGCATGACCCAGAACATAGCTTGAGCCGGTGCAGGCGATGCCGACACTGGCCAGGGGCAGCCTGTCAAAACGATCCAGAATAGCGGATAGATCGACAAAGTAGTCCCGGAGTCGATGGCGTGGATCGGCGTCTTTGCTGACCAGTCTAGCGGTAGCAGGAATGACACCAGCGGGTAGCAGTACGCGGAACTCGGTCTCCGCGGTCGGATTGCCCTGGGGTGTAGCCAGCCCGATGATGCCGCGCTGCCCGTAGGATGCCTGCATGGCTGGCAACCGCCTCCGCTTGTTGGCAAAACCGCTATCAATATAGCATGGGGATCTCGGAGCTTCCCGTCGCGGTACCCCCGTATGCGACGGCAAGGGAATGTCATGGGCGACTGCAGCGTAACCATTGTTGGTGCCGGCCCCTCGGGTCTCACCCTGGCCTGGTGGCTGGCGGAGGCCGGTGTGCCCGTCACCGTCTTGGAGCAGGCTGAGACAGTGCCCGAGGATATGCGGGCGTCGACCTTTCACCCGGCCACCCTGGACCTACTGGCCGAATCCGGTTTCGCCCAAGCCCTGGTGCAGCGGGGTACACCGGTCCAGCGCTGGCAGTACCTCATCCATGCCTCCGGTGACAGCGCAATCTTTGATATGGGATGCCTTGCGGATGAGACGGCGTTTCCGTTTCGACTGCAATGTGAACAATTCCAGCTGACACAGCTAATCACCGCGCGCCTACAGGCACACCCCCTGTGCCGGATAGCGTTTGGAGCCCGCTGCGACAGCGTGGTGCCGGACCGGGATGGTGTGGCGCTCAGCTACACCCAGTCGGGACAAAGCATCGCCCACCGCTGTGACTGGCTGCTGGCGGCCGATGGCGCCCATAGTGTTGTCCGCAACCAGCTTGGACTGGAGTTTTCAGGAGAGGTATTTCCCAAGTCTTCCATCACACTGGTGCTGGACCATGATTTTGAGGCGGACATTCCCAACCTGCTCGGTGTCAATTACGTCTGGCTGCCCGACAGGCACTACAGCCTGATGCGGCTGCGGGACACCTGGCGCTTTACCTTTTCTCCGGAGCCGGATCAGGACCGGGACAGTGCGCTGTCCGATGAGGCCGCCAGGGATCATATTGCCCGTGTCTCGCCGCGGGCCAGCGGCGCCGCCATCCTGAGTCGTAACTTCTATACCCTGCACCAACGCTGTCTGGACAACTTCTGCCACGGCCGGGTTGTCTTCCTCGGGGATGCCGCGCACCTGAACAGCCCCGCAGGGGGTATGGGCATGAACAGCGGCATTCACGATGCACACTGCCTGGCCGAGCATCTTGTTCCAGTGCTCCGGGGCGCAGACCCATCACTGCTGGCGCGCTATGATCGCAGACGCCAGACCATCGCCCGGGACGAGGTGCAGCGGCTGTCGGCGCGCAACTATGCAAGGCACCGGGAGAGCCGCGCCGACCAACGTCAGGCCATCTGGCAGGATCTCCAGGACACCGTTGCCGATCCCGGGCGGCACAAAGACTATTTGATGGATGCGGCTATGATTCGATCCCGACAACGCGAGCAGGCTATCGCCTGAGGAGGCCCACTTGACCGCGCTGACTGAAAGACTGGCCCAGACGGGCCTGCAGCTCCCCGAGCTGATCACCGGCTATCAAGATGGTGCGGACCTACCCGCCGACGAAGGAGCTACCGCCCTGCCCCTGTATTACCCGGGCACGGGGGAGCAGATTGCGCGACTACAGGAGGACGATGCAAGCCAGATAGCAGGAGCTATTTCAGCCGCGACGGCACGCTTCCGTGCCGGTGACTGGTCCCGCGCCCCGGTCAGCGAGCGACAGCAGGTGTTTCGCTCTGCCGCCCGCGCGATCCGTGAGCAAAGCGAGGCTCTGGGATTGGCGGAATGCCTGTTCGCCGGCCTACCCAGTGCCCACCTTGCGACCCGGCAGGTACCGAGAGCCGCGGACAATTTCGATTTCTTTGCCGATTACATCGGCCAGATGGCGGGGGAGACCTTTGAGCAACTCCCCGGCTATCGCACGGTGGTCACCCGTCAGGCTGCGGGCGTCGCGGGGCTGTACGCACCCTGGAACGCCCCGCTGGCCCTGTCCAGCATGCAGATCGCCTCCTGTATCGCTTTTGGCAACAGCTGCGTGGTCAAGCCTTCGGAGTACACCCCGCTGTCAGTCCTGCTGATGGTAAAGATCCTTGAGTCCTGCGGCCTGCCTTCGGGGGTCATCAACATCGTCAACGGACGGGGCAGCGAGACGGGCGCGGCGCTGGCGGCTGCCCCAGGGATTGATCGCATCGCCTTTACCGGCGGCGGAGATACCGCACGCCGTATCATGGCGAGCGCTGCCCAGCACCTGACGCCGGTGCATTTCGAGCTGGGCGGCAAATCCGCCAATATTGTGTTTGATGACGCTGACCTGGAGCGGGCCGTTGACGGCTCCCTGGTCAACATATTCAGCAATAGCGGCCAGATCTGCATCGCCGGCTCCCGGATTCTGGTGCAGCGGCAAGTGGCCGATGCATTCACTGAGCAGTTCATTGCACGAACCCGGAATCTGGTCGTGGGCGATCCTCTCAACCCAGGCACAGAGGTGGGACCGATGGCCTTCGCGGCCCATCGGGACCGGGTGCTGGCGCATATTGACCGGGCCATCGCGGACGGCGCGCAGTTGTTATGCGGCGGCGAGGCCACGACCCAAGGTGGTAGCGGCTATTTTGTGGCCCCGACAGTACTGGCGGTGGACAGCAATGACCTGCCGATCTGTCAGGACGAGGTGTTCGGTCCCGTGGTCACCATCCAGACCTTTGACAGTGACGAGGACGCCTGGCGCCTCGCGAACGCCAGCCGCTATGGGCTGGTGGGGTACTGCTGGACGGAGCGCCTGGACCGGGCCCTGGCATTCCAACAGCGGGTCGATGCCGGCACCCTGTGGATCAACACCTCACTGGCCCGGGACCTGCGGGCACCCTTTGGCGGCTTCAAGGAGTCGGGCATCGGCCGTGATGGGCCGCGGCAGGCCGCCGACTTTTTTACCGAGGAAAAGGCCACCATCACGGCCCTCGAGAAAACGCCCCTGCGCAAGCTCGGGCTCAGTGAAAACAGCTGAAGCCGCTGAACTGAAAAAGTCACCCGCAGCGCCCCAGGGTCTGATCCCTAAGCTGCAGGCGCCGCCCGGGATAAGTGTCAGTAACGGCCGCCTGTGGCCCCTGCTGTCATGGGGGGTTACGATGACGTGCAGGCAATACCAATAACGCTATCGCACACCGGCAACAGCTGGTCCGCATGACATCCCGGGGGGCCCACACCATGGACAACTTACGCAAATTTTATATTGATGGTGCCTGGGTCGAGCCCGACTCCACGGACACCATGCCGGTCATCAACCCCGCTACCGAAGCGACCGTTGCTACGGTGGCTCTGGGTAATGCCACCGACGTGGATCGGGCCGTGGCAGCGGCCAGTCGCGCTTTTGGCAGCTGGGGACTGGCGAGCAAGTCCGAGCGGCTGGCACTGCTGGAGCGGATCAAGGCAGTGACCGAAACACGCTTTGAGGACCTCGCCCAGGCCATGCGGGAAGAGATGGGCGCACCCATCACCTTCGCCCGGGAGGCCCAGGCCGACGCCGCGATCGGTCATTTACAGGGTTTTATCGACGCATTGGTGGGCCTGGAGGAGGAGTCCGATCTGGGCAATGGTGAGCGCCTGGTACGGGAACCCATCGGGGTCTGCGGTTTGATTACGCCCTGGAACTGGCCGATCAACCAGATCGCCCTCAAGGTGTTGCCGGCGTTGGCTGCGGGCTGTACCTGCGTACTGAAACCCAGCGAGCACACGCCGCTGTCGGCGCTGATCTACACCGAAATCCTGCACGAGGCCGGCTGTCCTCCCGGTACCTACAACCTCGTCAACGGCGAGGGCCCCGTGGTGGGCAGCGCCATGTCCTGTCACCCGGACATACAGATGATGTCCTTCACCGGCTCGACCCGAGCGGGCACCGCGGTCACCCAGGAGTCGGCGCCTACCGTCAAGCGGGTCACCCTGGAACTTGGTGGTAAATCGGCCAACCTGGTCTTTGCCGACTGTGACCTGGAGGCCCAGGTACGCAACTCGGTCGCTGAGTGCATGGCCAACACCGGCCAGTCCTGCGATGCCCCCACCCGGTTGCTGGTGCAGAGGAGCTGCTACGACGAGGCGGTCGAGATCGCACGCCAGGCGACGCTGGCGACCCGGGTGGGTTCACCCGACGAGGAAGGTGATCATATTGGACCGCTGTTTGATCGCATCCAGTTCGATCGGGTGCAGAACCTCATCGGTGTCGGCATCGACGAGGGCGCCAGATTGCTGGTCGGCGGCCTGGGTCGACCGGAGGGGTTTGATGCCGGTTGGTATGTGAAACCGACACTGTTTGTCGACGTGCATAACCAGATGCGCATTGCCCGGGAGGAGGTCTTTGGACCCGTGCTGGTGGTGATTCCCTTCGATACCGAAGAGGAAGCGATCGCCATTGCCAACGACTCCCCGTACGGACTGGCAGCCTACCTGCAAACGGGAGACTCCGAGCGGGCCCGCCGGGTGGCACGACAACTCCGTGCCGGTGCCGTACACATCAACGGTGGCGCCTATGAATACGGCTCACCTTTTGGCGGCTACAAGCAATCCGGTAATGGTCGGGAAGGTGGCGTCATGGGCCTGGAAGACTATCAGGAGGTCAAAATCCTCCACGGCCTGACCTGATACCCGCCGCGGGCAGCGGTTCCACCCGACCCCGCCAGAGTCAGGGCCAGTGGAGCGCTGCTCCGTTGGCTAGGCTCAATAACTCAGGGCGTCTGCCAGTGCTCGTCGGTGACCGTCGCCTCGCGGACCCCATCGGGGGTCATCACTGACACCCTGTTGCCGGGCTCTGCCGCCGCCACGGGCACATAGGCAAAGGCGACATTGGTCTCCAGGCGAGGGGAATAGACGGCGCTGGTCACCGCACCCGTCTCGACACCGGCCTCGTCACAAATGGCATAGACGGTACGCGGATTGGCCAGGGGCGCGCCGGCAATGGTGAGCCGCACCAGGCGACTGCCGACACCCTCGGCGGCAATTTTCTCCAACGCCACACGGCCCAGATAATCCGCGGACTTACCCAGTTTGAAGAACCGGTCCAACCCCGCTTCGATCGGATTGTTGGCCAGGGTCATGTCGTTACCGTAGGACAGCAGGCCGCTCTCTATGCGCTCGATCAGATTTGGGCAACCGGGCCTTACCTGCAGGCCTTCCCCCGCCGCCACCAAAGTGTCCCAGAGCTTTATTCCGTCCCGGGGCTCCCTTAAGTAAATTTCATAGCCCCCCTGGCCACTCCAGCCGGTGCGGGCCACCACGACCGGGGTGTCTGCTATGACAGTCTCCACGAAGCGGAAAAACTTGAGTTCCCGAATCCCATCGCCCAGCACCCGACTCAACAACTCCGCCGATTTTGGCCCCTGTATGGACAGGGGAAAGACATCGGGGTCCCGGATCTGAACATCAAAGCCCTTGCCCAGGGCCAGGCCCTTGGCCCACAGCAACACATCCGAGTCTGACAATGAAATCCAGAAGCAATCGTCAGCCAGCCGCAGGATCAGGGGATCGTTGATGATGCCGCCGCACTCGTCCACCAGGGGTGTATAGATACACTGCCCAACCGCACAACGGGATACATCCCTGGGCGTCAGGTACTCAATAAACTCCAGGGCATCGGGGCCGCTTACCTGCACCTGGACCTGACAGGCCACATCCCAGATTTGTACGTGCTCCCGGAGATGCCAGTAATCCCCTTCCAGTGATTCGTAACAGGTGGGCAGCACAAGGTGATTGTATACGGACGCTGACTTGGAACCCTGCAGGGATCGCTGTTCAAAGGGCGAAACGCGCAGGCGGCGTGACAAGGACAGAACGGGTGCATTCATGGACATACCCTTTTTGTTATTGGATGCTACTACCCGGGGCGTCCATGACCCGGATTGGGCGGCCAGTTTAGTCCCACAAGTATCCTGTGGAACAGCCTTTTTGGTTGCTGGGAAGCGGTACTTTTACGGCAAGCCGGGACCACTGGATGAGTCCCTGCCGGGCCCTGTTGCCGATGGCAACCCAACCGTTAAGGAGCGGCTAGCAAATGAAGGAAAATCACCTGCTTGCAGGCCACGACTGGAGCTTTCCCGTCCCCATCGCCTACGGTCCAGGCCGACTGGCAGAGCTGCCCCAACACTGTGCGGCTGCCGGCATGAAAAATCCGCTGCTGATGAGCGACCGGGGCTCCGCCAGTCTCCCTTTCATTGACCGCTGCCAGCAGTTACTGGCAGCCCAGGGTATCTCCACAGGCGTCTTTACGGCGGTTTCCCCGAATCCGAGAGAGCACGAGATCGAAGCCGCGGCCGCTGCTTTTCGCCATGGGCAGCACGACGGCATTATTGCAATGGGTGGCGGCAGTGGCCTGGATGGGGCCAAGGCCACCTGCCTCACTGCCCTGAACGACATTGACCTCTGGGCTTTCAACTATGACGTGGCCGTACCCGATGTCAGCGCTGCTCAACCCTTTCCGCCGCTGATCTGCATCCCCACTACCTCGGGTACCGGCGCCGAAACCGAAAGCACCGCCATGATCACCGATACCCAGCGCGGCATGAAACTGTGCGTCTGGCACCCCACGCTGAAACCATCGCTTGCGCTACTGGACCCGGAACTGACCCTGGCGCTGCCCGCCCATCTCACGGCGTGGACCGGCGTCGACGCCCTGGTCCACGCCATAGAGGCCTACTGCGTCCCCGACTATCACCCCCTGTGTGACGGTATTGCCCTGGAGAGCATGGCCCTGGCCCATCGCTGGCTGCGGACCGCGGTCGCGGAACCCGACAACCTGACGGCCCGGGGTGGCATGCAGATCGCCGCCTGTCTGGGTGGCATTGCATTTTTGAAGGGACTGGGGCTGGTGCACGCCATCAGCCATATGGTGGGCGCGGATTTTGACACCCACCACGGACTGACCAATGCCGTGGCACTGCCTGCGGTAATGCGTTTTAACAAGCCGGCGATGACGGACAAACTGGCTCCCATGGCCGCGGCGCTGGGTTTGGAGCAAGACGACTTTGACACCTTTTACCGAGCGCTTTGCCAGCTGCTGGATGACCTTGATATCCCGGTCTCCCTGGGCGAATTGGGCATTCCCCTGGAAGCGGCTGGCGAACTGGCCGCCAAGGCCCACCTGGATGCCGCGGCCGGCAGCAATATCCGAAGTGCTTCGGTGGCCGAGATCGAACAGGTCATCATCGATGCCATTGAGGTCGGCCGGTGAAGAGGCGACAGGCTTGCGGGGGCCATTCTGTTAATGGATAGCTTCACACTCGCCATGCTGGCCAGCGTTTGCGTCTACCTGGGCACGGGATGGTACGCCGGGCGCAGGGTACGCCATCTGGATGATTATTACGTCGCCGGCCGCAATGCGCCCACGCTGCTGATACTGGGCACCCTGATCGCGAGCTTCATGAGCACCAATGGCTTTATCGGTGAGGCCGGCATGTCCTACAGCGGCCACGGTCCCCTGATCGTCATAATGACGGGGGTCAACTGCATGGGTTACATCATCGGCGCGCTGTTTTTCGGTCGCTACCTGCGCCGCAGTCGCGCCCTGACGGTACCCGCTTTTTTTGGCGCACGCTTCGGCAGCCGCCGGGTGCAAGGCCTGGCCGGGGCCTCCATTGTGGTAGG
Organism: Luminiphilus sp.; assembly: GCA_012270045.1. Taxonomy (GTDB): domain Bacteria; phylum Pseudomonadota; class Gammaproteobacteria; order Pseudomonadales; family Halieaceae; genus Luminiphilus. The sequence continues at coordinate 17,265 of JAAXJC010000030.1, forward strand.
CCTCAGCGGCTACCTGCTGGCGGTGACCTGGGGCGTGGCTCTGGTGATTACCCAGATCACCGGGATCAATGAAACACTGGCCATCGTCCTGGTCTGGCTGAGCTACACCCTGTTCACCCTCTACTCAGGGTCGAAGGGGGTCATTCTTACGGACACTCTGATGTTCCTGTTGTTTACTTCGGTGGCTGTGCTGGCACTGGTATTTATCATTAACGCCAACGGCGGCTGGTTTGCCAGCGTGACAGCGCTGGCTGACTTCACGGCGAAACCCGATCTGATCGCCTGGCATGGCAGGGTGGGCGCCGACAGCAATTGGCAGACCCCGGGGGATGCCCTGCTCTGGGCCCTCATTCTGGGTGTCGCCTGGGGGGTGGTGGTCGCCGTCAGCCCCTGGCAGTCCAGTCGCTACCTGATGGCCCGCAGTGAACACGTGGTTATTCGCTCGGCCTGCGGCGCCGCCATCACCATGTTGCTGCTCTACCTGGTCACCACCTTTTGCGCCATCGTTGTCAATCTCAGCAACCCCGACATTGAACCCGTGGAAAGTGTCATCATCTGGGCTGCCATGAACCAGGTACCCACCGTGGTGGGTGCCCTGCTGGTCTGCGGCATCCTCGCCGCCGGACTGTCTTCCGCTTCAACCTTCCTGTCCTTGGTGGGCTTCAGCATCAGCAACGACATTCTCCGGCTGCCCGAGGGCAATGTTCGGCAACTGCGGGTAACCCGCTGGGCCATGCTGGCCATAGGCCTGATAGTCATCACACTGGCACTGGCACTGCCCAGTGATATTTTCTGGATCACCTATTTCGCAGGGCCCCTGTTCGCATCCTCCTGGGGTGCAGTGGCCTTTATGAGTATCTGGAGCCGACGGATCACCGAAGCCGGTGCCTTCTGGGGCATGACCGCAGGCTTCGTGGTTAACGTGGGCATGAACCTGCTCGCGATAACAGATCTGGTGCAATGGCCCGTCATCATGGATCCAATTCTGGTGGGAGGACTGGCCAGCCTGGCCACCGTCCTGGCGGTGTCGTCGGTGGGGGAAGTCACCGCCGAGGAGGTCGACTATCGGGAAGCGCTGCATCGCTTGCCGGCGGAGGAGGCAGACCCTGCTGAAGTCCGGCGCACCCAAGGGTGGCCAAAGGCCATGATCGCAGTCGGGCTGGCCACCATGACCCTGCTTTACGTGTTCTACGCCCGCCCCTATGAGCAGGCCAACAAAAACACCTCGGACCCGGTCGCCCGCCATTTGCCATTGGATCACGCCCATGAGCGGTGAAGCCCTGCTGGCCCTGCTCTACGGTGGCGTTTTGGTAGCCTCGGGCTTTTTTGTGGCCTGGGCGGTAGCAAAATTTTATGGCGGGGACCCTTAGCGCGGGCCCCAGCCATTGCCCAAAGGTACAATGACCCCGGGCCCTGAATTTGTTAGTTTATTTGGCAACCACAGCATGGACGCTGTGATCATTGTGTCGATACCAGAGGGCGGAAAGGGCTGGGTCGGGCCGGGAGGTGACTGTGTCGCCCCTGCGAAGACAGGCAATCGTTTTTGGCTCCGTGACTATAGTCGCGGCGTCTTTGTGGCTGGCTTATTCCAATAATCCCGACAGCGAGCATGCCGAAGCGTTTAACAACACGCCTTTGGTGCCCGTCGAGGTCACCGCTGAGTCCTACGCCCCCACTCCTGAGCCCCACGAGGCTGCCCAACAGTCCTACGCAGCGGATGGGGACCGCCCTGCCGATACCCGGGAAGAGGACGAGGACATTGTCGCCCGCTTCGAGGCCCTGAATCGGTACCAGCGGGGCACCCAGGCGGTCTCGGCAAGGGATCATGATCTACTCAATCCCGGAGCCCGCCATGAACGCCGCCACCCCCTGTCCCGGAACCCCCAGGATCCGGAGGCCGAATGGAGTGTCCTGTTCACCGCCGACCGCTTCTTTATCACCGACCATGATAGCAGCACGCTGACCCTGGAGCTCTGGCAGGGCAGCGATCCGGCGCCCATCACCGTGCAAAACGCCGTTGCCGAGATACTCACCGAGAGTGGCGATCTCATGAGCTGGCCACTGGCCGCTTTCGCCGCGGGAGACGGCGCACTGCTGACCCTGAAGCCCAGCGACCCCTGGCCCGATCTGGCCGGACCGATCCGGGTGCTGGTCACCTACACCAGCTTCGGACTCGGCAGCGAGACCGCGCGTCTCGATTTTCACTACACGGGGCCCGAGCGCATTCCCGCCGAGTTTATTGATGTCCTGGCGGATGAGGCTGTTGGCGGCCACCTGGTCTTTGATGTTGCCGTGGATGTGCGCCGCGCCGGCCAGTACCGCATCAGCGCGCTCCTGTATGACACAGCCGGCAAGCCCATTGGGCGCAGCCAATCGAACGCCTGGCTGGACCCCGACATCCAGACCGTACCCCTGAGTTTTGACGGCCTGCTGCTCCATGATCAGGAGGCACTGGGGCCGTTTTACCTGACGACCCTGCGGGGTGAACGCATGAATCCCCTGTCCGCCACCGGCAGCGAGCAAATGCCTCTGGTGCAGGGGTCCTATCAAACCCGGCAGTACCGGGCCGATGAGTTCAGTAACCAGATAGCCGCCAGTCCCCATCGGGAGCGGATGAAAGAGCGCTACAGGGCGGCCATCGCCCGAGGCGTCAAATTTGCAGCACCGGATAACTAAAACTGCCCGCTACACACGCGACCGGGCATAACGAGGGCCAACGACATGACAATAATCACCAGAGCAATTGTATTGATGGCACTGCTGTGCCTCGTCCCATCGGGCTGGGCCGGCACCATCGGCGGCGGCAATCAGGGCCGTTGCGAGATGCTCGCCAGCGAGGCCACCCCCGGCACTGACCCAGTACAGGTCTGTACCGGAAAGGGCCGCAACCGGACCTGCATAACGCAGCCGGGTGAACCGGGTATTGACAGCTTCTGCGGCGGTGCCGGTAGTGACGGTAGCTGCTCCTGTGCACCCGGATGTGAATCCACAGGGACCTGCTGCGCCGACTACGCCCCCGTTTGCCAGGCCGACTTCGGCGCCTGCGCTGCAGATTCCGAGCAGATCGTCTTTCTCCATGTAGGTGGCATGTGCTCAACCCAATGGGACTATGCCGGTGATCCAGACCGACTCGCGAGTACCGCAGGCATAAGCGGCAATGCCGCTTCGGTAGAACTCAGGGCTGTACAGACCAGCAATGCCGGCACCCAGGTCGCCGCCAGGACGCTGACGCGTTACCTGGACCAGTGCTGCACCGACTCCAACGACTGTGTCATCTATAACTACTCCAACGGTGACAACGTGGTCGGATACACCCTTGATCGGCTGGCGCCCAGCGATGAACTGGTCTGTACCGGCAAACGCAAGAACCGCGTCTGTGGCTACGCCGAGCCCCAGTGGAACATTCTCGATGTGCGCACCTCGGCCGGGGCCGGGGGTGGTAGTGAACTCTCCAACTGGGGCGGTATAGCCGATCTGTTCGCCTGTGATCTCGCCTCGGAACTCAACCCGAGCACGGTGCGAAATCTATACAACCACAGCAACACCAATGGCGTACCGGTCAAACACGTGGGCGGTTTCCTGGATCAGGTCGGTAGTGACGACGGCACGCTGAATGCCGCCTGGTACTTCCTGCCCTGGCACAGTGACGGCGCCGTCGCCTATCACTCTGCGGGCGCCCGCAATCAGGCCGTGGAATGGCGTGGTGGCGAATACTTCGACTGGAGTTATTTTGGCACCTGGGTGGGTAACGAGGATCTCTGCGATATGAGCTTTTCATCCATGTATCAGGGCCACTCCATGCTGGAGTGCCCCATGGCACTGAGAAATTCAGACCACTACGACCAGAAGATGTATTTCATCCTGCGTATGGGCCAATAACGAGCCCGCTGTGCCGGGGGCCCCGGACCAACCCGACCCCCGGCATCACCACTGCAGTTAGCGACCCATGTGGAGCAACAGCATCCCGTCCCTTCCTTACAGCGACCCATAAAAAAGCCCCCGTCATGCGGGGGCTCTTCTTGCATTGTTCGGCCAGCCCAGACTCGACTGACCTGTGCTTCAATCGGCTTTGTCGGGCAGGTGCACGTCCATCTGGGGATAGGGAATGGAGACGCCGTTGGCGTCGAATTCCAGCTTCACCTTCTCGGTGGTATCCCACAGCACTGCCCAATAGTCGGCAGCATTGACCCAGGGCCGGACCACAAAATTGACCGAGGAATCGGCCAGCTCTGACACGGCAATTACCGGTGCGGGATCCGCCAGGATCCGATCATCGGCGCTGATAATCTCGTGCAGCAGATCCTTTGCCTTCTTGATGTCATCGTCATACCCGATGCCAAACACCATGTCGACACGGCGTGTATCCCGGGCCGAATAATTGGTGATGGTGCCGCCGTAAATAGCGCCATTGGGAATGATCATCTCCCGGTTGTCGCCGGTACGCAGGGTGGAGCTGAAAATGCCGATCATCTCAACCACACCTGCGGTACCCGCCACTTCGACGAAGTCCCCGGACTTGAAGGGCCTGAAAATAATCAGCATGACGCCGGCCGCAAAGTTCTGCAGTGAGTTCTGCAAAGCCAGGCCAACCGCCAAGCCAGCCGCACCGACCAGGGCGATCAAAGAGGTGGTATCGACGCCCAGTTGGTTTAACGAGGCAATGACGACAACCAGCAACAAAATGGTGCGGGTAATCGATGCAATGAAGTTGACCAGGATCTCGTCCATGCCCGACTTGTGCAGGAACTTGACCAGCACACCAGCCAGTACGCGGACAACAATTCGGCCCACGATGAAAATGGCAATGGCGAGAACAAGGTTGATGGCCCAGGGTACGACGTACGTATCGGCCATGGCTACGACGTCCATGTTTTCAAACATAAATACTCCTTTATTTACGGTTAATCTTTTTACACACTTTACCGCAAGCCGAGGCTAGCCGATCGTAACTGCAAGTTCAAATCAATTTAGCAACCGCAAAATGGCAGGAGCCAGCGCTTGCCGGCCCCAAACACAAACAGACGTTTTGGCTATACGCGCACCAGGGCGCAGAGTTTGTTACCCGCAGGATCACGCAGGTAAGCGAGGTAGAGCGGACCCATACCACCCTCCCGGACGCCGGGGGGATCCTCGCAGCTGACACCACCGTTGGCGACACCCGCCGCGTGCCAGGCATCCGCCGCATCGGTGCTGCCGGCGGCGAAGCCGATGGTAGAACCGTTGCCGTGCCCCGCCGGGGCACCGTCAATGGGCATGCTGATGGCAAAGATGCCGGTATCCGTCATATAAAAAACCCGACCTTTCTCGTCGGTGATGCCCGGGCCGTATCCCAGCGCCCCAAGGGTTGCATCATAAAAAGCCTTTGAAGCCTCGATGTCGTTGGCACCTACCATGATGTGGCTGAACATAACTTAAACCTCGCTAACCGTTATCCATATTTGTAGCCCGACAAATGCGGGTACCATCGCACCCCCGCTGCGGGGCCCCGAGTATGAAGGCAAAGTCCGGCGTACACCACGTCACCCCGAACACGCAGTAGCCCCGGCTCCTAGCCATCGGAACCCGAATTAAGGTTCGACTCAAAGAGCTTGAGGATACGCCGATATTGATCCAGCCAGGCCTCTGGGTGAACGTAGCCATGGGGCTCCAGGGGATAGGACGCCAGTTCCCAATTTTCCTTCTCCAGCTCAATAAGGCGCTGCACCAGGCGCACCGAATCCTTGTAAAACACATTGTCATCCAGCATGCCGTGACTGATCAGCAGGGCGCCGTTGAAACCCTCAACAAACTCTATGGGCGAACTTCGACGGTGGGCCTCCGGGTCCACTTCGGGGGTATTGAGGATATTGGCGGTGTAGGGATGGTTGTAGTGTCGCCAGTCGGTAACCGGGCGCAGGGCGGCACCGGCGGCGAAAACCTCGGGCGCCTTGAACAACGCCATGAACGCCATGAACCCCCCGTAGGAACCACCGTAAACACCGACACGCTCTGGGTCGCCGTCATGCTCCTCCACCAGCCAGCGCACCCCGTCCAGAAGGTCCTCAAGTTCCGGGGTACCCATCTGTCGGTAAATGGCGGTGCGCCAGTCCCTGCCATAGCCCCGGCTGGCACGGTAATCCATGTCCAGTACATGGTAGCCCCGGGCGGTCAACAGGTTGTGGAACATCTGCTCCCTGAAGTAGTAGGGAAATTTGTGGTGGGTATTTTGCGTATAACCCGCGCCGTGAACAAAAACCACAATGGGTCGCGGACCCGGGGCGGTACTGCGGGCCGGGTAAAACTTGGTCCAGATGGGCTGCTCCGCCCCGTGATGGGACGGCACCGCCACGATCTCCGGCTGCTGCCAGGCCATGGCGACATAAGCTTCTGACAAGGTGTCGGTGGCCTGGGTAATGCGCCCGGAAGCCAGATCCAGTACCGCGGCCTGGCTGGGACTGTAGGTCGATGAGTAGCGCAGCAGCACCTGCTCACCCTTGGGGTGCAATGCGTAGTCCTCAATGCCGCGCTGCTCGGTGAGACGGCGCAGATCGGGGGACCCGGGGTCCAGCTGATAGAGGTCGTACTCGGTGGGATGGGACCGGTTGGCAATCACCAGGGCGGACCCCCCGTTGGGTAGCCAGGTCACCCCGGACACCTCAAAGAGGCCCGAGGTCAGCTGCGATACATCATCATCCCCGGACTCCGCATAGATGTGGCTGTATCCGGAAGCCTCGGATAACCACCAGGCCCGGTCACCCCCGGGTATCCAGCCCAATTCGTTGAACTGCCAGTTGACCCAGGCCGGATCATGGAGATGATCCAACAGTTTTAGTTCCTGGGACTCCGCCGCGAGACGCAGGGTCCAGCGATCTTTATTGTCAATGGCGTGTACCTGTACCAGGGCCTGTCCGCCCTGGGGGTGCCAGACCACCCGGTCAAAGGTTACCGGCCTGGGCTGATCGGCATCGTGGGGCACAATATCCTGCTGGCGCTTCAATTCCACCAGAGGGTCAACATCGATACCGGGCAGCTCGTCCATGGAGAGTTCGACGTAGTCTCTGGACTGCAGGTCGAGCAGCCACAGGCTCTGGGGTTTGGGCACCTTGCGGCCCACCAGCCTGCGCACATCCTCTACGTCGACATAGCCCGAGCGCGTGACGTAGTGGGGCATTTTATCCGCCGGCCCATTGTCGTCTCCGTCCGCCGTGACCACGGCCAGCAACCAGCGCCCGTCGGGTGAGAGAGCGCTGTCCACCATTTTCTTACCCGCGCCCAGATACCAGGGCGTGGGCCCCAGGTCTGCGCCAGCAGCCCAGCGGCGCTGGCTCTGGAACTGCTCTTCCTGCCAGCGTCGCTCGCGCTCAAGGGTGCTGAACAATCGCAACTGCTCCCGGGCGAGTGCGTCCTCGGAAGCCTCGTGGTCAGGGTCGGAAAAAATGATCTGGGTCATCGCCCGTGCCGCGCCATCCGCCGTCTGCACCTGCCACCACTGATCACGGTATTTGAAAAATACCGCGTCACCGGAGTTTGAAAACTGGGGCCGGGTCGCCGGGCTGTCCCCGGCAAACAACACCCGATGACTGCCATCATCAAGATCCCGCAGCACCAGGGCTCCATCCAGGATGCTCACAGCCTGGCCACTGGCATGGTGAACCTCAGGATCGGGGCCGTCGCTCACCGCCCGCTGGGCCGCTGACAACGGTTGCGCACCGGACTCCGACTTCAGCATCCTGAAAATGTCGCGAACGCTGCTGCCCTCGCGCTTGGCCCGGTAGTGATAGCCGCTGCCGTCCAGTTGCCACCAGGCCGCCTCCACCGGGGAGCCTATCCAGTCGGGGTTGGCCATGATGGCCTTGAGATCGGGGGTAGCCAGAACCTGGGCTGCCCACAGCAACGTCAGGGCATAAGCAACTGCCTTTGCTGCACGGTAAGAAGCGCCGTTCCCAGTTTTATTCATTTTCTCCTCCTGAGCTTTCAGGGCAAACCTCGCTCCCGATAAACCGCCCTCCAAAAACACCACCGGGCGTAGCGCACCGGATCAAACATTTTGCTGCGCCGGGTCACCGGGGCACAAGCAGCGGGCTGCAGGCCAGGGCCCGCACCGGGCTGCCAGCAACAGGGTCGATAAACCGCCCAACCCCCACACCAATGACGTTGCAGCAACGTGCCCGCCCGCGTCGGGCTGCCCTGGCTACCCTATGGGTGCTACCTTGTGCAGGAAGGTACCGTAGGAGCGCGCATCATGCCCAGCGTAAAAGCCATCATCCACGCCCTGACTGGCCCTTTGCTGCTGATGGCCCTGGCCGCATGTGGCCCCCAGCAGCAACAGCATTACGACACGCTGATCCTGGGCGGCACGATCTATGACGGCACCGGCGATCCGGCCTACGCCGCCGACCTGGGCATCAGGGGTGATCGAATCCACACCCTGGGTGACCTGGGGGAGGCCACCGCCGATATCGTAATAGATGCCACTGGCAAAGCCGTCAGTCCGGGTTTTATCAACATGATTGGTTGGGGTGTGACCAGTCTGATTGAGGATGGACGCGGCATCAGTGATGTCTCCCAGGGCATCACCCTCGAGGTGTTTGGGGAAGGTAATTCGATGGGGCCCCTCAGCGCCGCCATGAAACAGGACTTTCCCAAGTATTGGGGGGGAATAGAACCCAGTTGGACCTCCCTTGGGGAGTATCTGGAATTTCTGGAGTCCAGGGGCGTGTCGCCCAACGTCGCCTCCTTCATCGGTGCCACAACGCCCAGAATCCATGTCCTGGGGCGCGACGATGTCGACCCGACACCGGCACAATTACAGACCATGCAGGAACTGGTGCGGGAAGCCATGCGAGAGGGGGCCGTGGGCGTGGCCTCATCACTGATCTACACCCCGGCGAGCTTCGCGGAAACCGATGAACTCATTGCCCTCGCCAGCGCGGCTTCGGAGTACGGCGGCATTTACGCCTCCCACCTGCGCAACGAGGGCAAACAGATATTTCCGGCCCTGGAAGAACTCATCACCATAGCCAGGGAGGCCGCCATCCCCGCCGAGGTCTATCACCTGAAGATAGCCCATCCGCCGTCCTGGCCGCGTTTCGGTGAGGTGCTGGAGCGCATTGAATCCGCGCGCGCCGAGGGCCTGCGCATCACCGCGGATATGTATCCCTATCCCGCGGGCTCCACGGGACTGGATGCCATCATGCCGGCCTGGGTCAAGGCCGGGGGTATCGACAAGTGGATTGAACGTATGCAGGACCCGGAGACACGGCAGCGACTCGCCCGGGAGATGCGCGAGGACTCGGACCAGTGGGATAACCGGCTGGCCAGTGCCGGTGCCGAAGCGGTGATGCTGGTGGAGTTCCGCAATCCCGATTTGAAACACCTGGCCGGTAAAACCCTGGCAGAGGTCGCCGACCAGCGCGGCCTCAGCCCTGAGGAAACCGCCATGGACCTTGTCATTGCCGACGGCACCCGTGTTGGTGCCATGTACTTCAACCAGTCCGAGGACGTGGTACGTGAGGCGGTACAGCAACCCTGGGTCAGCTTTTGTACCGATGCCGTTGCCATTGCCGCCGAGGGCTCGCAACTCTTGAATCACCGCCACCCCCGCACCTACGGCACCTTCCCCAGGATACTGGGTCACTATGTACGGGAACTGGGTTTGCTTACACTGGAACAGGCTGTTCACCGGGCCAGCGGCTTACCCGCCACCAACCTGTCACTGCGCCAGCGTGGCTTTTTGAAACAGGGGTATTTCGCCGACATCGTGGTCTTCGATCCGGCTACCGTCATCGACCGTGCTACCTTCCAGGAGCCACACCAATACTCGGAAGGCATTGAGGAGGTGCTGATCAACGGCACGGCGGTCATCCGGAACGGAACACACACGGGGGCGACACCCGGACGCGTGGTCAGGGGGCCCGGTTGGACGGGCTGGTAAGAACAGCGACCAAGAATCCGGCCGGTCCCTGACGGGACCGCTACAAACCCCAGCTGCAATGGGTGGGTTACACTTGTAAGTCCACCCTGTGCCAACATCCGCATGACTGATACCCCCCTCAAACACGCCTCACCGCCCGGCTGGGTCCAGGCCGTCATGGACGACTTCGATCGTTTTCTTCTCGATCATGCCGCCGCCGAGAAAAAAGCTTCCGGTATGGCACTGTCCATGGTGTCCCATTACCCGGATCGAACCCGACTGGTGGCGGCCATGACCGACCTCGCGGTCGAGGAAATGGTGCATTTCCGTGAGGTGGTGAAGCTGGTCCAAAGCCGAGGGCTGGTGCTTGGAGCCGATGAAAAAGACCCTTACGTCAACGCCATCCGCGCCCTGATCAGGCAGGGCTCCGACGTCTACCTGCTGGATCGACTGCTAACCGCCGGCGTTATCGAAGCCCGGGGCGCAGAGCGCTTCGGACTGGTGGCGGAGGCCTTGCCCGAAGGCGATCTCAAGAATTTCTACCGGTCCATCACCCGATCGGAATGCCGGCATTTCGAACTGTTCCTCGATCTCGCCAAAGAGTATTTTTCCGCCGAGGTGATCGAATCCCGCTGGCAGGCGCTGCTGGACGCCGAAGGGGAGATAATCCGGGACCTGCCCCTGCGCGCCGCACTGCATTGAGCAAAAGCCACGCGGCACTGGTAACAAACTACCTGGCCCAGTACGCCATCCTCCCCCAGCGCCCGGAACTCAATGGCCGCTGGGCCAGGGTCATGGTGGTGCCCTGCTTTGCCGAGCCCGCCGCCATGACAGAACGCCTGCCAAATCGCTCTGCTGACCGGGACCTATTGGTGATCTGTGTCATCAACCGTCCCGACAGCAGCGCCGACTCGGATGCAAACACCCCGTTGCGACAGCAACTGGGCAGGCATGCGGTAAAGACCATCACCCCCTGGCTGCAGCTCTGCCGGATTCCGAACAAGTCTGACATCCTGGTATTTGACCTCGAATACCTGGAGGGACCTACGCCAGCACGGCAGGGTGTGGGTCGGGCCCGCCGTGTCGGCTGTGATCTCGCGTTGTGGTTGATTGCCAGTGGACAGGTGACCTGCCCCTGGATTCTTTCCAGTGATGCTGATGCCCGCTGGCCGGAGCATTTTCTTACTTTTCCCTGGCCCCGGGAGGGCGCAGCATTCACGCTGCCGTTCCAACATGAGGCCGACCCGGCCACAGCCCTGGGCGTCGCCACCCTTATCTATGAAATTTGGCTGCACGCTTATGTGCGCGGGTTGGAGGCCGCCCAGTCACCCTATGCATTCCATACCCTGGGCAGTTGCTGCGGCTTCAATGCGTCGGCCTATGCCGCGGTTCGCGGCGTGCCGCTTCGGGCCGGGGGCGAAGACTTCTACCTGATGAACAAACTGGCCAAGCAGGGGGATGTCCTGCGCCCTCCGGGTCCGCCGGTGTTGATAGAGGCCCGGGCCTCCTCCCGGGTGCCCTTCGGCACCGGCCCTGGGGTGCAGCAACTGCTGCAGGGCGATGACCCGAAACAGGAACGGCGGTTTTACCATCCGGATAATTTCCGGGAACTAAAAACGGTGTTGGATCGGTTTCCCCAATGGTTGGAGGCCGGGGAACCGCCATGGCTCCAGGGCGCAGGGCAAAGTGAGGCCGCACCCCTGAGCACCCTGACCCTCAGTATCCTGGAGGAGATGGGACTGCCCGCAGCAATCCGCCACGCCCGACAGCACGGCGCTACCCCCGCCGCCCGCCTGGATCACCTGTCGGTCTGGTTCGACGGCTTCCGCACACTGAAGTTTATTCATACCCTGCGCAGCCGCCAGCAACCGGATATCAGCTATCTCGACGCCTGGGGAGACGGTGTGACCGCACCACTTCCAATGACCCTGCGCAATACCATGGCCGAAAACTGGGGCTGGCAGCTGGCCCAATAAGCAGCACATGCTTCCTAGGGCAGCAAAAAGGTAAGTGACACCCTGTACGCAGATTCCACTACACTTCGGGACTGGACCACACAGGTAGCAACCATGTTTGAGCGTGTCATGGCGGTAATGCAGGACGATCTGGTCATGCTGGCACTGCCGGTCTTTTTTGCTGCTCTGTTAATCGAGTGGCTGTGGGCGCGCAAGCAATTCAGAGCGGTCTACGAGGGACAGGACTTCTGGGCGTCCATGCGCGTCATGGTGCTCACGGTTTTTGTGGACCTGATCCCCAAGTTCCTGGGTATCACATTGATGTTCGTTTGCTACGACTTGTCGCCGCTCAGCGATTGGGTAGGACGAACGGCGCCCTGGTGGCTGCTGCTGTTCTTCCTGGACGACCTGACCTACTACCTGTTCCACCGGGGCAACCATGAGGTGCGCTGGATGTGGGCGGGACATGTCTCACACCACAACTCCCAGTACTACAACCTGGGCACTGCATTGCGACAGGGCGTGGGCGAACGAATCTCCAAGTACCTGTTCTGGTGCCCGCTGGCTCTGCTGGGCTTTGATCCGGTCATGATCGTAACCATGATGAGTATCAGTCTTATCTACCAGTACTGGCTGCACACGGAGGCCATTGATCGGATGCCGGGGTGGTATGAGTTCATTTTCAACACACCCTCCCATCACCGGGTACACCACGGCTCAAACACCCGCTATCTGGACCGCAACCACGGCGCCACCCTTATTATTTGGGACCGGCTGTTTGGCACTTTTAGCCAGGAACAGGTGTCGGAACCGGTGCGCTACGGCCTCACTCGCAACATTGAATCCCACAAGGTCCTGGACGTGGCCTTTGGTGAGTACAAAAATATGACCCGGGACGTGGCTCGGGCCGACCGTTGGCGTGACAAGCTTTCCTATCTGTTCCGGGCCCCTGGCTGGAGCCATGACGGGCCCGACAAACGCTCCAACACCCTGCGCCGGGAAGCCGGCCTGTCCTGAGACACAAGTCCCCTGTTACTGATGCGGTTCCCAGGTTGTACCGGCAACCCGGTGCTGCCGTGACCAGTCTCCCGGGGAGCGACCCATCACCCAGGGAGTGACAGGGAACCCAGCGTCGATTTGCTGATGCCCTGGCGGTGCCGCGGCAGCACCCCACAATCACGCGGGGGTGTTACAGCGCCCCAAAGCGGTATATCGCAAAAAGAAATATAAAAATTATTTTATATTCTTTTTAATCCCAGCTGGCCCCCGCTAAGGTGCGCGGTGTGTTCCCCAGTTAACCGCGTTCCATGTATTCCTATAACAGTATTGACCAGGCCATTGTTGATGCCCGCGTCAACCAGTTTGCCGAACAGATGGAGCGCTACCTCGGCGGTGCGCTCAGCGATGAACAGTTCGCTCCCCTGCGCCTGCAAAACGGACTCTACCTGCAACGCCATGCACCTATGCTCCGTGTCGCCATTCCCTACGGCACCCTGGCGAGTTACCAGTTGCGCAAGCTGGCGGATATCGCCCGGCGCTATGACCGGGGCTACGGACACTTCACCACGCGGCAAAATATCCAGTTCAACTGGCTGGATCTGGAGCAGGTGCCCGGGGTGCTGGCGGAGTTGGCGACGGTCCAGATGCACGCTATCCAGACCAGTGGCGCCTGTATCCGAAACACAACCACCGATCCCCTGGCGGGTACCGTGCCCGACGAGGCGGTGGATCCCCGGGTGGTCTGCGAACTGATTCGCCAGTGGTCGACACTGCACCCCGAGTTCGCGTCGCTGCCACGGAAGTTCAAGATCGCCGTGACCGCCACCGACGAAGATCGGGCGGCCATTGAAGTCCACGATGTCGGTATCCGCCTGAAGCAACATGCCGTCCACGGCCTGGCCTTTGACCTATGGGTCGGTGGCGGCCTCGGTCGCACCCCGGTGATTGGCCGCCGACTGCTGGCGGACCTGCCCCTGGTGGAACTTCGGAACTGGCTGACCGCGGTGCTGCGGGTGTACAACCTCGCCGGACGCCGGGACAACAAATACAAAGCCCGGATCAAAATACTGGTTAATGCCCTGGGGCTGGAAACGTTCAGGGAGCGTGTTACCCAGCGCTATCTGATTGACCATGATCCGGCACTGGCCATCGATACCGGCGAGCTTGAGGCCCTGGCGGGGTGTTTTGACAGTGGTCTGCAATCGACGGTACCTGCGCCGCTGCCCCAGGATGCCCACTTTCAGCGCTGGCTGAAACAGAACACCCGGCCGCACAAAGTCATGGGTTACCGTGTCGTGCTGTTGTCTTTGAAACGACCGGGCACGGCGCCGGGGGACCTGACCGCGGCCCAGATGGAAGCCGTGGCAGACCTGGCAGAACAGTTCAGCCAATCGGAGATAAGGACTACCCACGATCAGAATCTGGTCCTGCCCCATGTCGCCTGCGAAAACCTTGAGTCGCTATGGAGGGCCCTGGCAGTCCAGGACCTCGCCCACCCCAACATCAACCTGATTTCAGACAGCATCGCCTGTCCCGGGCTGGACTTCTGCGGCCTCGCCAACGCGCCGTCCCTGTCCCTGGCCGAAGCACTCCATGAAACCTTCGCCGATCTGGATGAGCAGCAGGCGATAGGCCCCATGGAAATAAAGATATCCGGCTGCATGAATGCCTGCGGACACCATCACATCGGCCACATTGGAATTCTCGGTGTGGAGAAAAAAGGCCAGCCCTGGTACCAGCTGACTGTTGGCGGACGGGACCAGCACGGCGCTGTACTGGGGCAACGACTGGGCCCGGCGGTGACCCACGACGAGGTTCAGACCCTGATTAGACGGATCGTCGAT